>JADFDB010000239.1 GCA_018263175.1 Spirochaetota bacterium
ATTCTCCGTGGCGGGGTTGATGTTGAATTTCAGGTGTACCGATCAATACCTTAACAGAAAAGCCCCTTTAAATGTTGTCAAGAATATATGCCAAAAAGCTGAAAACCCTGCGCTGTCGGACGATATGTGTTTCGGCACGCAGTACGGGCCGGCGGCATTTGACGTGTTTTGAGGCGAACGCTCACAGTGAAGAGCGCCCGCGGCCGGTTCCGATATTGAAGATTTGAATAATGATATTTTTCTATACCTGTAAACCTGTTTCGTATCCTGGGGGGTATCTTGTCTCCCCCGCCTCAGGCGGGGGGAACCGATTGAATTCCCGGTTATGTGCCAACTCACTATATAAGCGCCATAGTGTTATGATACTATAAATTCTTGACTTTGTATATATGTTCTTCTATCATGCAGACGGTCCGCGGGTACTGTCGGATCAACGGAAAAAGAGAGGCTCACCACTATTTCAGGAGGGTTGGATATGGAAAAAACCTGGTTTAAATCGTATGCGGGGGGAATACCCAAAAACCTCGACTACAAAAAGATCACCGTTTCAGAAGCGCTACGAAAAACGGCCGCCGAGTTTCCGGATAAGCCGGCGCTGGTTTTTCTCGACGCGAAAATCA
Source organism: Spirochaetota bacterium (assembly GCA_018263175.1). GTDB lineage: Bacteria > Spirochaetota > UBA4802 > UBA4802 > UBA5368 > MVZN01. The sequence goes on from JADFDB010000239.1 coordinate 621, forward strand.
CCTATAAAAAGCTAAACGAGATGGTGAATCGTTTCGCAACGGCACTTATCGATATGGGAGTGAAACCCGGCGACAAGGTCGCAATGCTGCTGCCGAATATGCCGCAGATCGTCGTCGCCTCATACGGTGCGTGGAGAGCGGGCGCGGTGGTGGTCATGAACAATCCACTGTACACCGACCACGAGCTCGAGTATCAGCTCAACAATTCGGAATCGACCGTGCTGGTTACCCTCGACCTGCTCGCGCCCCGTATGATTGCCCTTCGCGCCAAAACGAAGCTAAAGAAGATTATCGTGGCGCATATTCGAGACCACCTCGGCTTTCCTAAAAAACAGCTCCTGCCGATCGTAGCGAAAGATAAGCACCGGGACATCCCGAAGACGGAGAATGTAGACGAGTGGCTCGATGTCATAAAAAAATATCCCGCCAACGATCCTAAAATCAGCGTCGATTTCAACAGCCTGGCCAATCTGCAGTACACCGGCGGCACTACCGGCGTCAGCAAGGGGGTAATGCTCACCCATAGCAATCTCTCGTGCAATGTGCAGCAGATAGAGTCCTGGTTTCCCGATTTCGCCAAGGGCGAACTCATAATGGCCGGGATACTGCCGTTCTTTCACTCCTTCGGCCTGACAACCGTGATGAACTTCAGCATCTGGAAGGCGGGCACCGACGTTCTCATCCCCCGGCCCGAACCGCTCGCGATACTTCAGGCAATACAGAAGTATAAGATCAATTTCTACCCGGCGGTACCGACGATTTACGTCGGCCTGCTCAATCATCCGGATATCGCCAAATACGATATCTCGTCGATCAAGGGCTGTTTCTCCGGTGCGGCCCCTCTGCCCGTCGACGTCATCAAGGAGTTCGAGGCGAAGACCGGAGCACAGATCTGTGAAGGCTATGGCTTGACTGAAACGAGCCCGGTCGCGACGATCAATCCCTGGGGCGGAAAGACAAAACCCGGTTCGATTGGGCTCCCCCTGCCGGACACTGAAATGAAAATCGTCGATCTTGACGACGGCACAAAGGAAATGCCCGCAGGCGAGCCGGGAGAGGTCCTCATTCGGGGCCCGCAGGTAACCAGCGGCTATTATAATATGCCCGAAGAGAGCGCCAAGACCATACACGACGGCTGGCTTTTCACCGGCGATATCGGACAGATTGATGATGAGGGCTACTTCAGCATCGTGGACCGGAAGAAAGACATGATTATCGCGGGCGGCTACAACATCTATCCGCGCGATATCGACGAGGTCCTGTTTGAACACCCGAAGATCATGGAGGCATGCGCAATAGGGATTCCGGACACCTACAGGGGCGAGACGGTAAAGGCCTTTGTCGTGCTGAAACCAGGGGAATCAATGACAGCCGAGGAAGTGATGGCATACTGCAAAGAGAAGCTCGCGAAGTACAAAGTGCCTACACAGGTTGAGTTTATCGAAACACTTCCGAAAAGCGGCGTGGGCAAAATACTTCGCAAGGAGCTTCGGGCCATGGAGCTTCAGAAGATGGGCAAGGCCGGCTGAGACGGTAAACGCATTAATGCCGTGAGACACGGGGATGCGCAACATGCGCATCCCTTTCTTTACGTATTGCTCATGGTAATTTCAATATTTCACGAAGCGGGCGATATTTCATCTCGCTGAGATCATGGTCGATCACTTTCCTCTCCCCGCGGTCGTCGATAAATGAGGCGGAGAGACGATCGCTGATCTTCGCGTCGTCCTTGAGCTCGATGATACCATACTCGACGAGCTGGAGCAGATAGGTACGGATTATTCCGAAGGCCATTTTCTGTATGTTCTCATCACCATGATGTTCGTGGTCGTAGAGTCCGAGATTGACGTCGGCAATACGGTAATCGCCGAAGC
>JADFDB010000023.1 GCA_018263175.1 Spirochaetota bacterium
GTATCGCTTGCCCTGCCCTGGTACTACGTAGAGTATCGTATTTCCACCGCGGGCATCGAGGGCCTGCGGCTCCCGCTCGAATTCATGGCGGGCAAGGCCGCCGCCCCCCTTCTGCCCGCGGTGGCCGCGACGTTTCTGGCCCTGAGCGCGCTGTACATTCTGGTCTCGGACAGGGCCAAACGCGCGCTGCCGCTTACGATCGCGGCCGCCATACTGATCGCCGCGGCGATGCTTTGGCTTCGCATTCCACCCGTGCGGTACGGTCCAGGGCTCTACTGCGCGGCGGTCGGGCTATTCGCCGCCGCCGCGGGAAGCCTCGCGAAGCGCTGAAAGGCCCCTCACCTCGCGCTTGCGCTCGCGATACCGCCGGGTTCCCTCCACGTACTCCGCGATCCGGCGCATCATCCTGACGCACTCCACGGGAAATTTCCCCACCGATGTTTCGCCTGAAAGCATCACCACGTCGGTGCCGTCATAGAGGGCGTTCGCGATATCGCTTACGTCGGCGCGGCTTGGACGCGCGTTCTCCATCATCGACTCGAGCATCTGCGTGGCGGTGATAACGGGTTTTCCGGCAAGCGTGCACTTCTCTATCATGACCTTCTGCATCTCCGGGAGCATCACCGGGTCCATTTCGACACCGAGGTCGCCCCGTGCGACCATCACCGCATCGGTTTCGCTGAGTATCTCGTCGAAGTTGTTTACGCCTTCCGGATTTTCGATCTTGGAGATGATGTTGATGCCGGTGCCCGAAAGCCGTTCGCGCAGTTCGCGTACGTCCTCGGCATTGCGCGTAAAGGAATCGGCGAGGAAATCGACCCCGTGCCGTATGGCGAAATCCAGGTCGGGGAGGTCCTGCGGCATGGTGTACGGATAGCCGACGACCGTATCGGGATGGTTAAGCCCCTTGCGCGAACGCAGTACGTCGCCGAACAGCACCACGCACTCTATGGCGCCCTTCGATGCGCGTTCCACGCTGAGAGCGACGTAGCCGTCATCGATATAAATGCGGTCGCCCGGCTTTACGAAGCGGTCGAGCTCGGGATAGGTTACGGGAATGCCGCCGCTGAAATCGGCGACCGCGGGATAATCCGATCCGTCGGGCTTGGGTATATCGGTCCGGAGCACGATGCGATCGCCCGACTTGATGACATAGGGTTTGGGAATGTCGCCCAGGCGTATCTTCGGGCCCTTGATATCGTAGATAATATAGGCCTCAGGGCGCGCCTTTCTCGAAAGCTCGATGGCCCGCGCGTGAAACGCGGGGTCCCCGTGGGAACTGTTAATTCTGAGCCCCGAGAGCCCCGCGTCGTAGAGGGCGCCGATCAGGTCGATCGACGCTGGTCCCGCGGTGGCGAGGATCTCGGTTGCGACAGATGCTTCCGCCTGATGGCGTTTGGTCATTTCTTTTCCTTAAGGTCCTTCGCGGTAACGAAGTAGCGCTCGGCCTTCCAGGCATCGACGGTAAAAACATACGGCGACTCGGTCGAGGTGCACAGATAACGATTATCACCGATTTTCGAATAAAACGCAAGCTCAATACGCTTCCCGGCGGTTTTGATTCGCACCGTACAGCGCGGCGCCCCCAGCGACTTTTTCTCCACGGCGGGGAAGGCCGCCGCCGTGAAGGGCGCGAACGAACCGGCTATCTGGCCTATCCTGTTCGCATCGACCGGCCCTCCGCATCCGGTACACTCCCATCGGTCCTCGCCGGGCGCAGCGTCCTTCTTCTCCGGCTGTGCCGGGCGGGCGGCCGGCTTCCTTTTAAGTGTGAGGACAGAGGCGCCGTAGAGGATCTCGATGGAGTCGATGCCGCTTTTCGCCTCGGTGAAGATCTCCCTGTTCCTCAATTCGTCGATCGATTTGCCGAATTCATCCGAAAGCGCTCCCTCCGCGAGGTAGACACCCGGACGCTCGGCGAGGCGCACATAGCTGTGCCGGAAGGTACCGCTCTTCTTCCCGATGAATACATGCCGTACGAGTTTCCCCCCCGAACGCAGGGACACCTCGATCGCACGGTCGCCGCCAAGGTCATACCGCTCATAGTGTTCGCGGACGGATATCAGATCGGACAGCATGAGGTTCTTCATCTTTTCCTCGAACCCCGCGACAGCCTGCGCGTCCGCCGGATAGGCGGCTTCGCCGATCAGCCAGGCGCCGTCCCGGCGGAAAAGCCGGACCGTTTCGCCGGGCCTTTTTATCACGATCTCCTCCGTCTCGCCGCTCCACGGCCCGAGCCGGGGAAGGTCCGCTCCCTTTTTGCGCGCGAGAACGAGCAGAACGACCGCAAGGAGCGCTATAAGGCCGAGGCTCGCGAGGATCTTTTTATTCATTGGGCACCTCCGCCGCGTATTCCGCCATTATGCGTTTTCTCCGCGCCGATCGCCGCTTCCACACGATTAGTCCCGCACCCATGACGAGGAGCGGCAGGATGACGATGTTGAAGATTTTAAGCGCGAGCTTCGTGCCGTCGCCAGTATCCCTCAGGGGATTGAGATCGAGGCCCTTGCTTCGCATCTCCGGGACGTCCTGGTTCCCGACCAGGAAGTCTATCATGTTATGCACCAGTACGGCGTTGGGCGTCTTCCCCTCCTTGTCGATCACCGAGGGGGTGGTGATCTCGGAGGTCCCCACCACGATAATCCTGGCGGGCTTGACCGTCCGCCGGACTACCGTTTCCGTGGCCACCGGGCCTGCAGCCGCGCCGCCCTTCGCCGCCGGGGCCTCCCGCTCCGCGAAATAGCTCGGCAGATCACCGGTGAGGACCGCGGCGAGCACGTATTTCCCCATCTGGGACGCGTTGGGCGGGGCCATCGACCACGGCGCAAAGCTCACCCTTCCCTTCATGAGCCAGGCGCGGTCGGAAGACGACACAAGCGCCTCCGCCCTTCTTCCGGCGCGTTTTTCGGCCATTATCGATAGCGAGGACGACTTGAGAAACACGATCCTTTTCAGATATTTCGTTATGACGCTCTCGGCGCTGAGACCCTCCGAACCGATCATGGGGGCGAAATACAGGCTCTGCTCGCCCATCCCCCGCAGGCTGGCCTGGTAACATTTTTGATCGAGCACGATATCGCGGTTCACGACAACGCCGTAGTGCGCAAGGAGCCTCTCGATCCCCGTCACCACCGGCAGCACGACGGGCTCGCGCATGAACATGTTCTGGCCGTCGGGCTGTATCTCCGCAAAGGAATCGACGAAGAAGAGCGCCGATCGTCCCTTCATTATGAACTGGTCGATTTTAAAAATCTCCTCGTCCGTGTACTCGCTCCGCGGTCCGTTTATTACGATGGTCTGGATGTCCGCGGGAATCTCCTCCTTCGACAGATCGATGGCTTTGAGATCGTACATATCGGCCACCAGCTCGCGGAAGCTCGCGGCGCCGTCGCGCTGGTTATGGATGTCGCGCTCGCCGTGGCCGGTGATATAGCCCGCCCGCGGGTTTACGCTTATCAGGTTGTCGAGGGCGCCGTTGATGCGCGTCTCGAGGTCTTCGAGCCCGCCCACGGCATACTGCCCGAAAACGGTGCGCGCCAGGACCTGCACCGTCTCGAACCTGCCGTCGTGCTCGAGTACGATGCCGAGCACGCCCTCGCCCGGAACGACCGCACGCCCGTCCATGCCGGCAAAGGCCGGCCATTTAAGCCGCGGCAAACCATACGTGTCGGCGAGGTCGAGCGCCGTGCGGTCGGCGAGCGGGTCCACGTGACGGAACTCGAGCCTGCCGTAATTCCGGGCGTTCGCCTTCTGGACGATGGCGCGCACTTTCTCGGCGAGGTTTTGCATCCCCGAGATCGGAAGGTTGCTCGATGCGTACAGCGTCACCGTTACGGGCCGGTCCAGTTTGAGCAGCGAATCGATCTTGCCGTTCATCTTCTGCATGAGCGTCGTGATCCGGTATTCCACTCCCTCGGGCTCGGTGATGGATGGTATGGTCTCGACAAGGTCGCCGTGCACCACCGCGATCCCCATGTAGGCGTTGCGCGCCGAGACCCGGTCGTTTTTAATTTCGCGTATCTGCACTGGATGCACCCCAAAATCGGCCGCCGCGTCCTTGTTCTTCTCGACGTCGACGAACTCATAGCGGAAATTGCGGTTTCCGCGCTGCGAGTATTCCTCGAGCAGGTCCGAGAGATAACGAGAGACGGCGTTATACGGCGCCGGAAGGTCGTTCGAGAAGAACACCTTTATCGTAAGCGGCTCCTCGAGCGAGGACACTATGTTCCTGCTGATACCGGAGAGCGAATACGCGTTGTTCGCGGTAAGGTCCACGCGGAAATAAAGGAAAAGCCCGATTAGGTTGACCAGCACGATTATCACGATGCTGAGCAGCCACTGGTTGCGTTTGTCGCCGGCATCGAGGACGGCCGTGCGGATGCGTTCTTTCAGCCCGTTGAGATCGATTGAAATCCTTTTCATTGTCCGCTATCTCCTTTCCTCGAGAAGTCGCACCGTTCCGATAAACGCGATGGCCGCCACCGAAAGAAAATACAGAATATCACGCGAGTCGATTATCCCGCGCGATATGTTCCTGAAATGAAAATCGGCGCCGGCGTACTCCACCGCGTTTAGAAAGGGCGAAGGCAGAAAAAACAGGAACTTATCGACAAGTGTCAGTGCAAGGCAGATGATGAGTCCGACGATGAACGCCACGATCTGATTTTTCGAGAGCGACGACGCGAAAACGCCGACCGCCGAAAAGGCGAGGCCCAGGAAGAGCGCGCCCAGGTATCCGCCGACGACCGGCCCCGGATCGAGCGAACCGACCAGGGCCGCCGACACGGCGTACGAGAGCGTGGGGAGCAGCATGATCGCGACGAAGGCCGTTCCGGCAAGGAGCTTGCCGAGGACCACGTCGCGCGCGGAGACCGGCAGCGTCATGAGTATCTCGAACGAGCCGGAATGCTTCTCCTCGGAGAAAAGCCTCATGGTTATGGCGGGCACGACAAAGGAGAGCACAAGCGGCAGGAGCTGGAAAAAACCGCGGAGTTCGGCCTGGTTATACAGGAAGAACGTGGAGAAGAAAAACCATCCCGTTATCACGAGGAACACCGTTATGACGATATAGGCGATCGGCGTGGTGAAATAGCCGGAAAGCTCCTTCTTCATTATAACGACCGGCTCTTTATAGTTCATCGCCGCCTCCCCTGGTAAGCCTGCGGAATACATGCTCGAGCGTTTCACGCTCGGTCGCCATCTCGTACAGATCCCATCCGGCGTCGCGCACCGCCGCAAAGACGGCCGGCCGGATGTCGATTCCGCCCTCTCCGCGCACGGTCGCGGCGGACAGCCCCTCCGTGTCGTCGAGCGGCTCAACCGCTTTTACTCCCGAAAGCGCGCCAAGCACCGCCGCGAGATCGCCGAAGCCGGCGCCCTTCGCCCGCACCGACAGACGCATCGACCCGCCGGCGGCCGATTTGAGCTCGGAGGTGCGGGAATCGACGACAATGCCGCCGTGGTCGATGATGATGACCCGATCACAGGTGGCCTCGACCTCGGAGAGGATATGCGTGGAGAGTATCACGGTCTTCCGCTTTCCGATCTCCTTGATGAGCCCGCGGATTTCGACGATCTGGTTGGGGTCGAGGCCGCTGGTGGGCTCGTCCAGGATGAGGATCTCCGGGTCGTGGATCATGGCATGCGCGAGGCCTACACGCTGGCGGTAGCCCTTCGAGAGCTCGCCGATGTTCTTGTGCATCACCTCGCGGATGCCGCACATCGCCGAAATCTCGCGAAGCCTGTCCTTTTCCTCGATACCGTGCAGGCGGCCGATATAGGCGAGATAATCACATACCATCATATCGGCGTACAGCGGGGCCGACTCGGGGAGATAACCGATCATCCGCTTTACCTCGAGCGGGTTCTCATCGACCAGGTGGTCCCCCACGCTGATCCTACCGCCGTCGGGAGCGAGGTAGCAGGTGAGCATGCGTAGCGTCGTGGTCTTGCCTGCGCCGTTTGGCCCAAGGAGCCCGGTTATCTCGCCCCTGCGGATGACGAACGAGATATCGTTCACCGCGCAAAAGTCTCCATAATATTTGCTTACATTATTAACGCTGATCATGTGTGGTTCACGACCCTCCTTATAAGAATCTCGTAGTATACCCGTGATGCGTCGACCGTAAAAGGCGCGCGTTCCGGCGCTCCCGACCCGCTCACTATGGTACCCGGGCGGCCCCCAATGTTACACAGCGGCGCACCGCCATGTGCTTCCCCCGGTCCAAAGTGAAGGCGGTATGTTTACCGGGCCGCTTCGGACCATCATCCCCGCGCGTCCGCGAAGCGGCGCATGTAATCGGCGAGCGCCAGTGCTCCCTCCACGGGCATGGCATTGTACAGCGAGGCCCGGAACCCGCCGACACTCTTGTGCCCCTTCAGCCCGTGCAGGTCTTCCCGCTGTGCGCCATCGAGGAACTCCCCGTCCAGGCGCGCGTCGGCAAGCTTCCAGACGATGTTCATGGACGAGCGGCTCCCGCGTTCCACCGGACTGCGGTAGAAGCCTCCGCTTTCGTCGATCGCGCCATAGACGGCACGCGACCGTTCGTCCCTGCGCCGCTCAATTTCGGGAAGACCGCCTATCGATTTAACCCATCGCAGGGTGAGCGCCGTCATCCAGATGACGAAGGTCGAGGGCGTGTTGAAGAGCGAGTTGTTCTCCGCGTGGAGGTCGTAGCGCAGATAGGCGGGGAGGTCGCGCCGGGCGCCGGCGGCGAAGTCCTTTTTCATTATTATCAGCGCCATGCCCGCGGGAGCCAGGTTTTTCTGGGTACCGGCGTACAGCATGCTGACGCGCTCCCACGGCAGCGGCCTCGAAAGCACGTCCGACGACATGTCGACCACGAGCGGCACTCCGAGCGTGTCGGGAAACTCCTTCCACTGTATGCCGCCGATCGTCTCGTTCGAGCATATATGTACGTATGCGGCGCCCGTGCGGAAGGAAAGCTCGCGCAGTGATGGAATGCGCGTGTACCCGGCACCGGCGCCGTCCCAGAGCACTCGCGCATCGCCGACGACGGCCGCGTCGGCATACGCACGCTTCCCCCAGTGTCCGGTAACGATATAATCGGCGGAAAGGCCGTTCCGGAGAAACGCGAGCGGCACCATGCCGAACTGCATGCTCGCCCCGCCCTGGAGAAACAGTATGTAATAATCGTCCGGAACGCCGAGCATCTCCCGCACCAGCGAAAGCGCCTCGTTGTGCACGGCGTCATAGCGGCCGCCGCGGTGGCTCATCTCGATGAGGGACATTCCGGCCCCCTCGTAATCCACCAGTTTCGCGGCCGCCTCTTCAAGCGCCGCAAGCGGCAGGGTTGAAGGTCCCGCCGCGAAATTATAGACCCTGGTCATTCGCTATCACGCTCCAATGGATGAACGCGCCGGCGCGCCGGCGCAATGTACCTGCATAGCCGCATCGAATTTTAAATTCAATAACTTTTATGGCGCCGCGGCCCGTTCGAGCGCCGGTCTCTGAAGAGATGACATAACGCTTAATATATTTATCAACCATTGCTATTTTAATTTAAATAATGATTGGCCGATTCAATGCGAACATTCTAAAAATAATGTAAAACTGCTTTACAAATGCACATACTCGACTATCTGTGGACAGGCTATGATTCCACGCATACCGCACGGCTGTCGGCCCCGCGGACGCGCAATCGGAGCGCTGCGACAAGGGGCCGCCGTATGCATGGCAAAATAACATCCTCACGGGCCGGCGATTTAACAACTGCAAGGAGAGGTGGTCTATGAATATTCTTATCTTCGGGCCCAACGGCAGCGGGAAGGGCACACAGGGCGCCCTGGTACAGAAAAAATACAACATTCCGCACATCGAATCGGGCGTTATCTTCAGGGCGAACATAAAGAAAAGGACCCAGCTCGGACTGCAGGCCAAGGAATACATCGATCGGGGGAACCTCGTGCCCGACGGCATCACCATCCCGATGATCCTCCACCGCCTGAAGGAAGACGACTGCACGGTGGGCTGGCTGCTTGACGGCTTCCCCCGGAACTTCGACCAGGCCAAGGCGCTCAATTTCTCCATGAACGAGTTCAACGTCAAGCTCGACTTCGTAATCGAAATAGTCCTCGATCGTGAGATCGCCAAGAAGCGCATAATGGGCCGGCGGATATGCGAAAACGACGGCAACCATCCCAACAACATCTACATCGACGCCATCAAGCCGGCCGGGAAGGACGGAGACTCTGTATGCAGGGTGTGCGGCGGCGCCCTCACGGCGCGCTCGGACGACCAGGATGAGGACGCGATCAACGCCAGGCACGGCATCTATTACGACAACAGGAGCGGGACCCTCGCCGCGGTGGAATTTTTCAAACAGCTCTCGCGCGATAACAACGGCGTTCCGGCGATCATCGAGCTGGACGGCCAGCCCGGCGTCAAGGAAGTGAGCGAGGAACTGGCGGGCAAGCTGAAATAGACCCGCCCGATCGTCGCAGCGGCCGCGGGGCGCGGGAAGAGAAACCGCCCGTGCCTTCGCGGACTCCGTACTGTCGCATTTTACCGCCCATTATTCCCTAATCGTCAGCATTACGCCGGCAGACCGGCCGTAAAATATTTGTTGACCAAATTCCTCGCAATCCGGTAGATTAAAGCCCGGTATGGAAGCGAAATACACCACGGCTGGCTGCGGAAATAGACATGAAGAATCTTAAGATTGCGTTCCTTCTCGTTTCCCTCTTCGCGATTATAAACCTCGGCATTAGCGGCGCCTGTTATCTTTTCATCGGCATGACCGAATTCAAGGGCTATCTGGTCGGGACCATACTGAGCTATCTTCTCTCCATTATATGGGTGCTCGGCGCCCGCAAGGGAATGAAATCCAACACCATGGTCCTGCTCGCGATCACCCTCGGGGGCTTTCCCCTGCGGCTCGCGCTCCTGGGCCTTTTCGCCTTCGGCGGCCTTTACATCATCAAGATGAGCACCATGCACTTCGCGATGGCCTTTCTGGTGGGTACGATCCTGAGCCTTATCGTCGAGATCTGGTTCTTCAATACCATGACGGTGCCGGGCAGAAAAAAACTCCAATGATATGAGAAACATGTCACCCTATGGACACCAAAACGCTACAGACTTTATCTAAGGAAGAGCTCATACGTATCATTGAGAACCTCCAGCTGCGGGACGCGCTGCTATCGAAGGGAATCTGCTTCCCCAAAGTCGACTACCAGTACCTCGTCGAGGGCGCCTCCGACGCAATTTTCGTGCTCGACGACCAGGGCAATCTCGTCTTTCTCAATGCGGCATGGGAAGACCTCTTCCCCGTCAACAAGGAAGAGGCCATGGGAATGCATTTCTCGGTCATGGTCCCCGCCATCGAGATCGAGCGCGCCAGCGCGGTTTTCAAGTCGGTCATCGGCGGAAACGAGATCCGCAACGAGAAATTCAAGACATTCAACAAAGACGGCCATGCGATGTACGTCATCGCCAATCTCTCGCCCATCCGTTCGGAAGAGGGAAAAATAGAGGGGCTCCTCGGCATCCTCAGAAACATCACCGACATCCATCTGATGGAACGCAAGCTGAAGATCAACTCCAAGCGGCTCGAGGAGAAGATCAAGGAGCAGATCGAACAGGCCGAGGAACTGCGCCGGCTGACCGCGCTCAATGAGGACATCATCAACAATGCACCGATCGGATTCATTACGATGGATCCCACGGGGATCATCCTGAGCGAAAACCCGACGATCAGGCAGATCATGGGGCTCGACCCCGGACAGTCCATCGTCGGCAGGAACTTCAACGAGATCGAGGGCATCGCGCAGACGGGCTTTCAGCGCGTGCTCGACGAGGTCTTCATCCAGAAGAAGCCGCAGGCCATCAAGAACGCGCCGTACCAGCTCTCGCCTGCGCCCGAAGACGAGCGCGCGCTGAATTTAAAAATCAACCCCATCTTCGACAGCGACCGGCGCGTGAAGACCGTCATGCTGATGGTCGAGGACGTAACCGAGCAGTCGAGGATCGGCAAGCGCATGCAGCGGGCCGAACAGCTCTCGGCCATGGGGCTTCTCGCGGCGGGCGTGGCCTACGAGCTCAAGGTGCCCATCAACCTGCTCGCCATCGACCTCAATTTCATCGAGAACAACATCCCCGAAAACAGCCCGATGCGCGACTACGTAAAGTCCATGAAGGAGGAGCTTACGAGGATCAAGCAGATCGGCGAACAGCTCCTCAACCTCTCCAAGCCCGAGGAAACGGACAAGGAGGTCTTCGAGGCCCACAAGCTGATTACGAGCCATCCCATCCAGATCATGCTCAACCGCCTCCAGAAAAACGGCTACTCGGTCGTCACCGAATACCCGGACGCCGGCGTAAAGATTCGGGGCATCCGGAACCAGCTCGTGCAGGTGCTCCTTCATCTCATCGCGAACTCCGAGGAGGCGATGCCCGACAAGGGAGAGCTGAAGATTACCGTCGACTCCATTATGAACAACGGGATCCTGTATGCCGCCATCACCGTGAGCGATACGGGCCTGGGCATCCCGAGGGAACACCTCAAAAAGGTCTTTCAGCCGTTCTTTACCACCAAGGGAGAGAAGTCGACCGGTCTGGGTCTCATGGTCTCCTACTCCATCATCGAAAACCATGGTGGAACGATCGCCATCAAGAGCAAACCCGGCGAGGGGGCGGCGATCATGATCGTCCTGCCGGGTGTCGTTTAATAAGAGCGTTAAAGGGTTTAGCATGAACAACCGGACCAGAGAACAGACCGTGCAGAAATCGAGCCTCGCCAGTGTCGAATCAAAGCTCGAAAAGGACGGGTTTTACATCTTCACGGCCGACGAGTCGCTCGCCACCGGAGAGGATGCGCCCGGCAGGACCGCGGAACAGAGGGCCGCTTCGAAGTATGTCATTTCCGAGCAGGCCGAGAAAAAGCCCGGCTCGGAGCCCGGCATGGCCCCCTTCGCCGCGTCGGTCCAGAAGGAAACGTTCGACATTCCCACCACGATCGACTACCTGCGCTGGCACATGGAGCGGATCGCCAAAAACGTCATCGACCGCGAGGAGATCATCCGCCAGGCGATGTTCGCGATCCTCACGCGCGAACACATGCTTCTGCTCAGCCGCACCGGCATGGCCAAATCCTATCTCGCCAATTACATCTTCAACACCTTCGACCAGGTGCGCATCTTCATGACCCAGGCGAGCAAGGAACAGACCCCGGACAACTACTTCGGCCCCTACAACATCGAGGAGTTCAAGAAGGGAAGGATCCGGCACAACATTCACGGATCGATCATCGAGGCCAACCTCGTGTTCCTCGACGAGTTTTTCGACGCGAGCGACGTGGTGCTCCGCTCGCTTCTTACGGTGCTGAACGAGCGCAAGTTCATTAACGGGGCCGAGATCATCGACACGGCCATACACACATCCATCGCCACCGCCAACTATATGCGCATGAACGAGGTCACCGAGGCGGTCCTTGACCGCTTTGTCTACAAGTCGATCATCCCTGAGGGAAACAACTCCTACTCCCAGCTTTTGGTCGACCACACCTACGCATTCAGCAGGGGCAAGGCCATCGAGCCGGACCGCAAGATCCCCTTCAACCAGGTGGTCTACCTCTCCGACATCATACGGAACAAGAATAAAGACATAAAGGTCGAGATTCCCGACTTCATCTACTTCATGAAAAACGTTATCACCAACAAGTTCCTGAGCGATATGCGCAAAAGCGAGTATAATTTCTTCATCAGCCCCCGAAAGCAGGCCAAGCTCGCCGACTTTCTGAGGGCGACGGCGATCCTCGACGGGCGCTACGAGGTCAACATGGACGACGTCAAGAACATGTACGTCGCGCTGTGCACGCTCAACAGCTTCGTCTCGGTGAAGGCGAAGGACAAGTCCGAGAAGGACGTCTATCTCGACGCCTACCAGCAGACGCTGGTGCATTTCAACGCCACCGGCGCCACGCAGCAGATTGAGTTTCTGCTGAACATCCGCAAGATATTCCAGGAAATCCGCGAGAATCCGGAGAAGCGCGACCGCCTCAAGGAGGCGAAAGGCCTTATCGAGGGGCTGAAGGGCCTTCTGAAAAAGATATTTCCCTCCCGTTTCAAGGCGGAGGACGATATCACCGTCGAAACGCTCAAGGGCAATGTCTCCGACATCAACCCGGCGGTCGAAGAGGTGCGCGAACTCAAGGAAGGGATCCTCAGGGACTTCAAAGACCTCATGTGACGGCACGAAAGGTACCCCATCGTGACGGACACGATCACATCGATCCATGGGCCGCAGCGCCCCAGCCTCGACTTTATCGAGTACTGGGAGTCCCTCGGCTTTTTCGATAATCTCCAGATAATTCTTCCCGCGAAGTTTTTCATGATCTTCGAGATCGCGCGCGTGGTCTTCACGCCCGACTTCATCTCGGAGGCGCTTTCGGCGATAGAGGACATATCCAAGGAGGAGAAGATCGAGGCCCCCGACCGGGACGAGACGATACTCGTCAACCGTATGGAAAAGGTGTCGCCGCTTTCGGACAACATGGTGATCGACACCTATCGCACGATCTACGACCTCAAGCGCACGCTGCCGCGCGAGCTCGCCCTCGATGACGATATATTTGACATAAAACTCTTCAAGCGGACGCTCCTCGTACAGCGCTTCTTCGAGACGAGGGCCGACTCCTTTAAACCGGTGTCGACGCTCCGCGACGAGTCCGGCAGGCAGGCCAACCGTTTCGACCAGAAGTTCTACCTGCTTCTGGACCGTTCGCGCTCCATGGACTTCAAGATGCGCTCGTTCTTCTCGAAGTGTCTGGTCGCGGAGTTTTTGCGCAGAAAGCTCAACAGCAACGCAAAGATATTTTACCGGCCCTTCGACACCAAAACCGGAGACCTCGTGAAGATCGAGAAGAAGGACGATTTCCCCATGCTCATCGAGAAGGTGCTCCTCACCACGACGGGCGGCACCAGCACCAATCTGCAGGAGGCGGTGTACCAGGCCGTTGAGGACATCCGCTTCGACAAGGAGCTCATCAACGCGGAGATCCTCGTGGTGACCGACGGCATCAGCAAAATCGACAAGTACGGCATGAAGAACAAGCTCGCCGATATCAAACTCAACGTCCTCAAGATAGGCGATGACCTGGCCGAGCCCAATTTCTTCGAGATGAAAAAGACGCTCGAATTCTCGAAAATTGATTTCGATCCCTCCTCGGTCAACATAAAGGAGATCAAAAAGAAAATGGCGGAGGCCGGCGGCGAGGCGGACGACAGCGTACTCTCCCCCAAAGAGCGCCGGGCCTACCGCTACCTTCTCGACTTTTCCGAACGGATGTTCAACGATCTTCGCGAGGTTTCCCAGCGCTTCGTCGAGATCAAGGATCTCGAGCCCCACGAGCTCTTCAAGCTCACCGACGAGATGCTCGATTCGATCGAGACCGCGGTCGACGAGCTTCATCGCATTGACCTCGAGGCGCGGACCCAGGAAGAGCGCGAACGCCTCTACAAGCAGGCCTATTTTCTGGGCCAGTACCTGGAGCTCCTGATGGAGTACGGGGGGAACAGCAAAAATCCCGCCCTTCAACGGGCCGACGCGAGGGTCCGCGAGATCAAGCAGAGGATGCTCGAGGACCCCGGCCTTCTCAAGATGATCCAGGCCATGAAGGGCTATGACGAGGACAAGGAGACGATGAAGCTGGCCCGCAAAGAAGTCAAAAAGAAGCTCAAGGAGATGCAACTGCAGAGCCGCACCCTCACGACGAGCGAGATGAAAAAGGCGCAGATGCTCCTGACCATGGACGTCGGAGAGGGAAGCGTCGGCCAGTTCCTGAAGCTCATCCTCATAAAGCTCTGGATGCTCCTTGCGGCGCTTGCCCGGAAGGTATTCAGACGGGGTGTGGAAGAAAATTAGGGAACCGCCCCTGCCTTCTCGGCCGCAGCGGCGCGCTTACATCACCCGAAAAAAACGGCTTACAGTTTCTCCCTTCGATACCAGTCGATCGTCTCGATGAAAATATCGATATTGTCCCTGGTTGGCGACCAGCCGAGGTCCTTCTTCGCCTTCGAACAGTCCAGAACGAAGTTGGACAGGATAAAGAGCAGGTGCTCCTTCCGCAGATAATTTATGTTGAGCGGCTTCAATACGAACGACAGAAACTTCGCGAAAAACGGCGTGAGGTGCTTGACCTCGCTTTCGAGTCCGGCCCTTTCCTTTACCTTCATAACCTCTTCGTGCTGTGCCGGCACATTGTCCGAACCGAGGTTGTAAACGCCACCGCGCGCAACCGGCGCCCTCGATCCGGTGACGAGCGCGTCGACCACGTCGTCGGTGTAGACGAGCTGGTAGCGCGAATCGCCATCACCGGCGATGTAGAGCCGGTTGGAATCCTCCATACCCAGCGCCATGTAGAGGATGACCAGTATCATCGGATCATCCAGGCCGGGGCCGGTGATGGGGGCCGCGCGGAATATGGTGATGTCCATCTCGTCCTTTTCGACGAACTTTTTGCACAGATTTTCCGCTTTCAGTTTGTCCCTGCCGTAGCGGGTGTTGGGACGCGGCGTGTATTCTTCGCTTACGGGCAGCTCTTCGGGAGAGCCGTACACCTTTGACGAGGAGAGATATACGATCTTGCCCACCCCCGTCTCACGGGCGGCCTTAAGCAGGTTTTCGGTGCCCTTGATGTTCACGCGCTTCATGAACCGGCGGCCGTAATGGGAGGGATACTCGATGTCGAGCAGATGATAGATCGTATCGACGCCCTCGCAGGCCTCGAGCATGAGCTCGTAGTCGAGGATGCTTCCGTCGAGAAATTCGGTGGTCGCGGGGGTCTCCTTGAGTTTCCAGAAGTCGAATCCCCGTACGGGCGTGCCGCTTTGCATGAGGCGGCCGGCGAGCGTTCTTCCAAGAAGGCTGTTGCACCCCGTAATCAAGACCATAGCGTCCCTCCATGAAGATCCATAGTAGACTTGCCGCATGTCGTGCGGATATCGAGTTTTCCCCGGCCGCGGGCCGGGGAAAACCTGTTTAATTCACCGTTACGCAACAACTCTATCAACCGCCGTGCTTAGAATCGACGGCTTTATTATTTTAGTCAAGAATATTTACCGTGTTCACATCCGAAGCGCTTCGCTGAATTTCCACAAACGGCCCGAGCAGCATCCTCCGCCGGGAGCCCCCCCAGAGGACCCCCTCCACACGACCGGTCAGGGAATCTATGCGTATGGTGCGCAGCCATTCCCGCCCGAGGCGATTGTCGTCCGCTATGAAAATTCGGCCTTCGCCGGCGGCGGCGGAGGGGCCTTTGTATTTCGTGAGCCGGCCGGAACCCGAAGCGGCTTTCACCGGGTACTTAGCGCCCTCATTCACCTCGTAGAAAAGCTCTTCCGAATTCCCGAGCCCGAGAGCGCGTATCTCGGCCTCGCCATAGATCCCCATAAGCAGAAAGCTCCCGCTGACGGCAAGCATCGAACCGCGCTCTGCCAGGCGGTCCTTTGCGCGGGCGGCCACGCGCGCGGTCAGCGCTCCATGGTCGCCGCGATACACGACCACGCTTCCCGGCGTGGGGACATCACGCACAAAACGGCTGACGAGGAGGATATCGCCCTTCCGTATGAGCGGCTCCATGGCGTCATCGCTCTGCACATAGGGCCGGTAGGCAGCGGCGGTCATCGCCGCCGCACCTGCGACCGATGCCGTAGCGATGAGCGCGAAGAGTATGTATGCCGCAAGCGATCTCGCCCCTCCCGGTAAAACCGAGCGGCGGCGCGCTAAAAAAAACGCGTCGACGGACGCGGCGATCCATACCGCGAGGGCCGCCCCCGCCATCGACACCGCGGCGAAAAGGCCATGATTCCCCCGGCCCGCAAACGCAACGAGCGGAATTAGGACGAGCGGGAGCAGGCGGAGCAGCAACAGTACCGCCGCGCGCGCTCTCTCGCCGCAATACCATTGTCCTAGCCCGGTGAAGAAGAGCGAAAGGAGCGCGGCGAGGACGGGGCTCCGCTCCCTTTCCCTGACCGTGCCGATTATCCGCTCCATCCCCGGCCCTGTTTTTTTATAGAAAGGATTCAATGAAGCACCTGACCTTTTCCCTGCCGGCGAAAACGCCGAAATGCCCCTCGCAGAGTATGTCGGCCTCGAGCGAAAGGAGGAACTCGAGCGATCGGACATAGTCGGCGCGGCTTGAGCGCAGGGACTCGTTGAGCGGGCCGTGCACGTCCTGGCCGAAGAGCACGAGCATGCCGTCGGAACGCATGGTGAGCACCGACGAGCCCGGAGAGTGCCCCGGCGTATGATAGAGGTGAAGCTCGATGCCGCCTATATCGAAAAGGGCCTCCTTCCCTTCAACCTTCAGATCTACTTTCGTGGGCTCCATGCGCGCGCGGTACCATGACGCGGCCGTGACCTCGGGATCGGCCATCTCGATGAATTCCGCGTCGAGCTCGTGCGCCACCGTCTGCGCACCGGTCGCGCTTCGTAAAAGGTGCGCGCCGCCCGTATGGTCGTAGTGGCAATGGGTGAGGAAGATATGCGTGATGCCGTCAGGCCGCACGCCGGCCTGGGCGATGTTTTTAAGCACGCGGGAATGGCCGCCGCCCGTTCCGGCATCGATGAGCGCCGCGGCGCCACGGCCCCTGACAAGGTAAATGGCCGCATCGGACTGGTCCGAAACGGACGGGCCGCCGACCAGGTGGACGTCGGCGGTGATCTTCATGCCTTTTTTCTTCCGACGAGCTCTTTCGCGAGGACCTCCAGGACCCTGTCCACGTCGGGCGGAAGCTCGATCGGTCTGTTGGCGTAGGTGCCCTTGACCCCGTCGATGGTCCCCTGATGATAGCCCACTTTGAACTCGGAGAACTTGAGACCGTGCGCGGTGGAGATGACGATGGTCCGCGCGTCGCGCGGGATGACGCCCCGCTCGACGAGTTTTACGAGAACGGCAAGCGCCACCCCGGTGTGCGGACAGGCGTAGAGGCCCGTGCGGTCCGCGAGCGCCGCCGCGTCGGCGAGCTCCTCCTCGCTCGCCTGCTCTACGATGCCATCGTACTCCTTAAGCGCGGCGATGGCCTTGCGCACCGAGACCGGATCCCCGATCTGAATGGCCGAGGCGAGCGTTTTACCCGGAACGATGGGCTCGAAATCGCTGTACCCCTTGAGATACGAACGGTAGAGCGGGTTCGCCCTTTCGGCCTGGGCGAGCACGATGCGCGGCCTGCGCTCGATCATGCCCAGCTCCAGCATCATGCTGAAGCCCTTTGCAAGCGCCGAGACGTTGCCGAGGTTCCCCCCGGGGATCACGACCACGTCGGGGACCTCCCAGTCGAACTGCTGCAGCATCTCGACCGAGATTGACTTCTGACCCTCGATGCGCAGGCTGTTCATCGAGTTCGCGAGATAGATCGTATTGTTCTTCGTTATCTCCCGCACCACGCGCATACAGCCGTCGAAATCGGTATCGAGCGAGAGCACGATCGCGTTGTTCGCCATCGGCTGTACGAGCTGTGCGGTCGAAATCTTGTTGGACGGCAGAAACACGATCGACGGTATCCCGGCGTACGCGCAGTAGGCGGCCAGCGCCGCCGAGGTATCGCCCGTCGACGCGCAGGCCACCGCGTCGAGACGAACGCCGCGGCGCATCATCTCGTTCACCATGGATACGAGTACCGTCATGCCGAGGTCCTTGAACGAGCCGGTATGGCTGTTGCCGCACATCTTTACCCAGAGATCCTTCATGCCCAGCATGGCGCCGAAGCGTTTTGCCCAGAAGAGGTTGGTGTTCCCCTCGTACATCGACACGATGTTCTCGTTGTCGATCTCCGGGCACACGAACTCCTTCTTGCCCCACACGCCGCTTCCGTAGGGCCAGCGGGTCGTTCCGACCCGCGAGTCGAAAAGGCTTTTCCATTCGGCCGCGCTTCGTTCGCGGAGCGCCTCCATGTCGTGTTGCACCTCGAGAAGCTCGCCGCATTTTTTGCATTTATAGACCACTTCGTCGAGCGGGTAGGTCTCGCCGCATCCTGCACTGCAGCGGAAATGCGCCCGGTATTCCTTACTCATCGTCGGCTCCATCGCTTACATAGTCCTCCACCCGGATCACGGTCGCGTCGCCCTCGACGAAATCGAAGGCGTTGATCTCCCTGACCGCCTTGAAAAGGCCCTCCTCGTGCGCCGCGTGCGTCATGATGACCAGCGGCACATGCGGCATGTCGCTCTCTTTCTGAATGACCGAGGCGATCGAAATATCATAGCCGGAGAGCACGCCCGCTATCTTCGCGAGGATGCCGGGACTGTCCTCGGTATGAACGCGCATGTAGTAGCGCGAGAGCCGCTCGCCGGGTTGAATGTATGACGCGTCCCCGCGGAAGCGTATGGCCCCGCCGGGGCAACCGGCCTTCCCGGCGATCTGCACGATGTCGCTTATCACGGCCGAGGCCGTCGGGTTGCTCCCCGCGCCCCTGCCGTTCAGGCTTACGGGACCGGTCATGTCGCCGGTAAACATCACGGCGTTGAACTCGTTCTGCACCGAGGCGAGCGGATGGCGCACGGGCAGCATGGTGGGATGCACGCGGATATCGAGCCGATCGCCGGCGCGCTTGCCAATCCCCAATAGCTTTATGCGATAGCCCATCTCGCGCGCATAGAGAATATCGAACGAGCCGATCTTCGTGATCCCTTCTATCGAGATGGCCTTGTAGTCGATCTTTTTATTGAACGCGATCATCGAGAGGATCGCGATCTTGTGCCCGGCGTCGTAGCCCTCGATATCGAAGGTCGGGTCGGCCTCGGCGAACCCCCTCGCCTGCGCGTCGGAGAGCGCGTCCTCGAAGGAAAGCGATTCCTCCTGCATGCGGGTAAGGATGTAATTGGTGGTCCCGTTGAGTATGCCCATTACGCTCATAACGCGGTTTCCGACCAGGCCGCTTTTGAGCGCGGCGATGCAGGGGATGCCTCCGCCCACCGCGGCCTCGAAGCCCAGGGCGGCCCTCCCGTCGTTGGCGAGCGCGAATATCTCCTGGCCCTGTTCCGCGAGGAGCTTCTTGTTGGCGGTCACGACGTTCTTTCCAGCCGAAAGCGATTCGAGGATGATCGATTTCGCCGGATCGATCCCGCCGATGAGCTCGACGACGGTGTCGATCTCCGGATCGGCGACGATCTTCTTCCACTCCGAAACCACTGCCGCGCCGGGAGCCTTCGCCTTTACCCTCGCCGTGTCGAGGTCGCAGATCGTCTTTATCCGGATATCGAGATCGGTGCGCTGTCCAATTATGGAGCCGTTGCGCTCAAGGAGGTGATGGACACCGCTTCCGACGGTGCCGAAGCCGATGAGCCCGACGTTGACCACATTCCGCACAGGCATACCCCGCAAGCTTTATCGTTCAAAACCAACGGTATCTTCCGGTCTGTCTATTTTTTTGTCAATTACTGTTTGCCCGCGGCGCGCTCAGATGACCAGGCGCGTCCTGCCGGGGGAAGAGGCGGGAAGCTCGAACTCGTATTCGGGAACGACGGAGCGTATCGCCTCGCGTATGGCGCGCGCGTCGAGCGTGTGGAGGGAGGGGATGGTCTCGGAGATGAAGGCATCGAGCGCCGCCCTGTCGTAGCCTTCCGCGGGCGCGTTCAGCCTGAATATCTTCGCGTTCTCCGTGGGCGAGAGACGGGCCGGATCATAGAAGAGCTCCTCGTAAAGCTTTTCGCCCGGACGAAGCCCCGTATACTCTATCCGGATATCGCGATCGGGGACATAGCCGAAAAGTCGTATGAGACTTTGCGCCACGTCGGCGACGCGGTACTGCTTCCCCATGTCGAGGGCAAAGACCTCGCCGCCGTTGGCATAGGCCGCGGCGTTCAGCACCAGGATGGAGGCCTCGGGGATGGACATGAAATAGCGCGTTACCTCGGGATGGGTGACGGTAACGGGCCCCCCTTTAAGTATCTGCTCCCTGAAGAGCGGGATGACCGAGCCGCGGCTGCCGATTACATTGCCGAAGCGCACGATCGCGGTGTGCAGGCCCTTTTCGAGGAAATACTGTGTCGCGACGAGCTCCGCTATGCGCTTGCTCGCTCCCATCACATTGACCGGGCGGACCGCCTTGTCGGTCGACACCATCACGCACTCGGCCGCGCCATGGCGGTGCGCCGCGTCGAACACGTTCCGGCTTCCGAGCACGTTGTTTTGCAGCGCCTCGGCCTCGTTGAACTCCATGAGCGGAACGTGCTTGTGCGCCGCGGCGTGAATGACGATCTCAGGACGATAACGCTCGAAAATCCCATCGAGGAGGAGGCCGTCCTTTACGTCGGCGATGCGGTAGACGATCTCGGCACCGCTTTCCAGATAGTACAGCTCCTCCTCGAGCGACTTCGCGAGCGAGTAAATCGAAAACTCCCCCCTGCCCACGGCGATGAGCCTGGCGATCCTGAACTTCAGAAGCCGCCGGCACAGCTCGGAGCCGATGCTTCCGCCCGCGCCGGTCACGAGCACGGTCTTCCCGGCGAAGCGCTCGACCATGGCCGCCGCGTCGACGGCGAACTCCTCGCGCCCCAGAAGGTCCGCTATCCCGACCTCGCGCAGGTCGGGGCTCAGGGACTTCTCGAATATCTTGGTGAAAACGGGAAGGGTCTTTATGACGATGTCCTGGTTCTCGCGTCGAAGGATGGCGACGGCCCGGTCGATGGCCTTCGTTCCGGCCGAGGGCATGGCAACGATCGCCTCCGAGACGGCGTACCGGCGCATGATACGACCGATGCCGTCGAGCGTACAGAGGATCATCTTCCCGCCGATGATCCTGCCGATCTTCTCGCGGTCGTCGTCGGCGAAACCGACGATGCTATGGTCCCATCCGCGCCTCGCGTATTCGGAGAGGATCATGCGCCCCGCCTCGCCCGCGCCGACGATGAGGATGCTGCGCCGGGGCCGCGGTGCGCCTTCATCCGGGCCCCCTGTGGGAATAAACGGCCTGCGCCCGAGCCGATCGCGCACGATGACGCGGTACAGGACGGTGAAACCGGCCGCGATGAGGAACAGGAGGACGATCACTGCGGGAGACGGCCGCAAACCGAAGACGAACGCCGCGAGAGCGGCCGCGACCAGGCCGGCGACGTTCGCCCCGAAGAGGCGGTACATGTCGCGCATGTCCGAATAGTGCCATATAACACGATAAACCTGGAACGCATAAAAGGCGGTAATGTACGCGGCACAGACGGTCCCGGCCCAGACCGCGATCCGCTCACCGGTCGCACCAGCGACGGCATCCGGAAGAAGCATAAGGGCCGCCGAAAAGGCGCCCGCGACGCCGAGGGCGTCGAGGACGACGTAAATGAACCGCCGGCCTTTTATCGCATAGAGTATCGGCATCGATTCCCCGTCCTATCTTCGGTATGCGTGTACAATGTTTAGTACCGCTTCGATCACGCCGCCGACCTCAAGGTCTTCCATCCCCGGATAGATGGGAAGCGAGACCTCGCGGTCGAACACCCATTCAGATGCCGGATAATCCGCGGCGCGGTATCCCATCTCCGAATAATGCGTGAACCGGTACAGCGGGATGAAATGGACGCTGGCGCCCACGCCCCGCTCTTTGAGTTCCGTGATGAAACGGGCCCGGTCGATCGAAAGGGCTTCGAGGTTCAGCCGGAGCGGATAGAGATGCCATGCGGACGAGCGGCCTTCCCGCCTGCCGTAGGGAATAAGCGCATCGGCTCCGGCGAACGCCGCATCGTATGCCGCCGCGACGGCGGCCCGCCGCTCGTTCATCCAGTCAAGCTTTTTGAGTTGTTCGATACCGATCGCCGCCGAGAGGTCGGTCATGTTGTACTTGTAGCCGATCTCGAGCACGTCGTAGGCCCAGCTTCCCTCGGCCGAGTACCGCTTCCAGGCGTCTTTTCCTATGCCGTGCAGGCGGAGCGAGCGCAATCGTTCGGCCCAGTCTCCCTTTTCGGTCGTAATCATGCCGCCCTCGCCGACGGCCAGGGTTTTAGTTGCGTAAAAGCTGAAGCAGGTGATATCACCGATCGTGCCGACCTGCCTTCCCCGGTATTCCGCGGGCAGCGAGTGCGCCGCGTCCTCGACAACGACGAGCCCGCGCCGCCGGGCGATTTCCATGATCCGGTCCATATCGCAGGGAAGGCCCCCGTAGTGTACGGGCATGACGGCCCTGGTCCGGGGTGTTATCTTTTCATCGAGGCGTTCGGCGTCGAGGAGATGCGTGTCGCGCTCGACGTCGGCCATGACCACCACGGCGCCCTGATAGCGGATCACCTCGGCCGAGGCGGCGAAGGTCATAGCGGGCACGATGACCTCATCACCCTCGCCTATTCCGGCCGATACCAGCGCAAGGTGCAGGGCCGCGGTCGCCGAGCTCACCGCGACGGCATGGCCCGCTCCGATGCGCATGCGGAAGGATTCCTCGAATTCCACGGTCTTCGGCCCCATGGTAAGCCAGCCCGAGCGCATCACCGCGGCGACGGCGTCGATCTCCGCATCGGTGATATGGGGTTTATGGAATGGGATGCTGATGCTCATTGACGGCTCCCGCCGGTTGATATGCCGCTTATTTACCTATCGGATCAATCGTGCGGCGGGATAATCCAAAATACCGCGGCCGCACCTACGATTAGGACCTCAGACCGGTTATCATACCCTATAATTCCGGCGATAATTCGACTGCTGATACATTTTTTCCCGAATGATTTAAAAAAATATTCACTTTTTCGTTTTCAAATTGTAGTATGTTTTGGTATTGTCGGCTTTTGAGCGGGATTTCCAGCCGCCGGTGGCGGACAAGTATCAGGCATGCCGGACGATGTGATCCCAGCGGAAAGGATGCTCAAACGTGAAGATGAGGCATCCCCCGAGGAGCGGTACGGGTTCGTTTTGAAACGGCGGCCGAAGAAGAGCAGGTCAGTCCGGACCATTCTTGCAACGAGCTTCAAAAGAAATTTCGAGCAATGAAGAGGCGACAGCCATGAAACCGGTAACATCGATTATACTGTGCATCTTTTGTGCATCTTTCATTTTTTCCTGCACGAGCAAGACCAGGGAAGCGACGACGCTGACCGTAAACTCGGTGTTCGGCGACGCGAAAGTGCTCTCGAAAAACGGCGAACGTCAGATCGCTCCCGGCGAAGTCATCGTTCAGGACGACACCGTCCTGACCGGTGCCGCGTCGATCATCGATATCGTCTACGGTACCAGCGGGATCATCCGTATAAATGAAAACTCCCGCGTCAAAATGACCGCCCTGTTCGGCGGCGAGGGAGCGGACCGGTCGCGGATGGATCTTGCCAACGGGAAGATGTTCGTTACGGTATCCAAGCTCGTAAAGGGATCGAGCTTCGAGGTCGCCTCACCCACCACGATCGCGGCCGTGCGGGGAACGAGCTTCAGGGTCACCGCCGACACGAACTCGTCCCGCATCGATGTGCTTTCAGGAAAGATAAAAGTCAATCCCGTCAGGGAAGGCAGGGTGATCGAAGAGGTCGAAACGGTCGTCGAGACGAACAATACCGTATCGCTCGACACCGAGGCCGTCGAAAAGATCGTGGAGCAAAAGAAGGAGATTGAGGTGGCGGTCCTCAAAGAAGAGGAGATAACGGCCATCCGCGAGGAAGTGAAGGACATTAAACCGGTGGAAAGGCTCGAAGATACCGTCAAACAGGAAATTCAGCAGATTATGACCGCGCCCTCGGTCGACATCGAGGCCGAAAAGCGCCGGGAAGATGAGAAGATGAAACAGATGGAGCTCGAGCGCACGAAGGCCGAAAAACAAAAACAGGACCGCCTTGCCGCGGTCCGCTCGGAGAAGGAACGGCTGGCGCACGAGCGTCTGCAGAAGGAGCGCCGGGTCCGCGAACAGGCCGAAAAGGAGCGGATCGAACGAGAGCAGATCGAAAAGCGGAAACAGGAAACCAAGGAAAAACGGGTGAAGAATATCCCCAATCTGTAAAAACGGTCTTCACGACTGCCGCTCCGGCGTGGAAGCCGGAATGAGGCCGAGAAAATCCTCACGCCGTGGGGAAAGGAAACTCGTGGAGGTGTCGGACATCATCTTCCAGAATAGCGTGTGCTTCGAGGAGAGCGATCGTTGAGACCCCCGCGTGCCCGCTGCACCCTGCGGTACGAGCGCAGCGCGAAGGTAAACGCAACGAACAGCACGCCGATATCGTCCACCCATCCGAGCGGTCCCAGCAGATCGGGTATGAGGTCGAGCGGAAACAGCGCATAAAGGACCCCTGCCGCGAGAAAAGCGAGCGACGCGTAAAAACGCGCGCGGGCGCGCGACAACATCCCGTCCGAAACATTTCCCCTCTCAATCATACAGGGGCCCCGAATTCAATTGAAAAGAAGCTCAAACGCCCTCCACGCAAGCGACGATCGCGAGTAATCCATCGGCGGAGTGTCGGGAAAGAACACGAGCATGCGCACAGCCCATACGAGCATGAAGCACGCGGCGCATCCGGCCCAGAACACGTCGCTCCGGTACAGCATGCGAAAGGGCCGCCTCTTACGAAAAACGACGACGAGCGCGAGAAGCGGCACGATCGGAACGAGCGGGTGAAACGCGAGCGCCGCCGCGAAATCGCCGCCCAGGAGCGCCGATAGCGCCCGCGTCATCCCGCAGCCCGGACATGGCACACCGTAGACGAGCTTGAAAAAGCAGAGCGTATCACCGCCGATCACTCCCGTCAGAACAATCGCGGCCGCCGCGGCAAGCGGGATCCACCGGCGCTCAGGCAAGCTGCCGCCCCTGCACCCGGTTTGCGGTCGACTGCATGATGGCCATCGTGACGATGAAAAGACCGAGAAAGGATAGAACAAGATAGAGCACCGCGTTTTCATCCGGCTTGAGCTCCGCCTTTACCAGCGCCTCGTCGAGCACCATGCCGTATTTGTAGGACCAGTAAATGATGTAGGGAAAACACACGATGCAGAGCAAGAGGTCGAGCCCCGCATTGAGGTCGGTCCGTCCGGTGAGGTCCCGAAGCTCCTTTGCGAACCGGTAAATCCAGTACAATGCGTAAATACCGCAGCTTATCACGCTGAACACGATAACCGCCGCCGGAGACCTTACCGCCGCCTGTTCATTCATCGTCCCACCCCGCATTGGAATATACGCACAAGCATACCGTTCTTTGTACACCGGCGGACGAAGGCCGTCAATGCAATTATGGAAGGGTCACCCGGCTCATCGAAAATCGCTCAAAATTGCACAGGGTGCCGGTAAACAATTTAACATATCCGTAACAATTCAGGGCCCGTCGCCGGCCTATAATCATTGACATTCGCCTCCATCGAGCGCTGTTTGTTAGTACGACTAAATTTTTCACGAATATAATTCAGCATCACTATAGTCACGAGACCGTTACTACAGCAAGCGAGGAGATCGGCAATGGCACTCATCAACGAAATCATCGACAAGGTGAAAAAGCAGGACCCGGAACAGCACGAGTTCCATCAGGCAGTCAAAGAGGTGCTCGACACACTCGAGCCCACCATCAAGAAACATCCCGAGTTCGTAAAGGCCAAACTTTACGAGCGGATCGTGGAACCCGACAGGACCATCATGTTTCGCGTTCCGTGGGTCGACGACAAGGGTGAGGTACAGGTAAACCGTGGTTTCCGCGTACAGTTCAACAACGCCATCGGGCCCTACAAGGGAGGACTGCGTTTCCATCCCTCGGTTAACCTTGGAATCATCAAGTTCCTCGGTTTCGAGCAGATATTCAAGAACAGCCTCACCACGCTCCCGATGGGCGGCGCGAAGGGTGGCAGCGATTTCGACCCCAAGGGCAAAAGCGACATGGACGTGATGCGCTTCTGCCAGGCCTTCATGCGCGAGCTCTACCGGCATATCGGCGCCGACGTCGACGTTCCGGCCGGTGACATCGGCGTGGGCGGACGCGAGATCGGCTACCTGTACGGTTACTACAAGAAGATCCGGAACGAGCACACAGGCGTTCTCACCGGCAAGGCCCTGGAATACGGCGGCAGCCTCATCCGTCCCGAAGCGACCGGCTACGGCGCGACGTACTTCGCTGCCGAGATGCTGTCCACGCGCGGCCAGGACATGAAGGGTAAGATCGCCGCTGTCAGCGGATCCGGCAATGTTGCCCAGTACACCGTCGAAAAGGTCAATGGCCTCGGAGGCAAGGTCATCAGCCTGAGCGATTCCAACGGTACGATCATTGACGACAAGGGCATCGACGCGGACAGGCTTTCCTATGTGATGGAGCTTAAAAACATCCGCCGCGGACGCATCAAGGAATATGCCGACAAGTTCGGCGCAAAGTATTTCGACGGCCAGGATGTATGGGATGTTATCCGCGAGCAGGGGCTCAAGATCGACATGGCCT
>JADFDB010000240.1 GCA_018263175.1 Spirochaetota bacterium
TACCCCTGACAGCCGAGCAGAGCATCACGATGGATCCGATCAGTGCGGCCATGCCGGGGCTCTGCATCACCCTTATTTCCTCGAAAAGCCTCCTGGTAAGCCTGTCGCTTGGCGGCATACTGTCGTCATCATCCGGATACTACAACGATGAGGTGCTCGACGGCCTGAGGATGCAGTCGATTGTGCTCGCGGTGACCTACCGCGGCAAAGCGGCTGAGTGAGTCCGCAGGTACGGCTTTTCATCAATCGGGGGCCGATCACATCCCCCGGCCAATCGCCGATATTACGCTAAATATCCGTCGATTTTTTATCGAATAGTATAACAGTGCCGGTGCCCGACCGCCCGGCCTAAAACCTGTCGATGGAGAACTATTGCGCCCGTGCGCCGGCATTTGTGACCATGCTTATCTCAGTCATCACAGCCCTTCTGCCCGTTCCGTTGATCTATCTCATTTACTTTCGTCATTTTTTCACCCATTACCGGCAGGAATCAATCACTCCCGAATACGTACGTCACCTCCAGTCGCTGCTTTCCGGGATCGCTCTCGCGCTCGTCATCATACTCCTGGCGCCGCTCATCAATGCGATGCTTCCCGCACGGTCCGCCTTCATGGAGTCCTTTATAAAGGCGGCGCTTGTCGAGAAGCTCGGCACGCTGGCGGTATTGCTCTTTATTATCGACCGCAATTCCGGCATACGACTTCTCGACTGGGTCATCTGCGGCGTTCTCGTGGGAGTGGGTTTTTCCATGGTCGAGAATATTTTTTACGCGGCCAATTACGGCCCCTCGGTTATACTGGTGCGTGCGCTCTTCTCCGTGCCGCTTCACCTTACGACAAGCGCCCTCGCCGCCTATTTCCTCGGCCTGCGGAGGCTCGGCGACAGCGGTTTTTACCGGACGCTGAATCTCGCGCGTGCCGTCTTTCTGCCGCTGGTCATTCACGGCATGTTCGATCTTCTGCTCCTTAACGGCGGGACGCAATCATACTGGATCGGCCCGCTGATAATCTTCGCCGTTGGAGCGCTCGAACTCCTGATAGCGAGGGCCAAGATAATCCCCTCCCGTGCGGAGCTCGACGGCATGGGGCTCCGGCTGGAAGACTGGCTCGTGCTCTTCCGTCAGCCGCGCTACGAGCGCTGGATACTCAACTCGATGGGAACGCCCACAAGCTCCGAGGCGCGCCTGTTCAGGGCCCAGAGGGGCGCCGTGCGCTGGGCTCTGACGATGCTGTGCATCGTCGCCGCGGCCGTGTTTCTGCCGTTCAGCGGCGAGATCGCAAAGCTTATCGGGATAAATCTTGCGCCCGAGGAGCAGGTTCTTATCGTTTCGATCTACCCGGCCTCGATCGGCCTTATCCTCATGATGGTGGGGACCGTCAACCCCGCATTTTTCAAGTACTCGGCCATGCGCATTCCGATCATTTTCGACGCGGTGACGAGACGCGACGGGAACGAGGAGAACCTCGTGACCTTCGACATTACGGCCGCAAACTGTTTTCTCAGGACCTTCGAGCCCTTTGCCCCGGAGAGTACAACGACCATCCGCTTCGAGACGCAAAACTTTTGCTCGCCCGAGAGGCCGGTTTCGCTCGTCTGGGAAAACCATCTGCCGCAGAACGGCCCCACGGGCTCTATAGTCAGGCTGCTCGGGCCCGGCGCAGCCTTTTACCGCTTTCTCGCGCGCTATCACCTGTACAGGCTGAAGAAAGGATTCGTCTTCAACCTGAAACTGCCCGGATTTGAGGGCATTCGCCGGCTCTTTATGCGCCCGGCCACGGTAATGCAGAAGGAGATCTCCTATCAGCCGGGGGCGGTCGTATTCAGACAGGGCGACCATGTGGGCACCTTCTATTTCATCAAAAAAGGAAGGGTTAATTTCTACCGCGAACTGGAGTCCGGCGAGCGGGTGTTTCTTGAGTCCATGGAACAGGGACAGATATTCAATGAGCTCTCCCTGCTCGGCGATACCGAGCGCACGGTGACCGTGGTATGCGAAACCAGATGCGTCCTCGCCCAGGCCTCGGCGGACAACCTCGAGGCGCTGATAAAGAACAATCCCGATTTCGCCCTCGCGCTCGCGCAAAAACTCGCGCACAGGGTGGACCAGAGCCAGGCGGCGCTGACGGAGAGTATGGACTATATGCAAAAGCTCCAGAGCGTAAAGAGCTGGAAGGCCCGAAACGCCGTTCTGCTCGCCCTCGGCATGCTCGGACATAAACGGAGCGGCCCACGATGCGTTGTCGAACTGGACCCAGCCAATCTGAACGGCGATATTCCGGCAGCGCCCGAGGATCTGCTCTGTTATATCAACCAGGCGCTTGTCGCCGATGAGGCCGGCGGCGATCTATATGATGATATCGATGCCGACGCGGTCGCCACCATAGAAGCCTACATAGGCGGACTCGATCTGCGATTTACCATAAAGAAGAGCGGGCGCTGACCGCGCCCGCCCCCTTGCCAGCAGCTAAAACACACCTCAACCGGCCGAACGCA
>JADFDB010000241.1 GCA_018263175.1 Spirochaetota bacterium
AGCGCGTTCTTCATTATCGCCTATCGTGAGATCTTCGGCATCTCGATCGGCAGGGCGGTCTCCGCCTTTCTTATCTTCAATATCTCGTTTGTCGTGTCGGCGCTCCCGGCGGGGCTTCTCGGAATCCGCTATGGGCTGAAAAAAATCACCGCATGCGGGCTCGCCCTCCTTGCGTTGAGCCTGGCCTGCACTCCGCTTATTGGATCGTATAACGCGTCGCTCCCCTTCCTCGTGGCAGCCGGAGTCTCGTACAGCGCGGTGCTCGCGGTATCATACCCCTTTTTCCTGAGGCTTCTGCCGGGTGGAAACACGGCGGGCTTCGTCGGGCTCTATATGGCCTGCCAGAACGGGACGCTTTTAATCGGCCCCGCGCTCGGCGGTCTGGTCATCGACCTCTTTGGATACCCGGTATTGTTCATCGCTTCGGCCTCGGCCATTCTCGCGGGCCTTGCGGTTTTCCTGACGGTAAAGGAAGCGCCGTCGAAAGCGAATTGACGGCAGCCCCCTTTCGTGCCAGACTGTGTACCGGGTACAGATAGAATGAACATACCGGCCAGAAAATTCGAGGACCTCGTGCTCGGCGCTGCTGCCCGTATCGTCGCCTCGCTTCCCGCCGATCTGCGTTTGAAGGCGGAGGAGCTCATATTCGCCGTCGCCGATCGTCCCACCGCGGAGCAATTGAGAAGCATCGGCGATGACGAGGATGATGAGAACGCCGGCGATCTTCTCGGATTGTACGAGGGAACGTCCCTGGTGGACCGGAAGATCGACGATATGCTCGTCCTGCCCGATCGCATCACTCTCTTCCGGCTCCCCTTTGCCGAAATGTGCAGGAACGAGCGCGAGCTTCGGGAGGAGATACGCCTTACCATCATCCACGAACTCGGGCACTTTTTCGGCTTCGAGGAGGGGGACCTCGAGGAGCGGGGTCTTGGCTGATGTGACGGTGTAGGCGCCCTGATTATTTGCTTGCAAATCGCCATCTTTCGGGATAGACACCGGATGATGTGAGCGGCGCGATTGCCGTATCGTGTATGCCATTGACGAGAGTGGAGGAAATATGGAATCGATGAGCCCTGTTGAGCGGGTGCTGAGAACCTTCGAGGGCAAGCCGGTTGACCGGGTGCCCTGCTTTTGCGCCATGATGGAGAGCCGGACCGCGAACGAGGTGCTGGGACGGCCCATGCTTCCGATGGACAAAATAATGGACTTTCCGCCCACGCGCTTCTTTCTCGACAGATGGGGCCCCGCGCTTACGCCGGTTCTCGTGCGGCCGACGTTCGCCTCCATGCTGCACCGGAGGAACCTCGGCCAGATCGGAATGGGTTTCGACGCGATCTGGGCGTACATGGACGACACCTGGGTCTTCCTCGATGCGAAAACGATCGCGCTCACCACGGGTTCCATCTTCAACGTCATCCCCGACGGTTACGGAAACCTCACCTACATGTACCGGGGGCCGGGTATCTCGACGCCGGAGGAATTCGACGCGTGGCCCCACTGGCCCGACGCCGACGCGGTCGCCCACCGCGTGTACCGCTATTATAAAAAACTGATGTCGCGCCACGGCGAGAAGACCTGTATATTCGGCTACGGGTTCTTCGGCGGGCCTCAGGAGGCCATGAACTGGACCTTCGGTATAGACAAGGCGCCCCTGTGGATACGGCGGCATCCGGCCTATGTTGAACGCTTTCTCGATATCATGGAGGAGATTTCAATTAAAACCCACACCGCCATGCTCGACGCCGGCGTCCGCGTGATACTGCAGACCGACGATTTTGCCTACAAGACCGGCCCGTTCATGAGCCCCGCCATGGTCGAATCGCTTTTCGGGGAGCGGTACCGGCGGATAATCCGAAACGTCCACGGCCGTGCGGCGAAGTACGTGCTCCACTCGTGCGGCGACAATACGCGTCTGTTCGACACGTTTATCGGCTGGAACGTGGACGGGCTCCACGCCTACGAAAACACCTCGAATGTCGATATCTACAACGAGAAAAAACTGCACGGAGACCGCGTAACGATAATCGGCGGTGTCGGTATCGACTACCTGTTGTCGGAGCGCTCGAGGGACGAGGAGATCGTCGAAAAGGTGAAGGAGCTTATAGACAGGCTTGCGCCGGGAGGAAGGTTTATCCTCGGACCCGTCCACAGCGAAGACGGCGTCCCCGCGCACAAGCTTGCGGTGATGATAGACGCGGCGCACCGGTTCGGAGCCTATCCGGTTCCGCGGTGAAAATCAGGGGTCGGGTGGAACGGCCCGGGAGGAATGAAATGAGCGATAGTCTCGCGGCGGTACGGGATGCCATTGTTGAAATGAAGGACGATGAGATCGGCGTCCTGGTGCTTGCCTGTCTCGACGCGGGCTATTCCCCCATCGAGGTGATCGAGCAGGCCGTCAGCCCCGGCCTTGCGATAGTGGGCCGTAAGTTCGAGGAGGGGGATTTTTTTCTCGCCGATCTCATCCT
>JADFDB010000024.1 GCA_018263175.1 Spirochaetota bacterium
GTGTCGCAATGAGCGAACGCAATTCCCTTATAGGAAAACAGTAAAGACACAATTAAGGTTAAAACAAAGAGCAGGGTATGTTTAGATAAATTTTTCATATTCAACCTCCACCTGAATAAAATTCATTAAGGAAACATCCCCAAATTATTTTTAGAAGTTTCCTTAATTTATTTTTCCTATGCCTATTCCCTCACGATAAGCACAGGACATTTTACTCTATGGCTGACTTTATCCGCGACACTCCCTAAAAAATGTTCAATTATACCCTTTTTGCTATGGGGACCCATGACAATAAGGTCGATTTTCTTTGCCTGCTGTTCTTTAAGTATTTCTTCGTAGGGATGGCCCTTTTTAACATCAATGATAATTTCCAATCCTTTTGATTCAGGGAACTTATCTACCATCTTCTGAAGTGCCTCTTTCGATTTTTGGGCACTCTCGTTTTCAATCCGTTCTACAGCAGTCATATCTATACAATAATCGGCTGCACACTGCTGTACGAGATTTACAACATGCAAAAGATAGATACTGGAACCGAATTTCTTGGCAATATCAACTGCAGACTGGAATACCTTGCCAGAATTTTCGGAAAAATCTGTTGGAACAAGAATGTTTTGGGGTGTGAACATGTGAATCTCCTTTTGAAATATAATTTTTTACTTTAAATATAAATCCTTGAGAGAATGCAGCATCTCATGATATCTTTCATGAACACCCTCGCCTGTTTCTTCCCGTTCAACACGCTCGAATTCTTCCATAATTTCTTTTTGAGTGCTTGATGATAGTTTCTGGTCAGCCATCACGAAGAGAACATTATTTTCTTTTTCGATGTGGGCCGATAAGAGATCAATGTAATCTTTTGCATTCTTGACGAACTGTGTCAAACCTGATCCGGTATCAGATTTATTTTTATTTAACGCCGCATCCATTCCATTGGTAAAGTTTCTCCCCATCTCATGCTCATGAAGCATAACCCCGATAGGGCCTCCCTCGCGCTGAACCCCGGCATGTTCTAACGCGGGGAAGAGAATTTTTTCTTCTTTGGCATGATGGCATTTGTCGGCGAAATTACGCAAGAAGTCTATAATATCAGCAAGGTTATCCGGATTAACCTTTTGTCCTTCGCTTATCTTCGAACAGACAGATTCAATTACTTTCAACATAACAAGAATCAATTCATGTTCTTCTTTTAATATTCCAATTGGGGTCATCGACTTCTCCAATAAAATAATAGATTTATTGCGAATCCTGAGTATACCGGTTTTCCGCCGCAGGCGGCGGAAAACCGGTCCTGCTTTTTGGTTATGCAAAAACCATAACAATTAATCTGTCGGTTCAAAATCGCTTTTAGGTGCACCGCACACGGGACACACCCATACATCGGGAACATCTTCAAATTTTGTTCCGGGCTGCACACCATTGTCGGGATCCCCCAGCGCGGGATCATAGATGTACCCGCATACCGTGCAAACGTATTTTTGCATAGTCAGCTCCTTTCGTTATGATAAACTCATTTCTTCTTAAAGTAGGTACGCACTATACCACGCGTCAGAAAAGCGAGCAGCAGCAGTGCCCCGGTGAAGAATATAATGTCCGGCCCCATCCTGAGCCATGATACGGTTCGTATGAAATCACTGCTGGTTATCTCGGGACTCCGCGCGTACCATATCCCCTTGCTGACCGCATGATAAAACTGATAGAACCCCGATGGGATCAGGCTTAGCACCGTCATGAGGAATATCCCCCCGTTCAGCCCCCAGAAGCTCCACTTGAGGAGCGAATCCGACCATGCGTCCTTTCTGAAAATGTGCCGCACGGAAAAAAGCATGAGGGCAATGGCCAGAATCCCGTATACACCGAATAGCGCGGTGTGCGCATGTATGGGCGTCGTGTTGAGTCCCTGGATGTAATACAGGATGATGGGCGGGTTGATGAGGAAGCCGAACACGCCGGCACCCACCAGGTTCCAGAAGGCCACGGAGATGAAGAAATAGAGCGGCCATCGATACTCGTATGCGGGGCCGGCCTTTTCAATGGTCCTGAGGTTCATCGCCGCTTCGAATCCCAGGAGCGTGAGCGGAACCACCTCGAGCGCCGAGAACACGCCGCCGAGTACCATGATTGCAGTGGGCGTACCGGCCCAGTAGACGTGATGGAAGGTCCCGATAACGCCGCTGCCCAGATAGAGAAAGATGATCAGGTACACGGTGGTCTGCGCGAATTTTTCGCTTATCACTCCTATTCGGGAGAGCAGGAATGCTATCACCACCGTAGCGAACACTTCGAAGAAGCCCTCCACCCAGAGATGGACCACCCACCAGCGCCAGTATTCAGCGTCGGAGAGGTGGCTCCCCTGCCCATACATGAGTCCCGCCATGTAGAAGAGTGGAATGGCGATCGAGCTGTAGAGGAGCAGGTGGGTAAGCCCTCCCCTGTCCTCCTCTTTCCTCAGAGCGGGAAGAATTGCACGGAGCACAAGGACAAGCCAGACAAGCATTCCCGCAATTAAAAGAATCTGCCACACTCGCCCAAGCTCGATGTACTCATACCCCTGATGTCCGAAGTAATATCCATCGCCGCCGAAAAAGCCCTGAATTGAGAGCCAGGTACCCGAGAGAGTCCCCAGAACCACCACGACAATCGCGGCAAAAAGCGCGACGACGAGTTTCCACTGGTGCTTCGGTTCTTTACCCACAAAGGGACCGATGAAAAGGCCCGTGGCGAGAAAGCAGGTGGCGATCCAGAAGATCGCGAGCTGTATATGCCATGTCCTGAGCACGGCATAGGGAAGGATTGTCGCGATGGGCAGGCCGAAGAATTTAGTGCCCTCCACCGTGTAATGTGCCGTAAGCGATCCCGCTCCTATCTGCGCAGAGAAAAGGAGAATGGCGACAAAAAAGTATGCAAGTGTCGCCGTCTGGCTTGGCGTGGGCGCCGGTTCTTCAAGCGTCGCCAGGGTGACCGTATGATCATACTCCCGTATGTATCGGTTATAGAAGAAGAGCACCATCCCCACGGCGAGTATGAGAAGTATCACGCTCACGATTGACCAGATGACCATCTCGGGCGTGGAAAGGTTTCCCACCAGCGGATCGTACGGCCAGTTCGTAGTATAGGTTATATCCTCTCCCGGTCGGACCGTACCCGCCGCCCATGCGAGCCATGAGAAGAAACTTGTTATAATTAAACCATCGTTATCATTGCGCGCTATACCCGGCTGCAAACCCATCCGGTCATTGCCATTTTTAAAAAGGTCGGTATAATAGCCCTTCAGATACTCGAAGGCTTCGGCCTGGTTCGCGGTATACACGAGCCCGCCTCTCGCTGCGTCATACCGGTTTTGCCGTAATTCCCCGGCCACGCGAGCACTGAGTTCGGCCTTCTTGACGCCGTCCAGCGCATCAAAATCATTCTGGGAAAATGTCCTTGCCTTCACGGCGTCGAGGCCCAGGTGACGCGCGGCGGCGTACAGGCCGAGACGGTGCAGGTAATCCGCAGACCAGTCCGGCGCGAGGTACGATCCGTGGCCCCATATTGAGCCGATATGCTGGCCGCCCCTGCTGAAATAATAGTTTTGGCCCTCTTTGATGTTTTCGCCGGTAAAGAGGACGGTCCCGTCCTGAGCGATGATTTTTTCGGGAATGGGCGGCTTGTCGCGTTTTATCAAATAACCGCCGAAGATGAGTACGCCGAAACATATAACCAGAAAAAACAGAAAAAGCGCTCGCAATTGTGGTTTCATCGTGGACCTTCCTTTTATCATAGAAAAACGAAATGTTTCCATAATGAACAACGAGGGGTATAATAATCTCTAATTTTAATGAATACGAGTATTAAAGCTGTTGTATACCCTTGAAATAAAGCCTGTTTTCAACAGATTTGCAAACAGCCTTTTTTATTAATACTGCCATAGCATACAGGCGTCAACAAATTTTTAAATTTGTTGTAAGTCCACGGCAAACCGGCTTTAGCTCCAGGGTATGCAACAACTGTATCGAAAATAATTCAATAATCGAACGGGTGGCGGCTTTAAACTGACACCGCGAAGTTTTCGCGAACTCTAAAAATTGCTTGATTTTAAGCGGGAGCCCGCGGGAGACTTTCAGTTCAGCTCACCATCACCCAAGGGGTTGTCATGATCGATCGCTATTCGCGCAAGGAAATCGCCGATATCTGGACGCTCGAAAACAAATTCAGGATATGGCTCGACATAGAAGTCGCCGCCTGCGAGGCCAATGCCCGCCTCGGACTCATCCCCGATAAAGACCTCGCGGTAATCCGGGAGAAGGCCGCCTTCAGCGTTCCACGCATCCTCGAGATCGAGAACCAGGTGCACCACGACGTCATCGCGTTCCTCACCTGCGTGGGCGAATA
This sequence comes from Spirochaetota bacterium, assembly GCA_018263175.1. Taxonomy (GTDB): domain Bacteria; phylum Spirochaetota; class UBA4802; order UBA4802; family UBA5368; genus MVZN01. The sequence continues at coordinate 4,375 of JADFDB010000024.1, forward strand.
CGTGGGCCCGTCGAGCAGGTTCATCCACTACGGCCTGACCTCGAGCGACATCGTCGATACCGCGCTCTCGATACAGATGAAACAGTCGGGCGAAATCATACTCAGAGGAATCGAGACCCTCATCGAGAAGCTGCGCGGCCTTGCGCTCAAGCATAAAAAAACGCCCTGCATGGGCCGTTCCCACGGCGTGCACGCCGAGCCCACCACCTTCGGCATGAAGATGGCCCTCTATTTCAAGGAGTTCCAGCGCAACCACGACCGGCTCGTCGCCGCGATAGAAAATGCGTCCTACGGCAAGCTCTCGGGCGCGGTGGGAACCTACAGCACTATCGACCCCGAGGTCGAGCGCTACGTCTGCGGGAAGATGGGCCTGAAGGCCGAAGCCGTCGCCACGCAGATCGTCCAGCGCGACCGCCACGCCGGATACATGGCGGCGCTCGCCATCACGGCCGGAAGCCTCGACAAGCTCGCCACCGAGATCCGACACCTTCAACGCACCGAGGTCCGCGAGGTCGAGGAGCCCTTCCAGAAGGGCCAGAAGGGGTCCTCGGCCATGCCGCACAAGCGCAATCCCATCCTCGCCGAGCGTGTCTCCGGCCTCTCACGCGTCATCAAGGCGAACATGAACGTGGCGCTCGACGACATGACGCTCTGGCACGAGCGCGACATCTCGCATTCGTCGGCCGAGCGCGTCATCCTCCCCGACTCGACCGTGGCGCTCGACTACATCATCCACCGCATGATCTTTATCCTCGAAGGGCTCATCGTCTACCCCGAATCGATGATCGAGAACCTTGAGCGCACGGGCGGGCTCTTCTACTCGCAGTCGCTCCTCCTGAAGCTCGTCGAGAAGGGCGTCTCGCGCGAGGACGCCTACGCGCTGGTTCAGAATATCGCCATGCGGGTGTGGAAAAAGGAAGGGACGCTGCGTGAGCTCGCGGGAAGCGAGCCGAAGATCGGCGCGCTCCTCGATGCGCGCACGCTCGACGCGGTCTTCGACATGTCGCTCTATTTAAAAAACATCGACTATGTTTTCAAAAACGCCGGGCTCGAATAGGAGCCCGGACCGGGCGCAGGCGGTACTCCCGCCCGCCCCGCCGCGACGGTAACGATGAGCACAGGCAGTCGCCCACCCCTTGAGGGAATGAAGGTTCTCGATTTCACCTACCTGCTCCCCGGCCCTTACGGAAGCATGATGCTCGCGGACCTCGGCGCGGACATCATCAAGATCGAGAACTTCAACAATCCCGACCTCATGCGCATCTCCGCGCCGTTCATCGACGGCGTCTCGGCGGCCTATGCCCATATCAACCGCGGAAAGAAATCGCTCGGACTCGATCTCAAGCGTCCCGAATCGAAGGAGATACTTTCGCGCCTGCTCGCCGGCTACGATATCGTGCTCGAACAGTTCAGGCCGGGGGTGATGGACAGGCTCGGCCTGGGCTACGACGACGCGAGGAAGATCAATCCCTCCGTCATCTACTGCTCGCTCACCGGCTACGGACATACCGGACGTTACGCCGAACGCGCTGGCCACGACATCAACTACCTCGCGCTCTCCGGCATAGACTCCTACTCGGGCCGCGAGCAGACAGGCCCGACGCTTTCCGGTATCCAGATCGCCGATGTCTGCGGCGGGGGAAAGAACCTCGCAATCGCCGTGATGGCCGCCTACATCCGCAGGCTCTCGACCGGCAAGGGTGTTTTTATCGACCTCTCCATCACCGACAGCACCTTCGCGCTCTCGGCCTTTCAGGCGGCGGGTTTTCTCGCGGAGGGTGGCGAGCCCGTGCGCGGGGGCGAGATCCTCAACGGCGGTGCGGTGTACGACTATTACCGGACGGCCGACGGCCGCCACCTTTCGGTCGGTTCGCTCGAGCCGAAGTTCGCCGAGAGCTTTTACCGGGCGATCGGCATGAGCGAGATGGCGTCGCCGGGACTCATGTCGCACGAGGAGCTCGCGGCGTCGAAGCGGCGGGTCGCGGAGATCATCGAGGGGCGTACGCTCGATCACTGGCGAAATGTGTTCGCCCGTCTCGACGCCTGCGTTGAGCCGGTGCTCACGATAACCGAGGCGGTGCAGTCCCCACCGCTCGCGGACAGGGACATGGTGACCGAGGTGAGCGGCCACACCGGCAGGCCCCTGCGACAGGTCGCCAATCCGATACGAATCGGACCCGAAGAATGCACGGCGCGCGAGGCGGGTGTTCCGCTCGGACATCACAACGAGGCCATACTCGCCTCGCTCGGATACACACGAGAAGAAATCTCCGAACTCAGGGCAAAGGGCGTCATAAACTGATGAAAAAGCGTTTTCACATAGAGACCTTCGGCTGTCAGATGAACAAGGGCGACTCGGACCTCATGGCCCATTCGCTCGAAACGGCCGGCTTCGAGCGCGCGCAGGGCATCGACGACGCGGACGTGCTCGTCTTCAACACCTGTTCGGTCCGCAGCCACGCCGAAGAGCGGGCGCTCGCGCGCATCCGTTCGGCGCGGAGGAACGCCCGCGCGCTCGTCGCCGTCGCCGGCTGCATGGCCCAGCGCCTCGGCGATGCGCTCGTGGCCGACGGCACGGCCGATCTCGTAGTGGGCCCGTACCAGTCGCCGCGGATAGGACCTGTCGTCGCCGCCCGTATCGAGGGCCGGGGCGAACGCGCCTATCTGTCGCAGGCGCCGGAAGACTTCGCCGGTCGGCTCGACCCGGCGGCGGCGGCGCGGCGCGACGAGATCCCCTTTCACAAGTGGGTCACCATCACCCACGGCTGCTGCAACTTCTGTTCCTATTGCATCGTTCCGTACGTTCGCGGTAAGCTCATCTCCTTCCCGTCAGATGCGATCGTCCGTTACGTCGAGCAGTGTGTGGAGGGCGGCGCGACCGAGATCAGCCTTCTGGGACAGAACGTCAACCAGTACGGGATGGACAGCGGCGACATCCCCTTCCACCGTCTGCTCGAACGCGTCGCGGGGGTGGAGGGTATCCTCAGAGTGAACTTCCTCACCTCGCACCCGATGGACTTCCACGACGATATCGTGCGCGTTGCGGCCGATCACGGCACTATCTCGCGATCGGTGCACCTGCCGCTTCAGAGCGGATCGGACCGAATGCTCGCGCTCATGAACCGAAAGTATACCATGGCCCGCTACGCGGAAATACTCGAGCACCTCGACCGGGCCCTTCCCGACCACGCCGTTTCGACCGACCTCATCGTCGGCTTCCCCGGCGAGACCGACGATGATTACCGCCTTACGCTCGACGCCGTGCGGCGCTTCCGGTTCGACGAGGCCTTCATGTACGCCTATTCCCCGCGCGAGGGCACTCCGTCGTTCACCATGAAGGAGGATCTGGACCGCGCGCACAAGCTCGAACGCCTGCGGCGGCTCATCGATATTCAGCGCGCCATTTCACGCGAAAAACTGCTCGCCCGGATCGACCGTTCCGAAGAGCTCATCGTAGAGGGCCGAAGCAGGAGGTCGCCGGGGGAATACCGTGGAAGGACCTACCTCAATCATCCGGCGGTTCTGCCGGGCGGACCCGGCGACGTCGGACGGAAGGTACGTATCGTCATAAAGGAAGTGCGGGGCTCCACCCTCTACGGAGAGCGCAGTGTATAAAGCGGCCTTCACCTGCGCGTTTCTCGTAACGCTGTGCGCGAGCGCACTCTCCGCGCCGTCCGAACGTGACTACCTCGCAAGGATCGGCGCTCACGCCGAGAAGGGCGAGGCGGACAGGCTCCGCGCGCTCGCCGCTGAATTCTACCGGGCCTATCCGAAGAGCAACGCGGTCGCCGACGTTCGCCTCTTCGTCGCCGACGCCGAGGAGGCGCCGGACGAGGCCATAGGCCAGTACCGGGTGCTTCTGGACAAGTACCGCTATTTCGAGAAGAGAGACTACGCGGCGCTCAGGATCTGCGAAACGCTGTACCTCTGCGCGCGCTGGGAGGAGCTTGCGGCCGAATCCGCGAAGGCCGCGGAGCTCTTTCCGAAGAGCGAGCACCTTTCGCGCTATCTGCTGTATCGCGCGAAGGCCTTCATCCACCTCGAGCGGTATGATGAAGCGCGTGCCGCATGCCGGCGCGCGACCGAAATAAATCGCGATTACGACGAACTGGCGGGCGTGCTACTCGTGCTGGCCTACGTTGAGAGAAAAACGACGGGCTACTCGCGCGCCTATCTCTTTTCGCTCAGGGAGCTCGTTACGGGCTTCCCGAACGCCCCGACGGCGCCCGGCGCCCTGTATCTTCTGGGACGCTTTTATGAAAATGGTGCCGACTACGGAAGAGCGCACAGCGCCTATGCCGATCTCATGAAGCGATATCCTCGCGCCGTGGAGAGCGGCTTCGCCGCGGGGCGGATGGAGGAGGTGAAGGCACACAAACCCACGCCGCTGCCCTATCTTCCTGGAGAGGCCGCCGTCAGGGACGCCGATCCGCTCGACATCAGCCCCGAGATCGAGGCGGGACAAACGGAGGACGACGCCGAGATCGCGTACGCGGTAGCGCTCGGGCCGTTCCATTCGAGAGCGGAAGCTGAGCGCGTGCGCGGGATCATATCCGGCGAGTTCTCGCCGATCCAGGCGGTGGCCGTTGCGGGACGTCATCTGATATACGTGGGCCGTGTACGTGATACCGATGCCGCGGTTTCGCTCAAAATCAGGCTTGCCGAGGAGTTCGCGATGAACGGCAACATCGTCCGGATACGGAAGGACGATAACCGCCGCTACATTTACGGAGATTGAGAATGGACGCCAAGCTCACCCCGATGCTGAAACAATACCTCGAGATAAAGAAAAAATATGCCGGGGAGATACTCTTCTTCCGCATGGGTGACTTTTACGAAATGTTTTTCGAGGACGCGCATACCGCCTCGAAGGTCCTCAACATCGCGCTCACCGCCCGTCAGAACGACGTGCCGATGTGCGGGATCCCCCACCACGCCGCCGAAAGCTACATCGCCCGCCTCATCAAGGCCGGCCATCGTGTCGCCATCTGCGAGCAGATGGAAACCGTGCCCTCGTCGGGGACCGTGGTGCGCCGGGAGGTAACACGCGTCATTACGCCCGGAACGCTCGTCGAACAGAACCTTCTGCAGTCCGATGCCAACAACTTCCTGGCCTCGATCGTGGAGGGGACGGAAAGGATCGCCTTCGCGTTCATCGACATCTCAACCGGCGATTTTTTTCTTTCGTCGATGGAGCGCTCGATCGACCTGTTCCGCGGCGAGCTCGCCCGCTTCTCGCCGCGGGAGGCGATCTACCACGGCGTAGACGGCGCGGACGACCGCGTGATCAAATACCTTAAAAACCAGGGGATACCGGTCAATAAAATCAACGACTGGCTGTACGACGGGGATTACCTCGTTTCCGCCATCGCCGAGGCCTTTCAACTGGCGGGGATCAAGGGGCTCGGCATCGACGACGAAATCGAGATAATGGCCGCGGGTTCGATCCTCGAATATCTCAAGGACACGCACAAGAAGGCCTTCGGCCATCTGAAGCCCCCCAGGCGGATCGTCTCGTCCGATTACATGGCGCTCGACGAGGCGACGATCGCCAACCTCGAACTGGTGCGCAACGCGCAGGAGGGAAACCGCGAGCGCACCCTCTACGCCGTGCTCAACCGCACGAAGACGGCCATGGGAAGGCGTCTTCTCGAGCGAAATATCCTCCAGCCGCTCCTCCTGCGGGATGAAATCGAGAAGCGTCTGGACACGGTGCGCCTTTTCTACGAATCGGCCGGGCTTACGGGCGACGTGCAGGAGCGCCTTGACGGCGTCTACGACATCGAGCGCCTTCTCGCGCGCTTCGTCATCGGCCGCTCGACGCCCCGCGATTATCTCGCGCTCTCATCCTCCACCCAGGCCGCCACCGGGGTCGCGGACCTTCTTGCGGGCCTTTCGCACGAACTGTGCGGCCGCGTACGCACGGCAGCCGACGAGGGCCAGGTGCTTGCCGCGCATATCGACGCGGTCATCGACGACGAGCCGGCGCTTTCCCCCGAGCAGGGCCGGGTTGTACGGCCCGGTCGAAGTGCCGAGCTCGACCGGCTCTACGAGCTGAAGAAGGACGCCAAAGGCTGGATAGTGGAGTACCAGGAGGAGGAAAAACAGCGGCTCGGCATTCCGACGCTGAAGGTCAAATACAACAGGGTGCTCGGCTATTACATCGAGCTGAGCAAGGGACAGTCATCGAAGGCGCCCGCCGATTACTTCCGAAAACAGACGCTGGTGGGGTCCGAGCGCTATACCACCGAACGCCTGCAGAACTTCGAGTCGGACATACTGGGCGCCTCCGAAAAGATCGTCGCCCTCGAAACCGCCGAGCTCGCGAAGCTGCACGCCGAGGTACTGTCACACCGGTTCATGCTCCAGAACCTCGCCGGAGCGCTCGGGGAAGCCGACTTCTACTGCTCCCTCGCCGTCTCGGCGCTCGAGAACCGGTTCGTCCGGCCGTCGTTCAACGACGGCGGGGCGATGAACATCTCGGGCGGCCGGCATCCCATCGTCGAGAAATATTACACGAAAGAGGTCTTCATACCCAACGACGTCTGCATGGACGACTCAAGCGATTTCATCAAGATCATCACCGGGCCCAACATGTCGGGAAAGTCCACGTACATCCGCATGGCGGCGATCATTCAGCTCATGGCCCAGACGGGCTCCTATGTACCCGCCGCCTCGGCCGATCTTTCCATAACCGACCGCATCTTCACCCGCATAGGCGCTTCGGACAACATCTCGCGCGGCGAATCGACCTTCCTCGTCGAGATGAACGAGACCGCGATCATCCTGAATAACGCCACGGCCAAAAGCCTGATCGTGATGGACGAGGTCGGCCGCGGCACGAGCACCTTCGACGGGCTCTCCATCGCATGGGCCGTGGTGGAGTACATACTGCGCTACATCCACGCGAAAACGCTCTTTGCCACGCACTACCACGAGCTTACGCGCCTGGGCGGCAGGCCGGGAATCGCGAATTACAACGTGCTGGTAAAGGAACACATGGGCGGGGTCGATTTTCTGCACCGCGTGGTACCGGGCGCCGCCGACAAGTCGTACGGCATACACGTCGCGCGCCTGGCGGGCATTCCCAGGGAAATCACCGCGCGCGCCCAGAAGATACTCGAGCGCATGGAGAAGACGAACCGCACCGGAAGCGGCGCCGGCGAAGAGCATGATCCCGGTGAACAGCTCGAGATGTTCAACGCCGCCAACCACCGTCTGGTGCAGGCCATCCGCGCCGTCAATATCGACACGCTCACGCCGCTCGACGCGATAAATGAGCTCAACCGGCTGAAGAAGCTCGTGGAATGAACATGTGCCCCGAAGGCACGCCCCGAACACCCGTGTCCTGAAGGCGCGATTGGTCAACCGCGCCTTCAGGGCCGCGAATTCTACTTCTTCATGAAATGCGTAATGAGGTCGAGCGGTATCGGGAAGAGCGTGGTCGAGTTGTTCTCGGTGGCCACCTCCCGCAAGGTCTGCAGATAGCGAAGCTGGAGCGCGATCGGGTGCTCTTCCATGAGCGTGGCCGCCTCGATCAGCTTTGTCGCCGCCTGGGCCTCGCCCTCGGCGTTGATGACCTTTGCGCGCCGCTCGCGCTCGGCCTCGGCCTGCTTGGCCATGGCGCGCTGCATCTCCTGCGGCAGGTCGACGTGCTTAACCTCGACCGCGGTCACCTTGATGCCCCACGGGTCCGTATGGGTATCGAGGACGTTCTGGAGCTCGGTATTGATGCGCTCGCGGTCGCTCAGCAAATCGTCGAGCTCGTTCATGCCGAGGATGCTGCGAAGGGTCGTCTGCGCAAGCTGGCTGGTAGCATACATGAAGTCCTCCACCTCGGTAATCGCCTTATTGGGATCGACCACCCGGAAATACAACACGGCATTCACCTTCACCGAAACGTTGTCCCTCGTAATGACGTCCTGGGGCGGAACGTCCATCGCGATGAGGCGAAGGCTCACCCTCACCCACTTATCGATGAACGGAATGATGATGATGATTCCGGGCCCCTTGTGGCTGCTTAAAAGCCTTCCGAGGCGAAACACCACCGCGCGCTCGTATTCCTTGATGATCTTAATCGAAGCGATAACGAAAAGCACCGCAATGATCAGCAATGTGGGAAACAACTCAAACATCGTACACCTCCTCTGTGTTGTGGAATTGTATAACTCCAACGGTTGGAACCGTTTTCACCGCTTTGAACGCTCTTCATTCTCCGAGGGCGGCGCCTCAGGCTTTCCTGACGAAAAGGGTCATGCCCTTCGAACCGACCACCGTGATCCTGTCGTCGCGCTTGAGAGAGTCCTCCGAGGTCGCGTTCCAGATTTCTCCGTGGACGAACACCTTGCCGTCGCCGTCGAAATCCCTGATCGCCACGCCGGTCTCGCCGATGAGGCCCCGCATGCCCGTGGTGACCTGGCTTTTATGCGCCAGCACGACCGAGCGCACCACGAGGAAGAAGAAGGCGAGCAGAAAGACCACCACGGCGATGATCGAGCGCATGGGGATCTGCCCTCCGGGGAGCGGCGAATCGAAGAGGATCATCGAACCGAAAATGAACGAGGCGATCCCCCCCACGGTCAACAGACCGTAGCTCGCGATTTTAAGCTCAAGTATGAACAGCACGATGGCGAGGATGATGAGCGCAAGCCCGGCCAGATTGATGGGCAGCACCCGCACCGCCATGAGAAAGAGAAAGAGCGCCACCGCGCCGATCACCCCGGGCACGATAAGCCCGGGGCTCTTGAACTCCATGCCGATACCCGCCACGGCGATGATGAACAGCAGAAACACCATCTGCGGATCCGCGAAGAAATTGAGCAGGCGCTCCTTCCAGTCCATCTCGAACGAAAGCTCGGACAGGTTCGTCGTCGAAAGCGTCACCATGGTCCCGTTGACGTCGACTCTCCTGCCGTTGAGCTTGACGAGCAGATCGTCCACGTCTTCCGCGATTATGTCCACGATTCCGAGCTTATATGCCTCGAGATAGGTGCTCGAAATCGCGTCCCTTATGGCACGCACGGTCCAATCGACGTTCCGCTTCCGCTTCTGGGCGAGGCTCTTGCCGTAGGCGATGGTGTCGTTGAGCACCTTCTTCTCCATTATGCCTTCGGCCGCTTTGCCCTGCTCGTCCTTCTGTCCGAAGTTGAGAAAAGGGCTTACCGGGTGCATGGCGCCTATCTCCGTGCCGGGCGCCATGGCGGCGATATGCGCGGCGAGCATGATGTATCCGCCCGCCGAGGCCGCCTGCGCACCCTTGGGTGCGGTGAACACCACAACCGGAGCGTCGGACGAAAGAATGGACTTGATGATATCGCGCATGGAGCCCATCAGACCGCCCGGAGTGTCCATTTTGAGGATGATGAGATGCACCCGCTCCTCATTGGCCCTGTCGATCGATTTTATGATGTGCTCGCTGACGATCGGATTCACCGATCCCTCGAGCTTGATAAGCGCATAACGATCCGCCGCGAACGAGGGAGCGGCGAATGCCGCCGCAAAGCAGAGCAGCGCAAGCTGAACAATGGTCTTTCTCATGGCATGTATCCCCGTTAATACGGCATCGAGCGCCCGGACGACCGGGGCTTTCGCATTCCCGCGCCGTCCTGTAAGACAGAATAGTACGCATAAAAATCATCGGTGTCAAGTAATTATGACACGCCGCGCTACCGTCCCGGTCTTGCATAATCGGGCTCCATTCCGTGAGCAAACGGCCGATAATGATACCGGGAGTCATACACGCCGTCTATCGAAGGCCCTGCATCGCACTTTGTATCGAAGCTCTGCGCCCCGGAGAGACGGCTTCCCGGGCCGCGCGCGGGCGGAGACGGCCCGTGAATGTTCTTGCGCTTCAGCGGGACCAGGCTGTACTATTCACCCGGAACGGGAGAAAACGATGAAAGCAAAGGTCAAATATATACTAACGATCGCGATGGTGTTCGGCATGAGCGCCACTCCGGCCCTCCTCTCGGCACAGGCAAAAAACGCGAAAACGCCCTCCGTGGCGAAAAAAGAGGCGAAGGCCGCCGAAACCGCCGAGGAGAAGGAGCGCAAGCAGAAGGAAAAGCGGGCCGAGAACGAGAAAAAACGGGCCGAGTGGATCGAAAAAACCATCCAGTTCGGCATCAACAAGGACCGCCGTGAGGCGATCACGATGATACTCGCGATTAAGGACGACGGCCTGAAGCGCCGCCTCGGCGACAGGCTCGCCGACGTAATCAGAAACGAGACCGATCCCGAGGTAAAGGCCAAGGCGATCACGGTTGCGGGCGACCTGAAAAACAGCACCTCCGCGCCGGCCATGATGGATGCGCTGGGCGACGATTCCGAGGACGTGCAGATCGCCGCCATAAACTCGCTAAAAAACCTGCGGCACGGTCCGGCCCGGAGTGTCCTCGCCGAGAAGCTGAAAAAGAGCGACCTCTCGAAAGATTCAAACCTCACCGAAAGCCTGATTACCGCGATGGGCGAGTTCCAGGCGGGAGAGTTGGCCGAATTCGCGAAGGCGGCGATCAAGGACACAAAGACGACCCGTACCATCCGCGGATCGCTTACGATGTTCATGGGAAAACTCGGATCGGCGGCACCTAAAGACTTCCTCGTCGAGCTTCTTAAAGATGAGGACGAGGACAGGGACGTGCGCGGTTATGCCGCGAACTCCCTGGCCCGGCTGGACGCAAGGGACAAGGCCAAAGACATCGATGCGGTCATCACGGTCATCGAGTCGTATCCATTTAAAAAACGCAAGGAGCACTACACCTTGTATATCTACTGCGTGGCGGCGCTCGCAAAGCTCGGCGATGAGAAGGCCTATCCCCGCCTCGTTGACGCGCTTAAAAGCGACAACTCGATGGTGCGTCTTCGGGCCGTCCGCCTTCTTAAAGACATGAAGGACCAAAGAACAATTGACATATTAAAATACAAACGTGATTATGACCCGAGTCAGGCCGTGCAGAAGGCCGCCCGCGAAGCGCTGGAGGAGATGGGAATCAGTTCCGACAGCGGGGAGAAGGCCCCGGACGCGGCGCGGAAGACCGGACGCGAAGAGGGCGCTCCGGACGAATCCTCCGAAAAATAAACCCCGGTTACAGCTAATGCATGGAAGAACCCCTTTCGAGAAAAGCCGTATCGTCGACAGGCTCAGGGCGGTGGGAACGCTGTGTCTCTTTGTTCTCGCCTCGGCCTTCGTCTCCGCACTTCTTATGGACGTCGTTGTATCGCCGATAGCGCTGCTTGCCGTCGGCGACAAGCCGCTGTTCAACGTCATCGTCACCTGGTCCATCCGCCTCGGAATCGCCGGCGCGCTCGTCTATCTATTCGTCCGGCGGATTTACGCGCTCCGGAGGGACGGCCATTCGGGAGCCGAGATCGCGATACACATGAGCCTCAGGCCCCTGCGGGCTGCGGGACTGGTACTTTCGCTGCTGGTGGTGTCGACGACCGTCATAGCGATCATCTATGTGCTGTTCAGCTATAACTATTATTTCATCTACAAACTCTCGAACTGACGGGGCTCCGGGCCATGCCTGTAACCGGCGATTTCGACCGCTTCTTCCTGCACCTTCCCCCCTTCGACCGCGAGGGGGACTTCGACGCCTTCTGGAAGAACTCGTTTTCTGAGCTTAAAAGAATCCCTATCGAGCCGTCGTTCACGCCGGTCAACACGGCCCGATCGCCCTTCGACAGGTTCGATGTGACGTTTCGGGGGATGTTTCGCTCGTCGGTCACCGGCAGCCTTCTCGTTCCAGTGGGCGTGCGCAAGTCGAGGACCGTCGTCATCATCCACGATTATAACAGTCCCCATCCGTATGCCGGCTATCCACTCGACGAAAACATCGCCTATTTTTTCCTGCGCCTCCGGGGGCATGGCGACACACCATCCGAGGAACCCGAGAAAAGCCCCGGGTACATGGTGGACTCGATCGGCGACACGGCCGGTTATTACATGCGGGGCGTGTATCTCGACGCCTGCCGGACAATCGACGTCCTCAGGCTTAACGACCGGCTCGACTGCAGCGCGATCGGATTCATCGGCAAGGGGCTCGGCGGCGCTGCGGCGGTCTTCGCAGCGGCCAATTCCAGCCGCCCGACCGCGCTCGTGCTCGACACGCCCTCGTTCGCGTATCTGCCCGAGAGCCAGAACGTCTCGACGAGCGAGGCGACCGCTGAAATAAACGAATACCTCTCGCTTCAGAGAACGAAAAAGAAGCTCATAAAGAAAAACCTTTCCTACTTCGACGCGATCAATTTCGCCGACCGCGTCGCCGGACCTGCGCTCTTCACCGTGGGCTTCAGGGACACGATCTCACCGCCGCAGTGCGTCTTCGCGCTGTTCAATCATTTCAAATGCGAGAAGACGATCGAGGTCTACCCCGACGACGGCAACGATGCCGGGGGCGCGGCACAGTTCGAAAAATCCATCCAATGGCTTAAGGAATTTTTTAACAGTCTGTAGGGCTTACGAGGCTTCGCGGCGGCCGTGATTCAGCCATACGCCCACCGCCGCGGTCACGGGCACGGAAACCAGCATCCCCATGCATCCCACGAACGACCGCAGCACCTCCACGAGGATCTCGTTGTGGGAGAAGATCATCGACATCGGCATCCTCGAATCGAATCGCAGGTAGATTATCAGTATGAGTGAAAGCGCCCCGCCGACGTAGGCCATGATGAGCGTGTTCACCATGGACCCCAGGTTGTCGCGCCCCACCTCGATCGCCGAGCGGAATGCCGTGCGCGAATCCACGCCCGGATGCACCACGTAGAACTCGTTGATCGCCGACGAAATCGAAATCGACACATCCATCACCGCCCCGAGCGCCGAAAGTATCATGCCAGAGAGTGCAATATCGCGAAGGTTGATGTTCGTGCTGGTGGTGTAGAAGAGCGTGAGCAGTTCGTCGGTGACGATTCCCGACAGGTGCATGGTCCAGCCGAACGCAACGCTGAAGGCCATCGAAACGAACACACCCGCCGAAGCCCCGGCGATTGCGGTAAGCGTCTTTTTGCCCAGGCCCGTTATGAGCGGAATGGTGACGCCGATGGCCGCGATGGATATTAGCAGGACCGACAGCAGCGGCGGGTACCCTTTGAGCGTGAGCGGGATGAAAACGAAGAAGATGAGCAGCACCGTGAATGAAAGTCCGAAGAGCGACAGTATCCCCCTTCCCCTCCCCACCAGGAAAAGTGCCGCAAGAAAGATCGCCGCGAGCGTAACGAGCCCGAAGGTGTTGTCGACGTCATGCATGCTGAGATACCGGTCACTGCCGTCATCCGTAATTATCGTGTTCTGCCCGACGAAGATTGTGTCGCCCTCGCGATACTTCACGTAGTCCGGCACGTTTTCGTCGCCCCTGAAGGTGACTTTTTGAATTGAGCCTTTTTCCGGTCCCGAGAGCAACCGCAGCGAAAAAACGGTTTCGAGATATGGCTGGCTCTGGGCGGTCCTGCGGGTCTTTTCTATCTTCTCGATTTTTGCCCGAAAGTAATCGACGTCCTTCTGATATTCCCCGGCACCGGAGGCGACAGGAAAAAGCATAATCATCAGGAACATAAGTCGAATCAATGATTTCATTGTGAGGAATCACCTGTTGTTGTATTGTTGGATCATCGCGACCGGAACATCGATCGAAACGCGCCGGAGAGTACGATCGGACGAAGCATCAGGGAACGAAATATCCGCCCCACTCGGTGCCCTTCTGGTTGCGGTAGCTGACCTCGACGCGGATGTCCGACCACCAGCCCTTCAGCGTCGGCGACTTGAAGGTGGAATAGACGAGGACGTAGCGGTACTCCTCGGCATTTCGTATGCGGTCGTATATGCCCCGCAGCCCGTCCATCTCGTGTGCGGAGAAAACGGCGCCGCCCGTTGCCGCGGCGATGCGCTCGAGCGCCGGGTTCTTTTCCCTGAGGCATACGATATAAACGGGAATATGATGGTTCCCCGCGTAATCGATGATGATTTTCTCCGAATACCGGACGAACGAATCCTCCGCGACGATGCCGTCGGTGAGCAGAATGACCCCGCGGCGGTTTAACTTCGGCGCCACGTCGGTCAGCGCGTTGTACAGCGCCTTCCCTATGTTCTTGCCTTCGCCGTACGAGCGCGCCTTCAATGCCTTGAGCGCCCTCCTGCGGCTCCAGTCGAAGTCGTTTTCCGTGCGATAGTCGTCGTTGAATCCCGCCACCTTGAGCGAATCGTTTTTACGCATTTTTTTCAAAACGAACTCGGCGACCCACGGGATGTCGTTGTGATACCCGCTCATTCCGCGCGAGCGGTCCACGCAGAGCACCATGGAGGCCGAGGGCGTTTTGTCTTTCAGATAGTCAACGTAGACACCCGACGCGCGCGCGCCGTCCTCGGTGACGGAGAAATTGTCGCGCGTGAGCCCGTACAGGGGCCTGCCGCCGCGGTCGCGCACATTGAGATACAGCGCCACGGCCGGAAACTTTTTTACGTCGATCGACGCGATCTCGATGTCGTAATTCGAATACCGCCGCTCGAGCGGTGAGAAGATGAAAAGCCGTTCCTGCAGGTAATCGAGACAGTAAAGAAAACCGTCGCGGTCCACGATCCCGGCGTAGGGACGCCTGAATCTCCGCTTGCCTCCCTCCCACGAGTCGAAGCTCGCCGTATTTTTGCCGGCCGTATCGTAAAAGAGGAGCCCCTGCTTCTCGTCGGCCACCAGGAGCGTGCCGGTATTGAGCGTTATCCCGCGCGGCCGTTCGGAACCCTCGATTGAAAGGTTGTCCAGAAAATTCCCGGAATCGTCGAAAACCGCCACGCGGTTATTGCCGGTATCGGCGACGTACACCCGCTCAGTGTCCGCGGCGCAGTCCGACGGCTTTTCGAGCTGGCCCTCGTACGCCCCCTGCCTGCCGAACGACAGGACGAAGGCTCCGCCCTCATCGAACTTCTGCACCCGATGGTTGCCCGAATCGACCACGTAGAGGTTTCCCCGCGGATCGAAGCACACGCCCTGCGGCCCGTGAAACAGCCCCTCGCCGTTGCCGCTCGCGCCGAAGGTCTTGAGTATCTTCATTCCCTCGTTCATGAGGTACACGCAGTCGCGCCCGAAATCGGTGACGGCGAGCCGCCCTTTGAAATAATCGATCCCGTAGAGCTTGCTGTCCAGCGCCGGCGCGAATACGTCGATCCCCTGCTTGTTCGGATCGATCTTCACGAGCTTTCCGGAGGAGAACGAGGTAATATAGGCGTTTCTCGCCGGGTCCACGGCCACGTCCACGGGATGGGGGAAGCGAAAGCGCCTCAGGTCGGCGGAGATATACTCGTCGGCGAGTACGAACTCACCGGCGCGCCCGGGCGCGAAGAGCCCGCCCTCGCGGAAGCGGATCGCGTCGATCCTGGATCGAACGAGCGCGTTGTCGGGCGCCTCGTCCGCGAGAATCTCCCATTCGTTGAGCGCCTCTTCGGTAAAACCCGCCAGCCGGTACGAGCGGGCGAGGTACTCGCGCGCGGTGAAATAGTCCGGGTGGATGACGAGCGCCTTGCGGAAGAACTCCACCGAGGCCAGGTAGCGCATGTTGTTGAAGTGGACCATGCCCTGGCGGAACTGCTCCTTGGCCCTCTCGAACTTAACGAGATCGCGGGATTGCGCCCGCGCGGACGCTGCCGAAAGAACGAGCAGTACGACAATCGAAGCGGCGGTGATGAGCGCCGATGCGCCCGGGCCGGAAGGTTTTTTCATGTTGTAATGTCCGGAAAGATATTCATGTCGTTATCCCTCCTTCCCATTATCGTCTTATGTCACTTTTTTTTCAAGACAGATTTAAGGTATTTCCCGGTATACGAACCCTTTGCCGCGGCGATCTCCTCCGGGGTACCCTGGGCCACGATAAAGCCCCCGCCGTCGCCTCCCTCGGGCCCCAGGTCGAGCACCCAGTCGGCGTTCTTGACCACGTCGAGGTTGTGCTCTATGACGATCACCGTATTGCCCCGCTCCACGAGCGACGCGAGCACATCGAGGAGCTTGCGGATATCGTCGAAATGGAGGCCGGTGGTAGGCTCGTCGAGGATGTAAACGGTCCGGCCGGTCGCGCGGCGCGAAAGCTCGGTGGAGAGTTTTACCCGCTGGGCCTCGCCGCCCGAAAGCGTTGTTGCGGGCTGTCCCAGTTTGATGTAGCCCAGCCCCACCCGGTTGAGCGTTTCGAGTTTGGAGCGGACGGAGGGGATGTTTTCGAAAAACGTGAGGGCCTCCTCCACCGTCATGTCGAGCACCTCGAAGATGTTCTTACCCTTGTAGCGCACCTCGAGCGTCTCGTGGTTGTAGCGCTTGCCCTTGCAGACCTCGCAGGTAACGTAGACGTCGGGAAGGAAGTGCATCTCGATGCGCTTGATGCCGTCACCCTCGCAGGCCTCGCAGCGGCCTCCCGGCACGTTGAACGAAAAGCGGCCCGGCCGGTATCCCCGCACCTTCGACTCGGGAAGCTGGGTGAAGAGGTCGCGGATGGGCGTGAAAAGGCCCGTGTAGGT
The DNA here is from genome assembly GCA_018263175.1 of Spirochaetota bacterium. Classification (GTDB taxonomy): domain Bacteria; phylum Spirochaetota; class UBA4802; order UBA4802; family UBA5368; genus MVZN01. The sequence goes on from JADFDB010000024.1 coordinate 20,867, forward strand.
GGCGGGATTGGAGCGCGGGGTTCGCCCGATCGGCGACTGGTCTATATCGATGACCTTGTCGATCTGTTCCACGCCCGTTATTTTATCGAAGGCGCCCGGATGCTCCTTCGATTTCATCACGAGCGAGGACAGGGCCCGGTACAGTATTTCTATGACGAGCGTCGATTTACCCGATCCCGAGACCCCGGTGATGCACGAGAACACCCCCAGCGGAAAGGCAACGTTGATTTTCCTGAGATTGTTCTCGCGCGCGCCCCTGACCTCTATAAAGCCGCGCGGCTCCCTTCTCTTCGCCGGAACGGGAATGAGCTCCTTTCCGGAGAGGTACAGCCCGGTAAGGGACTTTTCGTTCGCCTCTATCTCGGCGGGGGTCCCCTCGGCCACCACGTACCCGCCGTCGATACCGGCGCCCGGTCCCAGATCCAGTACGTAGTCGGCCTCGCGGATGGTTTCCTCGTCGTGCTCCACGACGATAACGGTATTCCCGATATCGCGCAGGAACTTCAGCGTGGTGAGCAGGCGCTGATTGTCGCGCTGGTGCAGCCCGATGCTCGGCTCGTCCAGGATATAGAGCACGCCCATGAGGCTCGACCCTATCTGCGTGGCAAGCCTGATGCGCTGGGCCTCCCCCCCCGAGAGCGTACCCGCGGCCCGGTCGAGCGTGAGATAGTCGATGCCCACGTCGTTCAGAAAGCCGAGGCGCTTTCGGATCTCCTTCAACACCTGCACGGCGATCCTCGCCTCCGTTTCACCAAGCGCGATGTTCTCGAAGAAATCGTGCGCCGCGCGTATCGACATGGACGTAATTTCGTCGATCGGCCTGCCGGCGACCCGGACGAAGAGGCTTTCGACCCGCAGGCGTTTCCCGCCGCACTCGTCGCAGATGCGGTTGGACATGAACTTCTCCATCCACTCGCGCATCTCCTCGGACTTCGTCTCGCGGTAGCGCCGCTCGAGGTTCGGGATGACCCCCTCGAACGCGCGCGAAAACTTGTACTCGGCGTCGTAGCGCTTGATGTCGTAATCAATTTTGACCGGGCCCGAGCCGAAGAGTATGACGTCCTTGATCTTTTTCGGGAGCTTTTTCCACGGCGTGCGCGCATCGAACTTAAAATTCTTTTCGAGCGTCTCGATCTGCTCGCGGTACCAGTAGCTGGTCGTCTTGCCCCAGACTTCCAAAACCCCGTCGTAGAGCGATTTATCGGGATCGGAGACGATGAACTCCGGGTCGAACTGCATGATGAACCCAAGCCCGCTGCATTTCGGGCAGGCCCCGTAGGGGCTGTTGAACGAGAACATGCGCGGCGAGAGCTCCGGAATCGAAACGCCGCAGTCGGGACACGAGAGGCTCGTAGAATAGAGGCGGTCTTCGCCATTAATATCTGCAACAACCAGTCCCTCGGCGAGGTCTATTGCCGTCTCCACCGAGTCCGCAACGCGCGAGCGCACGCCATCCTTAATCACGATCCGGTCGACGACGATCTCTATATTGTGCTTCTTATTTTTCTCGAGCTTTATCTCCTCGTCGAGCTCCCTTGTCGCGCCGTTCACGCGGACGCGCGCGAATCCGTTTTTCCGCGCGGAGGCGAAGCGGTCCTCGTGCTCGCCCTTGCGCCCGCGCACCACCGGGGCGAGGATCTGCAGTTTCGTCCCCGCGGCGAGCGTCATGAGCGATTCGATTATCTGATCGACCGATTGCGACGCGATGCGCTTGCCGCACCTGTGGCAGTGAGGAACGCCGACGCGCGCGTAAAGGAGCCGCAGGTAATCGTATATTTCGGTTACGGTGCCGACGGTCGAGCGCGGGTTTCGGTGGGTCGTTTTCTGTTCGATCGAGATGGCCGGCGACAGGCCGTCGATGAGGTCGACGTCGGGCTTTTCCATCACGCCCAAAAACTGACGCGCGTACGCGGAGAGCGACTCCACATAGCGGCGCTGGCCCTCGGCGTAGATGGTATCGAACGCCAGCGACGACTTCCCCGAACCCGAAAGCCCGGTGATAACGACCAGTGAGTCCCTCGGGATGTCGACTGAGATGTTCTTGAGATTGTGCTCGCGAGCTCCCCTAATTCGTATAACGCGCCGGCTCATATCTGGGTGATATTGGTGGAGCCGCACATGGGGCAGACGACTTCAAGTTCCTCGTCGTCTTCGAGACGGTTCTTCTTTTTAATGATGACATCTTCCCAGCGGTAATCACAATCCTCACAGGCGTAGCTTACCTCCACCTTGCGGGTGTTCTTTTTGTCTTCCCACTCGTCGTCCTCTTCGAGCCCGGCTCTCTCCTTGGGCTCGTTTTCTTCGTCGTCATCCCCTTCCACGGTGTCGGCTACCTCGTCTTCACCGACGAGCTCTTCCTCTTCGAAATGCTCCTCGTAATACTCGTCCTCGTATACCTCATCATCAAAGTCTTTTTCCAGATCCTTGCCCATGATACCACCCGTTTTTATAGAATCATAAAAACCTTCGGAAGATACAAGCGTTGAAAAACCGTTTGCGGACGGCAGTGCGACATAAAACACGATGTCAGTGACAACTCTAATTAAGGGGTCTTTTTTTTGTCAAATTAATTCATCCGGTTCCGAAAAAATCGAACCTGACCAATGGAGCCGTGGTGTCATCTTCCGTCAGAACCGGGAAGATGACAAAAGTTCTGAGAATAATTATGTTTGACAAAAGGCAAAAATACGCTCACGATAAGCCGTGTTATGGATCAGAAACTGCTCTACTGGATTGAAATATCCGACTATGACCTCGAAACGGCACGAGCCATGCTCGACAAGCGAAGGTTCCTCTATGTTGGATTCATGTGTCATCAATCGATAGAAAAAGTAATGAAAGCCTATTGGCAATTCAAGAAAAAAACCCATCCTCCGAAAACCCATAACCTTGCGTTTCTGTTCGAGCATACAGGCCGAATGCGGAATTATCGGACGAGCAGATCGAATTCATTGACGAACTTGACCCTTTAAACATAGAGACAAGATATCCTCGTCGCAAGGACATTATCTATGGATTGATGACGCCGGATTTTTCGGAGATTGTTCTTAATAAAACATCGGAGTTACAGAATTGGATAAAAGCGAAGCTGTCATAAAGGCACGGCAATATCTGAATACGATCAGTCCCTTTCTTGAATATGAAAGCGCTTATCTTTTCGGCTCTTACGCGGCAAGTACGCAAAGAGATGAGAGTGATATCGATATCGCTATATTTACGAAGAGGGTCGATAATGATTACTTCCCGCTCTTGAAGAAACTCTATTCGGCCCGGCGAAGTGTCGATGTTCGCATCGAACCGCACCTTTTCACACCGGATAGTGATGTTTCAGAATTTTCAGAGGAAATACAGAGGACTGGAATAAGGCTTTAGGCCCCTACTCAACAGAACAAACTCCCGCATCGAAACGGCACTGTGCCGGATTTATTTCGGCTGTTGCGGCGCGGCCGGACCCGTCGGCGCCGCCGGGTCCTTTATGCTCGGAGTTTCCCGAAGCTTCGGGGCGGCCGGTTCCTTCAGGGTCTCTTCCACGGGCTTCTTTACAGCGGGAGGCGTGGCGGTCTCATCGGCCTTTTTTTCGCCCGGCTTTTCCGCGGGCTGTTCGATGATGCTTTTCTTTTCGGCGGGCTTTTCCTTCGCCGCGGCATCCTTCTTCGGCCCGCGCTCGATCTTCGCCGGCCGCTTCTTTACCACGGGCCTTACTTCCAGCGGCGCATCCTTCACCTGCATGCTCTTCGGCGTCGCGCGTTCTCTCCTGGGCTCGTCGAACGAGGCCGGAAGCGCGTACTGGTCGGT
>JADFDB010000025.1 GCA_018263175.1 Spirochaetota bacterium
GTCTTTAACGTAGTACCTGTCATTAACAAGATCTTTCGACGTGCCGCCCCATTCCCGTACATCCACACCGGCCGTGATCTTGTTGCCCTTGAAGAGCTTTGCCGACTCGACCACGCGCGCGCCGTAGAGTGTGTCGTCGTGCTCATAAGAATCGGTATCGGTCGGATATCGTTCTGCCTCGTGATGACCGTTATTATAGAAGACATGGATCATACCATCGATCTTGTCATAGGTATTGAGCACATTCAGCGACGCTCCCCGGCGGAGGATATCGAAATACTCCAGTGTATTGCTCGGTGCTCCGTCCGGACCGGGATCGTGGATATCCTGCTTCATCATGAAGGCGTTCACCCCGGCGTACCAGTTCTTTCCGAGCTCGAAACCGAAACGGGCCGTGCCGTTGTGGTTCATGTATTCGGAGTCCACTTCCTTTCCGTTCGGCGCGCTCTGCTCGCGGTGGCCGTCGGTCCGCTGGAAGTTGTACGAGACCCCGTAATCGAAGATCCCCATCTTGCCCTGATGAAGAACGTAATCGTCGGTGGAATTGTAGCTTCCATAGGAGCCCGAGATCTCGGTGCGGAACCCATCGAGTTCCTGGCGCTTTGTTATGATGTTCACGACACCGCCGAGCGCGCCCGAGCCGTACAGCACCGGCTGCGGCCCGTGCAGTACCTCGATCCGGTCGATATTCTTCATCGCGAAAAGGTCGGCGATCGGGTGGTTCATGATCGAGGTGGTGGTGTCGAGCCCGTTGATAAGAAAGGGAACGCCGGTGGTGGGGCCCCAGCCCGACTTACCGATGCCGCGGATCGACATGACGGCCGCACCGCTTGAGGCCACACCGAAGCCCATCACCCGATTATTGCCGGTATAGAAGCTCGGTACGTTCTGATTGATGACGTTGACGAGGTCGGTTTTGGTTGAGTTTTTAACCTCTTTATCGGTGATGATCGAGACCACGCCTGGCTGTTCCTTTTTGTCCCTGACGATGATCTCCTTTGAGACAAAGACCTTTTCGTCGCCGATTTCGGATGTACCCCTTTCGCCCTCCGGCGCCGCCCGCTGTGCGTACAGGGATAACGAGAAGATGAGCAGGATGGCTGCGACGCGGATTGATTTCATGCGATGGTTCCTTCTGAACTAAAGATTTTGACGGTCTGATTATCATAAAGGGCAATAGCACGAAAATATTAATAGTAGCACATGTCAAGTAAAAATATTAAAATTGTCACATAGGCTGGAACCAAGGCCGGTTTTCTTCAGCCGCAGGCGGGGAAAACCGATATTTCAAGGACTCACGACAATTCTATTGTAGTTATATGCGCTTAAAATTATGAGCCGCGCGAGGCAAAAAGTGATTGGCAAGCCATTCAGTCGCATTGTATACACAATACCTTCACCGTGCCGCCTGTTACGATATGTCTGAAATGAACAAGGCATTCATAAAAAATCTTCCGATCGACGCGGTCGAGCGGGTGTTCGCCGCGCTCGGAGAAAAGCCCTACCGCGCGAAGCAGCTCTTCAACTGGCTGTACGAAAAGAACGTGGGGTCTTTCCACGACATGACCAATTTCTCGAAGGAGCTTCGGCAGGGCCTTGACGATAGTTACGAGCTCTCCGCCCTCGTGCTTGAGGACCGGCTGGTTTCGGCCCTTGACGGCACGGAGAAATATCTTTTCAAAACGCGCGACGGGCATTTTATCGAGTCGGTCCTCATTCGCAGGGACGGCACTGACGAGGGACGGCTCACCGTGTGCGTTTCGTCGCAGGTGGGCTGCCCTATGGGATGCGGTTTCTGCCAGACGGCGCGCATAGGCTTCAAACGCAACCTCGAGCCCGCCGAGATACTCGACCAGCTCTGCCACGTGCGGCGTATATCGGACCTGAGAAACAACAACGTCGTCTTCATGGGGATGGGCGAACCCTTCCTTAATTATGAGAATGTCCTCACTGCCGCCGACATCATGAACTACAGCTACGGTTTTCACCTTTCGGTCAGGAAGATCACCATATCGACCTGCGGGATTTTACCGGCCATCGAGCGCTATATCGACGAGAAGCGGCCGTATAACCTGGCCATATCGCTCAACGACGCCGATCCGGTAAAGCGCGCGCGATTCATGCCGGTCGAAAAAAAATATCCGATCGAAAGCGTCGCGGCCCTGCTCGAGGAGAAATTCCCCGTCTCGCGCAACAGGCTGACCCTCGAATATATAATGCGGAAGGACAATATCTCTTCGGAAGACGCGGGCCGGCTGAAAAAGATGTTTCGCCACGGGTGGATAAAGCTCAATCTCATCCCGCTCAACCGCGGGGACCATGGAATGGAATTGCCGTCGGTTGGCGAGGTCGAGCGCTTTGTCAAAGAGCTCGAGATCATGAACGTCCCCGTTTCGGTGCGAAAAAGCTCGGGGACCGACATAGACGGCGCATGCGGCCAGCTTTCCGGCAGGCGCTATCATGAGGCGAAGTAAGCGCGATGCCGGCGTATGGTAACCGGGGAAAATTGCGACACAACAGGTGCTGACATGAGACAATTTCTGGAAATAGCCGGCGAAGTGGTCCGATGGATTTTCGATCACAAGCGGCTGGTGTTCTTATACATCCCGCTGCTTGCGGCGGCACTGCTCGCCGTTTATACCGGCATCGTCTACCTGGGCTGGCAGCGCGACCGCGAGGCCGCGCTCGACCGGCTCTTCAGGTACAAGCGGCTCATCGACCATACCGAGGAACTTCGCGAGGGCTACGCTTACCGCTCCGACGATATCGACCTCAACGCCAAAGTGGTCGATATCCCGACCAGAATCTACGACCGCAACGACGAGATGATCGGCGAGTTCTTCGAGCAGAAGCGGGAAATCGTCCCGTACTCGTATATTCCGAGGATGCTCGTCAACGCGGTGACGGCGAGCGAGGACAGGGATTTCTACCGGCACAGGGGGATAAGCTACCAGGGGATACTGCGCGCCTTCGCGGTCAATCTGGCGCATCTCAGGGTGGTGCAGGGGGGGAGCACCATCACCCAGCAGCTCGCCAAAGTGCTCTTCACGGACATGGACCGCAATCTCAGAAGAAAAATATATGAGTCGTTCTGCGCCATAGAGATTGAGAAACGCTATGACAAGCAGGACATCCTTTCGATGTATCTCAATCTCATTTACTTCGGCAACGGCGCCTACGGGGTTGAGTCCACGGCGAAGATGCTTTTCGGCATTTCGGTGCGCGAGCTCAACGAGACCGAATGCGCCATGATCATCGGCATTATTTCAAACCCGCTGTACTATTCCCCGATATCGAATCTCAACAATTCAATCACCAAGACCAGGCGGATAATGAAGTCGCTCGTGGACGCGGGGTACCTGAAACAGGAGACCGCCGACGCGCAGTTCAGACGCTTCCTCGACAAATGGGACGTCGCCTTCGACGCGAAGGGGAAGGCGACGTCATCGCTTATCGGGGGTTTTCTGATGAGCACCTACCGGGTCAATCGGGCGCCCATGTTCAACGAACTCATACGCAGGGAGCTGGCGGCGAAGTTCGGCGAGGATGTCGTGAAACGGGGCGGGCTCACCGTCTATACGACGATTGACGCGGCGAGACAGGACATCGCCCGGAAGGCCCTTCAGGAGGGCGTACTGTCGCAGAGAGAATACCATTTACGCCGGGCCGAAAAATTCAAAACCGGCAAAAGGGCCGATTTCGAACGGGATAACGCCAGCAGTATCGAGGGGGCGCTCGTATCGCTCGATCCGGCGACGGGTGAGGTCCTCGCGCACGTGGGCGGATACAGTTTTTCAAATCAGAACCAGATGGACCATGTAACGCAGATACGCCGCCAGCCGGGCTCGTCCTTCAAGCCGATCATCTACGCCGCGGCCGTCGAGGCGCGCGACATCACTCCTTCGAGCATAATCATCGATGAAAAAACCGTCTTCGGCAGGGATTACGCCCCGCGCAATTACGATGGAAAATATCTCGGGCCGGTAACGGTGCGCGATGCGCTGACCAAATCGATCAACATCGTCGCCGTCAAGGTCCTCGAAAAAACGGGTTACAGCGCGGTTTTCCGCATTCTCAAGCAGGGGCTCGACCTCTCCGAGGGCGAGCTTTCGGAGCGTTTCGGCAAAACCCCGTCGATGGCGCTCGGCACCTACGAGCTTTCACCGCTTGAAAACTGTACGCTCCATGCGCTGCTCGTCAACGGCGGGGACTATATACGCCCGTACGGGGTACGCTACGTTAAGGACTATAACGGCAACATCGTCTGGAAAAATGAGGAAGAGGTGATTTCCGCCGTAAAGGAAAAACGCGAAAGGATCGGGAAAATTATTGACCCGTCGGCCTGCGCGGTTACCGTGTCCATGCTCAAGGGGGTTTTCGAGGAAGGGGGAACGGCGGCGCACGTGATGAAATGGCGCAAATTCAACTTTCCGGTCGCGGGTAAAACAGGTACGAGCTCCAACTACACCGACGCGTGGTTCGTCGGATACACGGCGGACATGGTGACGGCCGTATGGATCGGCAACAAAAAAGGGGCCATCTCGCTCGGCGAGGGACGTGCGGGCGGCGTCATTTCGGCGGGAATCTGGGGTGCGTACGCCGCCGGGATATACCGCGAATCGCAGCCGGGGGACTTCATCGTGCCGGAAGACGGCGTGACCAGGCAGACCATCTGCCTCGATTCCGGGATGGTGCCGAACGGACCGGGGCTCTGCCCGCGGGTCGCCGTTGACCAGATTTTCATCTCCGGAACGGAGCCGGGAGAATACTGCAAACTGCATCCGAAACCGGCGGACGCGGAAAAGCGATAGAGCGGGGGGCCGACAATATGATGACAGACCGTCTTTTCAGGCTGTGTATGCTTTTTCTAATTGTCATGAACCTGTCCTTTCAATGGCCGGTCGACAACGGAAGGATTACCTCGGTGTTCGGTGAATCGCGTGTCGATCATTTCCATGACGGGGTGGATATGGTATGTCCTGACGGGAAAGTGTACCCGCTCGATGAGGGCGAGCTCGTCTATCTCTGGGACAGGTCGATGTTCCCGCTCGACGCGTATCCCGGAGGGGGGAATTACCGCGTGCTAAAGCATGGCGGCGAGCTTTATTCGCTGTATCTTCACCTTCAGGACGGGCCTTCTTTCCGGGAGGCCTACGGTAAAAGGGACCAGTTAGGCCTGATCGGAAACACCGGGCGTTCGTATGGAACACACCTGCACTTTTCGGCGCTCAACCGTGTCGAAAGAACGTCCCTGAATCCGCTGAAAATACTTCCCGTGCCGGGTGACCGTACGCCTCCGGTCATCGGAGGGGTGTTCGTTCGTGTGGGTGACCGCTATTCCGCCGTCAGGGAGGGGGCCTCCATACACCTGACCCGTCACTACCCGCTGTTAATCGATATTACGGACTCGATGGGCGGCAGGGAAAGGCTCGGGGTGCAGACCCTCGTGGCGTATTTCAACGGCAGCAAGGTGCTGGAAATAAATTTCACCACCCTCGAATACTCAAAAAATGAATTGACAATTTCAGGAAATAAATTTCATGATCTATTCGATGAAAAGGGTTACTACAAAATAGGAAATATCTCCTACGTCGGCGGGCTGAATTCCCTTAAAATCGTCGCGGGCGACTTTGCCGGGAACGAGGCCGTGCATGAAATATCGTTCAACGTAAACCTCGATATAAAGGAGTAAAGAGAAAGCGCCCGTAGTCAACATCAATACGGGATCGCCGCGTGGAGGACGTTTGGTGGAAAATATTATCCCTTACCTGAGACGGAAAAAGAACATCAAGCAGTATGACATGGCCCGCGCTCTCAAGGTCTCCCCGTCTTATCTGTGCAAGATAGAGAAGGGGATACAGGAGCCCACGGAAAAATTCAAACAGGTATGCGCGCGCTTCCTCGGTTCGCCGGTGACGGTCGTTTTTCCCCAGAGCGTGGACCGCGAGAAGATGAAAAACATAAACCGGAGCTTCAAGAACAAACTCTGGAGCGTGAGAAAGGAAAAGCGCATCAAGCAATACGAGCTTGCAAAGCAGCTTCGATGCTCCCCGTCTTATTTATCAAAAGTCGAAAAGGGGCTCCAGGAACCTACCAGGCAGTTTAAGACAATGTGCGCGAAGATTCTCAAGACCCGCGAATCCGAGCTTTTTTCATGAAGCGCCCGCCGTGCCGGTTAACCGGACGACCGGCGGTACTCTCGACTGCGCGTAAAGCGGTGGAATGCTGACCGACATTACAATACTGCTCATATTGTTGTTCTTCTCCGCGTTTTTCTCCGGCTCAGAGGTCGCTCTGTTCTCTCTCAATAAATCCGAGCTGCTGCGCCTTTCGGGTTCGCCTAAGAAGACAGAGAAAACAATCGCGGCGATGATGAGCGAACCGCGAAAAATACTGGTCACCATTCTGATCGGGAACCTGCTCGCGAACCTGCTGCTTCCCGCATTTTCCACCAGGCTTCTCCTGGGCATTTTTCCGGAATACGGTCACTTCATCGCGATTGCGGTAGTAACACCGGTTATCATTATTCTCTGCGACATAACCCCGAAAACGATAACCAGAAGCGACCCTGAAGGTTTTTCGAGAAAGATCGCGCGCCTGCTGCAGGTTTTCCACCGTCTCTTCATGCCGGTCAGAAGTGCCCTGCTTGGAGTGAACAACGCGATCATCGCGTTGTTCGGCCTGGATCGCCGCCACGAGGACCTCATCACCGAGGACGAACTCGATATGGCGATCAGAATCGGGGAAAAGGACGGTGTGATCGGCAGGGAGGAGGGGGCGTTTATTAAAAATGTCCTGCGTTTCTCGAAGAAAGAGGCGCAGAATATCATGATACCCCGCAACCAGGCGGTCTTCATACCGTATGGAGCGAGCATCGAGGCCGCCGCTTCGGTCTTCAGGGAGAAGGGACTGGTGCGGGCGCTCGTCTATAAAAAGGACTTCGATAACATCGTCGGCGTGCTCGATTCGCGCCTGCTCATTCCCTATCTTTACGGACAGAAAAAGGGCCGCACCATCAACAGGCTGCTCTTTTCCATTTTCCATTTTCCCGCAACCAAAGAGCTCGGGGATCTCCTTGTGGACTTTCTCGTAAACAAGCTGCAGATCGCCGTCGTGATCGACGAATACGGAGGGACCGCCGGAGTCGTTACGCTGTCGGGAATACTTTCGGAGATGCTCGGCAGGGACTTCGCGATGTTTGAGGAAAGCTATAAGCCCGCCATACGCAAAACAGGCGACAATTCCTCCATCATATCGGGGGAGATGCAGATCGACGACTATAATTTCGAGTTCAATGACAGCCTCGCGAGCAAGGAGTCTGAAACGATCGGCGGGTACATCATTGAGCGTCTCGGGTATTTCCCCGCCAGGGACGAGACGATTGATACCGGAAAGCACGTACTCCGCGTGCGACGCGTCGAGAAAAAACGCGTTCATACGATAGAGGTCCTGCCGGGGAGCGATAGATGATTTCCGCATATATAGCATACGAGGCGGCCATACTGATCTTCATGGCGTTGACCTTCGCTTTCTCGGCGATGGAAACCGCGATCATTTCCTCGAATCCGATAAAGCTGCGTTCGCTTTCGGAAAAAGGGAGCGGGAGCGCGGCCCGGGCACTCTCGATCATGGAAAATGTCGAAAACTCCATGGGGATGCTGCAGATCGTCATCAACATCATCGAGATTTCAGCGTCGGCGTTCCTCGCGTACGTGGCCACCAGGGCATTCATGCTCGATGAAAGTCAGATATTCCTTGTTGCGATCGCGCAGACCATCGTGTTTCTCACCTTCTGTGAGATACTGCCCAAAGTCATATCGCGATCGAGTCCGGAGAGATTTCTCATCTTTTTTTCCTATCCGATAGCCGTGCTCACCCTTGTCTTCAGGCCGGTTACGCGCTTCTCACTGTATTTTTCCGGAAAGCTCCGTACGCTGTTCAACCTCGAGAGGGGGAAATATTCGTTCGTAAGCTCGCGGGACGACATAGGCCTGCTTTTCAAACTCGGCATGACGCACGGGGTGATCGACGAAGATCATCACGATTATATAACCGAGATCCTTTCCCTCAACCGCGTTACCGCCTACGAGGTCATGACCCCCCTTATCGACGTTGTTTCGATCGAAAGGAAAAAAGGCATACGGCAGGTCATCCGCCTGATCGAGGAAACGAGGTTTTCACGCATCCCGGTGTACGAGGAAAGGGTGGATAACATCGTCGGGTACGTCTATTATCGCGACCTGTTGATGAATACCGGCGTGCGCACCATCGACCAGATTCTGAAAGAACCGCATTTTGTACCCTCGACGAAAAAGGTCCACGAGCTGTTCCACGAGATGCAGGAGCTGAAACTTACCGCTGTCTTTGTGGTGAACGAATTCGGGGCCGTTGAAGGGCTTGTCACGCGTGAGGACATCGCCGAGGAGATCGTTGGCGAGATACAGACCCGTGATCATCCGGGAGAACAGCGTATAGACAAGATCGCGCAAAACAGGTTTCTTTTGAGCGGCAATCTGGACATTGATTTCTTTCGCAGACGTTTTGCCGTGCCGATCGAGAAAAAGGGCTTCGAGACGCTGGCGGGATTTGTTATAACCGAGATGGGCAGGATCCCCGGAAAGGGCGAGAAGCTTGTCATTGCCCGGCATACGCTGATCGTCGAGGAGGTGACGGACAGGTCCGTGGAAAAGCTCGTCCTGATTACCCCCGGCCGCGGCGGTCGGAAGCAGGATACCGCCGGGAGCTGAACCGCATCATAGTGCGAGCATGGGGCCGAGGTCTGGCAGTCCGCCCAGTACGTGAACGTGGAGGTGCCAGATAACCTGTCCGCCCGCTGCTCCATTGTTGATGATCACCCGGTATCCGTCCGCGTCGATGCCCTTAATCCGGGCGACCTCCCGAACGGCGAGGAACAGGTCGGCCATTACGGAAGCGTTGGATTCTTCAAGCTCGTCTATGTTTTTAATGTGGGTCTTGCTGATCACGAGGATGTGTACCGGCGCAAGCGGATTGATGTCCTCGAACGCGTAGGTGCGTTCGTTTTCGTAGATTTTTGTGGAGGGGACTTCGCCCTTGATTATATTGCAGAACAGGCATCCCATGAAACAGCCTCCTTCAAAGCGACAATGACGGAGCCTACCACGACGGCGGCCGATGGTCAAGCACTATTGGCCTCTGATAGAAACGCCATGAGAAGAATCGAAGATATCGGGCTTATCGTCTATCCGGAGGAACAGCGGGAAAGCACGCTGGTCGGAAAATATTTGTCCCTGCCGGGCAAGAGGCATCGATCGTATATGACGGAGGAGGATCTTGCCGGCGCGATAGACGAAGCGCGGCGCGGTGGGCTTTCGTCCAAGGAGGTGCTGATACTCAAAGAATTCAAGGGCAGGTTCTTCCAGCTCTGCCCGGGGTCACCGAACATGATCTGCTGCCGTTACCTGCTGCTCAACACGGGCTTCAACTGTCTCTATGACTGCATGTACTGTTATCTCAATACCTATCTCAACTCGTTCGGAATAGTCCAGTTTACCAATGTCCTCCGGGTTCTCGATGAGCTGTCGGCCTTTTATAAAACCTGTGACAGGGAGCGGGTGTACCGGGTGGGAACCGGGGAATTCACCGATTCACTCATGATGGACGAGGTCACCGGGGTCTGCAGGGCCGTTATCGAACACGCCTCGGAAATGCCCAACGTGATGGTGGAGCTGAAGACCAAGTCGGACAATATCGACCACCTTCTCGATATCGATCGCAAGGGAAACGCGGTGCTCGCCTGGAGCCTCAATACCCAGAGAAATATCGATCGTTATGAGAAGGATTCCGGATCGCTTGAGTCACGCCTGTCGGCCGCGGCACGCTCGGCCGCCGCGGGCTATTTTGTGGCTTTTCATTTCGATCCGGTCATACCGTATCCCGGATGGGAGCGGGAGTATTCCGAGCTTATAGACCGGCTGTACGGCGCCGTTCCCTCGGAGCGTATCGTATGGATTTCGATGGGGGGATTCCGTTATGCGCCCGGCTTCAGGGAGGCCATCCGTGTGCGCTTTCCCGACGAAGACATAACCACGGCGGAGATGTTTCCCGGCAGGGACGGAAAGTTCCGCTATTTCAAACCTGTTCGAAGAGACATTTACCGTACGCTGGCCGATAGAATCAACACCGGTGGAGGGCGGCCTTTCATATACCTCTGCATGGAGGGCGCCGACATGTGGCGGGACGTATTCGGTAAAACATACCGCTCTTCGGAGGATCTCGAACTCGATATGAGCGAACACCTCAAGCGCCGCTTCCTCGACCGATAATGTAGCCGTCGAGCGGCACATACGGAAATATCATGGGTCCCCGATATAAAAGAATTGACCTCCGGGTGAAACAATATGAAGCTTTATCGAAATTTCCGCCCGAAGCTCTATGGGCACGATCGACGGTTGGCCGGCATTGACAGGGGAGTTTGCTTTGGAAGAACGAGATTACAGGGAAGCGCAGCGTGAACTCGACGAGCTCGCCGTTAAGGCGAACGAGCTGTACGATTCCGTTGGAATTATCTCGCTTAAAGAAAAACTGAAAATACTCGAACAGCAGACCTATGGTGAAGACTTCTGGAAGGACATGGAGCGCGGCGCCGTTGTTAACCAGGAGATCAGCAGGCTGAAAAAAAAAATTGAACCCTGGGACAGGCTTCAGTCCTCGATCGCCGAGGCGCGCGACCTTATGGCGATGGCCCTTCCTGAATCCGACACGGCCGTATTGGCGGAGGTGCTCGCGAATATACCTGTTCTCGAGCAACGCTTCGATGAACTGGAGACTCTGGAGCTCCTGTCGGGCGAAGACGACCAGAAAAACGCGTTTATTACGATTCATCCAGGGGCCGGCGGTACCGAATCGCAGGACTGGGCGAGCATGCTCTTTCGCATGTATGTGCGATGGGCGGAAAATAACGAATTCGAGGTCGAGGTTATCGACTACACTCCCGGCGAAGAGGCGGGCATAAAAAGCGGTACGGCGCTTATAAAGGGCGACTACGTGTACGGCTATCTCAAATGCGAGCGCGGCATACACAGACTGGTGAGGATATCACCGTTCGATGCAAACAAGCGCAGACACACCTCATTCGCGTCGGTCGAGGTCGTGCCGGAGGTGCCCGAGGATATAGACATGGGGATTAGCGAATCGGAATTGCGCATCGACACCTACCGGGCCTCCGGCGCGGGGGGCCAGCACGTCAACCGGACTGATTCGGCCGTCCGCATAACCCACCTGCCGACCGGAATCGTCGTACAGTGCCAGAACGAGCGCTCGCAGCACAAGAACAAGGCTTCGGCCATGAAAGTTCTTAAATCCAGGATCTACGAGCTTCGCCGCAAGGAGATGGAGGAAAAAAAGCAGGAAAAGATCGGCGAGAAAAAGGACATCTCGTGGGGCAACCAGATCCGTTCGTATGTGTTTCAACCGTATACACTGGTAAAAGACCATCGAACCGGCGAGGAGATGGGAAGCATCGAGCATGTTATGGAAGGGGAGATAAACAGGTTTATTTATACGTACCTGAAATCCATCAGAAGAAAAGAATGAAGGTAACGCTCGAACAGCTCAAGGTACTGTGGCAGAAGTATAATCCTGATTTTTTACGCTGCAGCTATTTCTCCGCGTTCACGCTGCGGGGCAAGAACTTTCATGCGGACGACGAGATACAGGCCGGCGATCTGGAATATTTTGAAAAGTGCGGCCATCTGCAGATCGAAATCAATTACGTTGAAAGCTTTTACAACCTCCTGTCGGCCGAGTTCCCCATGGAGTACCGCAGGCCGTACGGCTGCATGGATTTCATCAATATAGACCGCCATCTCGACGTCATCAACAACGCCAACAAGCTTTCCAGAAGGAAACGATTGCTTTATGTGGTGGGCGATGTGTACTCCATCGACCCGGCAACCGGCAGGCACGCCATTCTGTTCGGACACAACGCGGCGCTCGACTACAAAACCTGGAACGAAAAAAAGCGACAGGTGAGCAAGGACCAGAAATTCAACTACCGGAACTCTGAATGGGGGGTTATCCTTTTCGTCAACATGAAGCCGGACGCGGAGACTAACTATGTCGAGCGGTTCAAAAAAAATACGGATCTCGTAACCGCCATAGTGACAAGAAAAAAGGGCAGCAGGGTGGAGATAGCGCCCGATTTCATCCCCGAGGAAGACACGATTTCGGTGAACGATCCGGATAAACTGCTCGACACATACATGAATTCGAACGCACGGCTCATCATCATTGGAGAAACCATATCTGAGCCGTACAAAAGATCGTTGCTTCAGGTCAAGCAGTATGATAAGTTTGTCCGCATGATGGTCGTTCCACGGATAAATCCGCGGGAAATTGAGCATTTTTTAATGCAGGTAAAGATGGTGTATAACTCCGACCGGTGGTCGGCGTAGACCGATAAAGGCGGGAGGCCGTTCTGAAAAAAAATCCCAAGAAAGCGCTGTTAAAATATTTCCAGCCCATCGACATCAAGGACGTACTAAAAGACGATATGACCTCGATGGACATAGATGAGAGTTTCGGTTATTTTGCCCGGAGGCCGAGAAGGGATCGCCTTTTTCTTAACATGTACGACGAGACGAAGATGATGGATATAATGAAGGCTACCGGGCTCGTCGCACATCTTAGAAACCGCGGGTTTGGCGAATTGGCCATCGATATCGACCAGGACGAGACGCTCATACACTATCTGCGCGTTTACTTCGAAAAAAAGGCCGTGGAAAACCTGCTCATCGACGTTCGGCTCTCGGATTCGCGTTTCGTACCCGACAAGAGCTTCTTCGAAGAGGGCCAGAACCTGGCGACGCTCGACATGATCGTCATCGAATGGCTTTCGATACAGAACCCGGGGGCCATCTTCAGCAAAGACCGGCCCCAGCTTCCGGGACAGTCGAAACCAGGGCTTGGATGCCTGCAGTATTTAATGAAGATGATGTATGTGGTCGCCGAGGGGGTGATTAAGGACGGCTTCATGGATGTACCCGATCATATGCACGGGGCGGTGATGTACTCGAAAAATTTCAAGTTTTTCAATCCGGCGCACGAGGGTGTGCTGCGCGCCATACTGCGCGACGCCAAAGGATACTCCCTGGGGGACATATCGTGGGGGATGATAACCGGCACCATCATCGATGTGAAGACTGGCCAGCCCCAGGTATACGATCCCTCCGAGCAGATATATCCGGTTTCAAAGCGCCTTCAAAAGTATTTCGCTTCCAAACGGTACGGAAAGCGTTTCAACGAGGTCTATAAAAAGAAGAAATACTCCTTCGATTACGAGAGAATGGTCAGGCTTCGGAACGATATAATCAAAACGAAGAAGACGGAAGATTTGTAGGGCCGGCCCGTACTACCGGGCGAACGGATCAAGCCTCAGGTGATTGGACAGCGTGTCCGCATCGGACTTGATCTTCGAGGATATTTTTTCCATTTCCTTTACCAGTTCGTCATGTTCCTTCGATGCACTCATCAATGCGCTTTGAAGGGTCGAGCGAATTTCGGCCAGTTCGGACGCCTTCGGGCTTCCCGATCCCTTCAGCAACTCCTCAATGCCGCGGCGGTCCGTTCCGGCAATCGCGATCATGCGGTCACGCGCCGCGCTGATTTCGAAATCGATCGTGTCGATGAGCGCGAAAAGTGTGTTATCGTCCAGAACGGCGCTGCTCAGGCGCTCGACATCGCCGGTTTTCACATAGTAACGCTTATCGGCCAGGGAGCGGGCAAACCCCATAAAAAGCGCCAGCTTCCGTTGATGGAGAAGTACGAGAGAATCGAGGAGTTCTTCGAGGTCAGCCCTCAATGCTGAAGCTGCCTTTGGTGTGGAGGCCGGGCTGCGCGTCGGCGCGGGCTTCCTTCGCCGATATCTTTTCCCATGCCTCGCGAAGATCCCTGAGATGCAGCAGGACCTCTTTCAGTATTTCGGCGTCCTTCTGGACGTTCGCCTCGAGCAGTCTTTTCTTGAAGTAGAGGTACAGACTCATCAGGCTTTTGGATATTTCGCCGCCCTCGGAAACGTTGAGCGAAAGGAGCAGTTCGGTGATTATATCCTGCGCCTTGATGATGTTGGTGTTGACGACGTCGTAGGTGCGCGGATCCATGCTCTCAATGGCGATATTGACGAACTTGATCGCACCGTCATAGAGCATGACGATGAGCTTCCCCTGGTTGGCGGTGTTGATCTCGGTGCGCTTGTACTGGTCGTACGGGTTCTTCTGAGGCAAGGCCATGTATCCTCCCGATTGATGATCACGGCACAACAGTCCATTAGAATATCGGCATATAAGCGCCGAAGGTTCAATACTTTATTGAGGCGAGAAAATCCTCTGTCGGATCTCCTCGTATTTTTCCATTGCCTTCTCGACGATCTCCGCCGGCAGGGGAGGTGGCGGGCTGTTCTTGTCCCAGCTCGTCGTTTCGAGATAATCCCGGATAAACTGCTTGTCGAAGCTGACGGGCGAGGTGCCGACCGTGTACTCGCCGGCGTCCCAGAAACGGGAACTGTCGGGTGTGAGGATCTCGTCGATCAGCACAATTTCGTTCCCGATAAAGCCGAATTCGAACTTGGTGTCCGCGAGTATTATCCCGGTCTTTTTAAGCTTTTCGCGCGCGTATTCATAGATTTGGAGCGTCAATTCGCCGAGACGGTCGGCGACATCGGTACCAAGTTTTTTCCGCATTATTTCTATGGAAACGTTCATGTCGTGCCCGCTTTTCGCTTTGGTTGCCGGTGTAAAAAGCGGCGCCGGAAACTCCTGGGCCAGTTCGAGGCCCTCGGGAAGCCTGATGCCACAGACCTCGCCGGTTTCCCGGTAGTCCTTCCATCCGCTGCCGATGAGATAGCCCCGGGCAACGCACTCAAAATCGATTCTCTGAGCCTTCCGTACCAGAACGGCGCGGTCGGCCACCTGTTCGGGGTGATCGCGGAACGGAGCGGGAAAATTTCTGTAATCGGTTTCGACTATATGGTTCTTTATGAACTTTATCGCGGAAAACCAGCGGTTCGATATGTTGTTCAGGATGACGCCCTTTTTCGGGATGCCGTTCGGGAATACATGATCGAACGCCGAAATGCGGTCGGTCGAAATGATTATGAGGTGTTCCCTGTCCACACTGTAGACATCGCGGACCTTGCCGCTGAAGAGTTTTTTTGCACCGGGAATTTTCGTGCGAACGAGCGCGTCCATTGATGGCTCCTTTATCGGTGGTTATTGCAGTTTTTTCAGCAGTAATTCGTTGACGATCTGCGGATTGGCTTTTCCTCTGGATTCCTTCATTGCCTGCCCCATGAGGAACTTCAGCGCCCGTTCCTTGCCGTTTTTGAAGTCGGCGACTGATTCGGGATTGTCGGCGATTACCCGATCGATTATCGATTCGATCGCCGCGGTGTCCGTTACCTGGGTAAGGCCCTTGTCGCGGACTATCGATTGCGCCTCGGCGCCCGAGGCGATCATTTCCTCGAACACCGACTTCGCAATCTTGCCGCTGATGGTGTTGTTTTCGATGAGCCCGAGGAGTCCGGCGAGCATGGCGGGCGTAACGGAGAACGAACCGATATGCTCGGGATTGTCGATCCTGGCCAGAAGCTCGCTCTGTATCCAGTTGGAGGCCTTCTTGGCAATGGCGCCGTGTTTAACCGTGGATTCGAAATACTCCGCGAGAGGGCGCGCCGAAGTGAGGACGCCGGCATCGTACGGGGAGAGGCCGTATTCCGACACGAAGCGCTCCTTCCGGGGCTCGGGGAGTTCAGGGATGGATTCGCGGATCCGCGCGATGTAGTCGGGATCCGGCTTTATCGGCGGCAGGTCGGGGTCCGGGAAATAGCGATAATCGTGTGCCTCTTCCTTGGAGCGCATGCTGAAGCTCAGGCCCCGGTCGGCGTCCCAGAGGCGCGTTTCCTGAACGATCCTGCCTCCGTCCTCGAGTATGTCCGCCTGGCGGCGTATCTCGTATTCGATCGCCGTCTTGACAGCCTTGAAGGAATTAAGGTTTTTTACCTCCACCTTCTCGCCGAATTTTTCCACGCCCTTCTCCCGCAGGGAGATGTTGACATCGCAGCGAAGGCTTCCTTCTTCCATGTTGCAGTCGGACACGTCGAGGTATTTCATAATCGTCTTGAGGTTCTGGAGATATTCATAGGCCTCGTCAGCCGAGCGGATATCCGGTTCGGAAACGATCTCGGCGAGCGGCACACCCGTGCGGTTGAAGTTGAGGTAGGACACCCTGTTGCCGGCCTCGTCCGAATGGATGGACTTGCCGGCGTCCTCCTCGAGGTGCAGGCGTGTAATGCCGATTTTTTTTGTCCCCGCGGATGTCGTCACTTCGATAAAGCCGCCCGAGCAGATGGGCTTGTCGTACTGCGATATCTGGTAGGCCTTCGGGAGGTCCGGATAGAAGTAGTTTTTCCGGTCGAACTTGCTGTACCCGGCGACGGTGGCGTCGAGTGCGAGCCCCGCCATAATCGCCTTGCGCAGGGCCTCCTCGTTCAGGACCGGAAGCACGCCGGGAAGGCCCAGGCATACGGGACAGGTCTGTGTGTTCGGCTCGGCCTTGAAGGTGGTCGAGCACCCGCAGAATATCTTGGAGCGGGTGTTGAGCTGAACGTGAACTTCAAGGCCGATTACCGGTTCGAATTCCATGGCTTCCTCGTGTTCCGCCGTGCTGTCGGGAAAAGTTCGGTATGAGCGGTCGGGCGCCTGCCGGCAAAGCAGAGCACCATACGTAATTGGCTTTTCCTAAGCTACGGGACATTATTTGTCAAGAAAAATGGACCATGCCGGGCCGGGACAGGCCTTCTTTTTACGAAAATATGCTTGCCAAGTACTGCCCGCGGACGACAGTAAAAGACTGCGGATGCCGCTTTCCGCGCCAGGAACATGCTCGGGAAGATCGCCACCACCATCTCCATCGTTCGAGCCCTCGCGGCACGGACACGGCATGCGAAGGCGGTCGCGCTGCTCGTGTGCGTTGCCGCACTCGGGGCGGTCGGTTTCGGGCTCGGACAGGCGGGCGGCCGGGTCCTCATGAGAAATTTTCTGACGGCGGGAGGGCGGATCGCACCACTATTGTATCGGCCCTCGTTTCAGTATTTCGCGACCGCGGCCATGCTGGGGAGCCCGGACGAACTAAAGCGTCTTGCCGGATACTATGCGCTCCTGGAGACGGACTCTATCGGTGTTGATTTTCTCATCGAGCGCTACGGGATGGAGAGCTCGATCGTCAACAGGCGCACGATCGTCTGGGTGATCGGGTTTTCGCGGGACACCCGCAGGGCGGCCGATGCGTGCGCCGCTCTTTATAAAAGTGCGCCGCGCGAAATAAGGAAGGAGATCCTGAAAAGCATGAAGAGGCTCAATGAGGGGATATATCGCGATTTTATAAAGAACCTGGGTAAAGGCAGCCGGGAGATGCGCCGCTGAACGCGGGCAATTCAAATATACTTGACTTTTAGGCCAATGGTGAAACCAGATAAAAGGAGCACAACCATCGGAGTGACTACGGCAATGGATCGGAACCACTATATAGAAGGATTATGCGGCGCCGCGAAGGAGACATCGCGTTCGGTCGCGCGCCTTTCATTGAACGCACGAAACAATGCCCTGCGTTCAATGGCGCGCCGCCTTCGGGAGGAGGAAGACTTCATCCTCGCGGAAAACCAGCGGGACATCGCCGAGGCCGAGCGCTCGGGGCAGACGAAGGCGTTCATCGACCGGCTCGTCCTCAGCAATGACCGGATCGAGGCCATGGCGCGCTCCATAGAAGATATCGCGCTGCTCGAGGACCCAATCGGCAGGATCGAGAACATGCGCACGATGCCGTCCGGCATACGGGTCGGGCAGATGCGCGTACCGCTGGGCGTGGTATGCGTCATCTTCGAATCGCGTCCGAATGTCACCACCGACATCGCCGCCCTGTGCGTTAAATCGGGCAATGCCTGCGTGCTGCGGGGCGGCAGAGAATCGATACGTTCCAACATCGCCCTCCACCGCGTCATCGCCGGAGCGCTCGACGATATCGGCATTCCGCGCGCCGCGGTAACGCTCATCGATAAAACCGATCGCGAACTGGTTCCCGTTCTGCTGAAAATGAACCGGTACATTGACATCGTCATACCGCGCGGGGGAGAGTCGCTTATACAGGCCGTGGTAAGGGACTCGACCATTCCGGTTATAAAACACGACAAGGGCGTTTGCCATACCTATGTCGATAAAAGCGCCGACGCGCAGATGGCGATGGATATCTGCGTTAACGCGAAGGTACAGCGCCCGGGTGTGTGCAACGCCATGGAGACGCTTCTGATACACAGGGAATTCCCGTATGCGAGGGGCCTCCTCGCCGCGCTAGCGGAGCGGGGCGTGGAGCTTCGCGGCTGCGCCGAGAGCGCGGCCATTTTCCCGGAAAAGGTGAAGCCTGCATCTGAGGACGACTGGTACGCGGAATACCTCGATCTGGTGCTCGCGGTGAGGGTAGTCGGCGGGATGGACGAGGCGATCGCCCATATCGAACGGTACGGTTCGGGACATTCCGAGGCGATCCTAACGGCCGACTACGCAGCGGCCGAGGGCTTCCTTTCCATGGTCGATTCGGCCGCGGTTTTCGTCAACGCGTCGACGCGTTTTCACGATGGCGGCGAATTCGGTCTTGGCGCCGAAGTGGGCATATCGACGCAAAAACTCCACGCGCGCGGAACGATGGGAATCGGCGGGCTGACCTGTCTGAAGTACGTCGTATACGGAAACGGTCAGGTCCGCTCTTGAAGCTCGGCATCCTCGGCGGAACATTCAACCCCGTGCATGTAGGGCACCTCATCAACGCGAACGTCGTTCGGGAAGAACTGGGGCTCGACCGGATACTTTTCATTCCGGCCCGCATACCGGTCCACAAGGGCCTCGACTCCGCGGTTTCTCCTGAGGACCGCTACGAAATGCTCCGTCGTGCCACGGAAGGGGACGAGCACTTCGGCGTATCGCGCGTTGAAATCGACAGGGAGGAGCCGTCGTACAGCATTGTCACGATGCGTTATCTCGTACGCGAGTTTCCGGGAGTCGAACCGTTCCTGATAATCGGGGCCGATTCATTTAACGAACTGCATACATGGAAGGACTACCGCGACCTCGTCGCCCTCGCGACGCTCGTGGTGATGATGCGGCCCGCGGTCATTCCGGAAAGCCCCGCTCTCGACGCGGCGGGGGCACGGTATATTCTGGTGCAAAACCCGCTCATCGATCTGAGCTCTACGGGGATACGCGCGCGGGTAAAGGCGGAATGCTCCATTCGATACATGGTCCCCGATGCCGTCGGGGAATACATCAACGTGAAGAGGTTGTACAGGGATTGAACAAACAGCTCATTAAATACGGAATCTGGGCCGGCGCCGGAGTGCTTGTGCTTCTGGGTGGCATCTATCTCTTCCGCGTTTCGACGCGCAATGCGGTCGAGGCGCTCGCCCAGAACAAAAAGATGATCAACATACTCGTTGCGGGAAGCAACGTGTACCGGGAAAACAAACACAGGTTTTTCGCGATACTGAGCATCAACCCGGACAACAGCAGGATCGGGATCACCTTTCTCCCGCCGAACCTCAAGATCTTTTTCGATTCTGGCAGAAAACGGTCGGCCCGTATAGAGGACATCGACATCGACAGCTTTAACAAGATAAGCCAGTCGATCGCGCGGGACCTCAAGATGCATGTGCCCTTTTATGTCGAACTCTACGCTCAGGACGTTCGAAGAACGGTGGACCTTATAGAGGGCATAAACCTCTTCATCCTCGACCAGTGGAAAGACCACGGCGGCGCGCGAATCGGCGTCAACTACATGGACGGCGGGAAAATAATCGATTACATCAACTCGGTGGACGGCAATTCCATCTTTAAAAAATACGACCGGATACAGGACATCCTGCTCACCCTTCATTCGGACCGTAAAAGCTACAAGCGCTTCTGCAATAAGGATTTCGTCGCGGAGGCGGTCAAGAGCGTACGCACCAATCTCCTCGACCAGGAAATACTGTCACTCTCAAAATACTTCCTGGACGATTCGGGGTTTATAAGCACGCTGGTCCCCGGCGGCCTCGACGAAAAGGGCGATTACGTGATAGATGATATATCGTACAAGCTTTACGAGAATGAATTTCTCAAGGCGATGGTACTGGAGGAAAAAAACGACCAGTCCATAAAGATCAAGATACTCAACGGCACCAGCGTTCCGGGGCTTGCCAAAAAGATGAGGAACATACTCATGAGGGAGGGGTTTACCGTGGTCGAGTTCGGCACGTCGCCGTACCCTTTCTTCGAACATACCATCATCATCAACCAGAGGGGCGACACCGACAACGCCATGCGGGTCGCAGAGATACTCGGGGTGGACCGGGTGCACCATATCATAGACGGTTCGCAGCTTAACAGCGCGCTTATAATTATCGGGAAGGATTATGTAAAGTGAAGGCACGGAAAACGGTCGGCGAAGAGGATATCGTGGAAATCGCCAGGGGCGCGGCGCGGCTGCTCGACGAAAAAAAGGCCGACGACGTGCTGCTACTCGATCTTTCGCGGATCAACAGTTACCTCGATTACTTCATCATTGCCACGGGGAATTCGCTGATCCACGGCAGGGCCCTCGCTCGCGAGGCGCAGCGCTATTTCAAGGGAGAGGATTTTCCGGAGCGTTCGCGCGCGGACCTCGATTCGTCGTGGATAGCGCTCGATTACCACGAAGTCGTGGTCCATATCTTCACGCGCGAAATGCGGGAGTACTATCAGCTTGAAAGGCTCTGGGCCGATGCCGCGACAATCGATTTCCGGTGAAGCACCGTGAGAACTGACGAAAGTGCAGCCATCATCGAGAACCTCATCCGCAATCTGAGCCACGAGCTTAAAAATCCTCTCACCACCATAAAGGGCTACGCCCAGCTCCTCTCGTTAAAACCCGGAGATTCCGATTCGATCGACAAATCGCGCCGCATGATCCAGGAGCAGACCGATCGTATCGACCGGATGCTCCAGGAACTCTATACAGCCTTCCTGCCGCGTAAAACCGAAACGTCCGCTTTCGACGCGTCCGCGCTGGTGCGCGAAATCATGGATTCGATGCCGTCCGGGGTGCGGGTCGTTCCCGGCGCCATTATGGCGTCATACCCCATGGAGGGCGATTGGAACGCGCTCGCCGCCATCATCACGCTCATCGTGAAGGGCTTCGACTGGAAAGGGTTCTCCTCCTCAAGGTGCACGCTCGCGATGACCGGACGTGAAGAGGGCGCTGAAATCGATATCCGGTTCGAGGGCGTAGAAATGGCGGAAATCGAAGAGTCGATATTTTATTTGCCGTTTACTTTGAAAAAGTATTACGTGAAGGGAACCGAACTGTATGAGGCCTATTTCATCGCGCATGCCTGCGGATGGGAAATCCTGCCGCTCTCTTCCCGCGAAGGTCTCGGAACGGGCTTTAGGATCGTGATCTGATGGAAAGCAACTACAAGATACTCGTCGCCGACGACGAGCAGGGCATCCGCGACCTCCTTACGGACCTTTTAAAGGACTATTTCGAGGTCGATACGGTCGAGAGGGGGGATGTCATCCTCGACCGCCTTAAAAAAGGCGGCCACGAAATACTCATTCTCGATCTTCGGCTTCCCGGCATGAGCGGGCAGGACGTTCTTAAACGCATCCATGAAGACAAGATAAAAGTCGTCGTGGTGGTCATCACCGCCTCCAACGATATCGAGACGGCAATCACCTCGATGAAGCTCGGAGCCTACGATTACCTCGTAAAACCCTTCGACACCGACAAGCTGATGGTCGTTTTGAAGAACATTGTCGAGAAGTTAGAGCTCGAGAGCGAGGTGAGCCAGCTCAGGGAACAGCTCGGGGAGAGCTTCAGGTTCAAGAATATCATCGGCAAGTCCTCCGGCATGCAGAAGATATTCAGCACCCTCGAAAAGGTCATCGATACCGACAGCACCGTGTTGATAACGGGCGAAAGCGGCACCGGCAAGGAGATCATCGCAAAGGCCGTCCACTACAACAGCAACCGCAAGCAGTACCCGTTCCGCTCCATAGACTGTTCCACCATTCCGCAGGACCTCATCGGAAGCGAGCTTTTCGGGCACGAGAAGGGGGCCTTTACGGGCGCCATCTCGCGCAAAATCGGCAAGTTCGAGATCGCAAGCCGCGGAACGCTCTTCCTCGACGAGATCAGCAATCTCTCCATCGAGATGCAGGCGAAGCTTTTGAGGGTGCTCCAGGAGAAGGAGTTCGAGCGAATCGGCGGTAACCAGCTCATCAAGGTGAATACGCGCATCGTCACGGCCAGCAACCGGGACCTTCGCGAGATGGTGAGGGAAAACAGGTTTCGCGAGGACCTCTATTACCGGCTCAATGTGCTTCCCGTTTATCTTCCCCCGCTCAAGGACCGCAGGGAGGACATACCGCTCTTTATCGACCACTTCCTCAACAAGTACAACAGCGAGTTCGGGCGGGAGATCAACATCGACCTCAAGGCCAGGCTGTATCTGACGAATTACTCGTGGCCGGGAAACGTGCGCCAGCTCGAAAACGTAATCAAACGGCTGATTCTTCTTTCCACCCAGAAGATGGTGTCGCTTGACGACGTTACAAGCGTGCTGGAATTCGAGGAAGTCGGCATGGCCGCAAAAAAGAAGGCACCTGCCGATATGGCGGTGCCGGCGCCGCAGCGCATACCCGATGGCGTTAAGACGATCGACGAGATGGAGAAGGAGCACCTCGAGAAGATGCTGCGTCATTTCAACTTCAATATTTCCACAACCGCCCGCGCGCTCGACATCTCACGTAAAACCATGCACAATAAACTCAAGAAATACAATATTGTCATTAAGAGAACCGCGGCCGTCGAGGATGCCGGCAATACTGAGGGGAGTGGGGCGGAACACCAACCGGGCGATTGAGCGGTGCATTTCGTATCGACGGTCACGCTGCCGCTCGCCCGGTTGATGACGCCGGGGGTCCGAAAGCGGCGCCCTAAAGGCTTCTCTCCAGTTCCCTGATGCCTTCAACAAGAAGCTTGTACTCGCGGGAATCCTTCTTGAAGCTGCCGAGATACCCCTTGAAGTAATTGAGCTGTTCCTGTTTCCAGTTGCGCAGATCTCCCTCTGTCTGGATCATATACCCTCCTTAGGTAGTGGTCAAAAGTTGTTATAGTCCCTTAGCATGTCAGTCGGCACGGTGCTGGGCAAATCTTAGAGTTTTTCCGGGGGTGTTCGGGGCCGCGCTGGGATGAGGAGAAAAAAAAGCCGCCCGAAGGCGGCTTTTTTGACGTCTTTTTAGGTGAATCTTACATCTTCTCGATGATCATCGCGGCACCCATGCCGCCGCCGATACACATCGACTCGAGACCGAACTTCTTGTTGTAGCG
>JADFDB010000026.1 GCA_018263175.1 Spirochaetota bacterium
TTAGCGCCACCTCGAAGGGCTCGCCGCGCATCACCATGCCGATGATAAATCCGCCGATGATGTTTATTATTATGATGATGATGCCGACCTTCACGTCGCCCTGAACGAACTTCGAGGCTCCGTCCATGGCCCCGTAGAAGTCGGCCTCCTTGCGGATCTCGCCGCGGCGCTTGCGGGCCTCCTCCTCGGTGATGGCGCCGTTGGAGAGGTCCGAATCGATGCTCATCTGCTTGCCCGGCATCGCGTCGAGGGTGAACCTGGCGGCCACTTCCGCGGTCCTCGTCGCACCCTTGGTGATGACGATGAACTGCACCGCGGTGAGGATGATGAAGATGAGCACCCCGACGACATAATTGCCCCCGACGACGAACTCACCGAAGGTGCGGATGATCTTGCCCTCGAAGCCCGCGCCCTGCAGCAGGATGAGCCGCGTTGACGACACGTTGAGCGAGAGACGAAACACGGTAGTGACGAGAAGAAGTGATGGAAACACCGAGAAATCGAACGAGCGCGGTACGAACATCACCACGAGCAGGGTGAGTATGCCCAGCATGATGCTTATGGACAGCAGGAAGTCCAGAACGAACGTGGGGATGGGAATGATGAGCATGGCGACAACGGCGATAACCCCGATCCCCATGAGAATATCGGTCTTCTGCATCCAGCCCAGGTTATCGCTCAGTGAAAAGCCTCGTGTTCCGTCCGCCATTATCCTCTACCTCGTTTGCTCAAATAGCCTGCTGGTATCCGCGTTTTCGATACAGCTCGGCATAGACCAGCGTTACGGCGTAAAAAAGGTCCTCGGGTATGACGTCCCCGATCTCGAGGCGCCGGTAAAGCTCCTGCGCGAGCGGCCTGTTCTCCACCAGCATCACCTCGTTCTCCCGTGCGATCTGCCGGATGCGCAGCGCCATGCTGTCCACTCCCTTCGCGATCACCATCGGCGCGGCCATGATGTTGTTGTCGTATTTCAGCGCGACGGCGAAATGCGTGGGATTGGTCACCACGACATCGGCTTTCGGCACCTCGCGGATCATGTTTTTCATCACGATCTCCCGCTGCATCTCGCGCAGGCGCGCACGGAGGTAGGGGTCCCCCACGGTCTCCTTCATCTCCTCCTTCATCTCCTGCTTCGTCATCTTGAGGGAGTCGATGAACTCCCGTTTCTGGAAGATGTAGTCGGGTATAGAGAGGAGCAACAGGATCGCCGCCGCCCACAGGATGATCTTGAGCGCCATTATCCCGGTTATCTTCAGCGCCATCGCGATGGAGACGTCCGGGGTTCTCAGTATCTGATCGTAGTCACTCGCGATGATCAGGTAGGCGACAAATGCGATGACCACTACCTTGAACAGCGACTTGAAGAGGTTCATCGCCACCTGTTTCGAGAAGAAGATCTTACGCATTATGGTTGCCGGATCGAACTTCAGCTTGGACGGGTCGAATTTAAGGGGATGGGTCGATACCTGAAAACCGACCTGCACTACGTCACCGAGGAAGGCGGCGATGCTCACACCGATGAACAGCGGCAACAGGATCTTCGCCGACTCGAACGACACGCGGTACAGTTCGACAAGAGCGCTCCTCTCGGTGAGTGTGAAGCGCGAGAACGACGACATGTAATACTTCGTCATCGCCGCGATCGAATCGTAAATCCAGGAGGCGAAGAGGAAAATAATAAGGAAACCGAATATGACGACCACCGCCTGCGGCAGCTCCTGGGTCTTGGCGACCTGCCCCTTCTCGCGCGCTTCGCGGAGCTTCTTGTCGGTAGGCTCCTCGGTCCGCCCCTCGTCATCGGCGGCGAAACGCTGCAGGTCGAAGCGGAAACCCTTCAGAGCGGGCTCCTCCACGCCGTAAAAAAACCTGATGTTAACTTCGCAGAGCATCAAACCGCCATCATCCACCGTTCATTCAACCCGTACCCGGCCGCGCCTCGGAACTCACGCGGGCCAGTAGACGAGCACCTTGTATATAAACCGGAACGTCCGGTCCAGAGACACCGACATCACGCGTACCACGAGCGGGCTTATCGCGAGCATCACCCCGAAGGCCACCATGATCTTGAGCGGAAAGCCCAGCATCATGATGTTCATCTGGGGCGCGGCCTTCGAAAGCACCCCCATGCTTATCGACACCAGAAAGATCGTCGCGACCACCGGTATCGCGATCTTGAGCGCCACCACGAACATGCCGCTGAAGACATAGGCCACATGCTTCATGAGAGGCCCGGCCGCCCCCCTGTCGATGGCGAGAAGCGGCGCGAGCTCGAATGATCGGTAAATCGCCCTGATAAGAAAATGGTGCCCTCCGATCGAGAGAAACACGAGCATCCCGATAAGGTTCTTGAGCTGCCCGACCAGCGGTATCGACACCTGCGCGAGCGGATCGAACACCTCGTTTATGCCAAAGCCGATCTGCACGGCGAAAAACTCACCGGAGAGCTGGAAGGCCGCGACGATCACCGAGACCAGAAAGCCGATGTAAATCCCTATTCCAACCTCTTTCAATACCAGCAGCGCATAGAGCCCCATGTTCCCCGTAAGCGCATAACCATTCCGGGCCACCACGGGGAAGATGACGAGCGTGACGAGAAACGCGAAAAGCGCCTTTATTCTAAACGGGATCACCCCACTCGAATAAAATGGGGCAATGACCATCATCGAGCTCATCCGCATCATGATGAGCAGGAAAACCTGATAGTGATAGACGAAATACTCCATTCTATCCCGCGCCGATCTTCGAGATCATGAGGAAGATGTTTTTCGTATAGTTCACCATCGTATGGATGATCCAGGCCGCCAGAAGGATGAAGGTTACGAAGATCGCGACGATCTTCGGGACGAAGGTCAGCGTCTGTTCCTGGATCGAGGTCGTGGTCTGAAAAATGGAAATGATCAGGCCTACCAGCATCCCGACCCCCAGAAGCGGCGCCGAGATGATCATGAGCGTCATGAGCGCCTCGCGCAACAGCTTGATTATCAGCACGTCAGTCACGTTCATTCTCCACAGCGTACGTCATCAGCCGAACGACCTCACGAGCTCGTGTATGAGAAGGTTCCAGCCGTCCACCAGTATGAAGAGCACGAGCTTGAACGGCAGCGAGATCATCACCGGCGGCAGCATTATCATACCCATTGCCATGAGTGCGCTCGCCACCAGCATGTCGATCACGATAAACGGGATAAAAATATACACGCCTATCTCGAAGGCCCGCTTGAGCTCGCTGATCATGAAGGCCGGTATAAGGCAGTAGCTCGGAACGTCCTTCTCGCTTTTCGGCCGTTCGAGCTTGGCGAGCTCGATGAAAAGCGCGATGTCCTTTTTACGCGTCTGCTTGAACATGAACTTACGAAGCGGCTCCATCCCCTGTTCGTAAAACTTTTCGTTCGAAATCTTGCCCTTGAGGTAGGGCTGCAGGGCCTTCTCGTTGATCTCGGTAAACGTCGGGGCCATAATGAAGAACGTGAGGAAGATGGAAAGGCCCACGATCACCTGGTTCGGCGGCATCTGCTGGAGTGAAAGCGCACGCTTTACGAAATCGAGCACGATCACCACCCGCGTGAAGGAGGTCATCATCATCGCGATCGCCGGCGCTAGAGTGAGGATGGTGAGCAGAAAGAGCATCTGGAGTGAAAGCGCCACGTCCTTTGGATTGGCGGCCTCGCGGATATCGAAGGTTATGCGCGGTATCGGCATGCGCACGCCGCCGGCGTCCTGCGCGAACAGGAGGGCCGGAACCAGTATGAATACGGCGGCGAGTGCCGCGGTGATCGCTTTATTCCTCATCGTTCATACCGTTGAGCTTCTTGAGCCGTTCCCGCTGACGGACGATATAATCGATCCTGTCGGCCTGGCTGTCGTCGTTCCCGGCGGCGAAGCGGGAGCGCTGCCGCGATGACGGCATTGTTTTATTGATTATCTTTCCGAGCTGCGTTGTCAGGAATTCCTGAAAACCTCCCGGCTGCGCGGGAGAGCTCTTTGTCGCCATCAGGCGGATGCGGTCCACCTCGTCTTTTTCCTTTATTTCCATTATCAGGTTTATGCTGTTGTCGGTCACACCGAGCACCAGCACCCGGCCCGCCAGGTCAACCACCTGGAGGAATTTATTCGTTCCCATCGGTGAAACCAGGAGCGTTTGCACGCCGGCGCTTCCGGGAAGCTGGATCCCCGCGCGCCGGGTGACAAATCTGAAGAAGTAGTAAAAGCCGCCGACGAGCATGCCGATGACAATGAGCGTTTTGATGATCGTCCAGGCGTAGGACTCCTCCTCCACCGTGGGTTCCTCATAACGGTACAGATCCTCGGCGGGCGTTTCGGGCACATCCCTGGTTTTTCCCCCGGCGGGCGCTCCGTCCTTGTCGGCAGGCTGCTCCCCGGGGAGTTCCTTTTTCGCCTCCGACGGCTTTTTCTCACGCTCGGCGGCCTTCTCACCCCTGTTGTTCCGGACCGGCTTCTTCTCCTCGGCCGCCGCGACCCTGGTGCGCTCGCGCGCGGCCAGGGCGCCATATATGGGACATAATCCAGTCGCCGCGCAAAAAATAATAAGGCACGTCATCGCGGCGATCGTGTTCAGCGATCTCTGTGTTGTGTCCGCTTTCCCGTTTCGTCTCATTATGTCTCTTTAATCGCCCTGATCTCTCCCCGTCTGTACCATCGCGCGCGGGACTCCCCGGGGAATCGCGGAATCGCCGCGCGAAGCCGTCCTACTGTATCTTGATCAGCCGTTCCGCCGGGCTGACGATATCCGTCACGCGGACACCGAAATTTTCATCGATAACCACAACCTCGCCCTTGGCGATGAGCTTGCCGTTGACGAGGAGGTCCACCGGTTCACCGGCGAGCTTGTCGAGCTCTATGATGGAACCCTCGCCGAGCCCCAGGATGTCCTTTACGAGCTGGCGGGTCCTGCCGAGCTCCACGGTGAGCGTCATTGGGACGTCGAGGAGGAGCCCTATGTTCCCGCTCACCCCCGAGGGCAGTCCCTCGCCGAGCGGCGGGAATTTTACCGGGCTGATGCCGACCTGCTGCATCGGCTGCTGCCCCATGCCCATCGGCGGCTGGGCCGCGTACTGCTGCTGCGGCGCCGCCTCGGCCGCCCCGCCGCGTGCCAGATCGGACGCCATGGCCGCTTCCATTATATGATAAAACTTGGAGTTGAGAATTCCCTCTATACTGATGTTATAGGTGATCTTCGCCAGCTCTCCGCCCGGCGGCAGCCTGAGATCGGCCGCGCCCGCGGCGATGGAAAGCGCCGGCGGCGTGGTGTTGATCGGGCGCCCCATCCTGTCGGCGAACTGGTTGGCCGACGATGAAAGCAGCTGGCTTACGAATTCCTGTATGGTGCTCTGGTGCGCCTCGGTGAGGTCCGCGGGGGGCGTTCCCGATTCGTCGCCCATCATCAGCGAGGAGACCACGCCAGCATCGTTCGAGCTGAACAGGATCAGGTTCTTCCCGTTGAGGCTCCCCGAATATCCCATGGCCACCTGAACGTACTGACGGCCGAAATCCGCGCGCACGGCGTCGGGCGCCTTCATCTCGACGGTGGCGTTCGATATTTTGACATTTTTGCCGAGGTAGGCCGAAAGCGACGGGGCCGCCACGGCCATGGCGCGGTTCAGTGCATCGGCCAGGGAATCGCGTTCTACGGGCGAAAGCGAGCCCCCGCCCGCCGACATGTCCGCGGCCTGACCGGCCCCGGGCGATGAAAGCATATCATCCGCCCCCTGCAACAGGGCATCAATTTCATCCTGCGATAACGAACCGTCACCCATGGTTTCCTCCTGAAAGATCCGGGGGCATCAATTGACCACTATCTCCTTAAAGTACACTTCTTTAATCTTGCCGGCGATCAATATCACGTTGATATGCGCCTTTATCTCCTCCGAAAGATTGATGATCTCCTCGACGGAGTCCATCTCCTCATACGATTTGGAGCGGAGGATGATATTGATGATGTGCTGGATCTGCACCGTCCTCTGTACCAATTCCTGGTTGATCTCCGGGTTATTATCATAGCCGAGCGAAACCGTGATCTTCGCGAAATGAGGCTCGGGGTCCTTGGTCGTCGTCGAGAACGCGGGCAGGTCGAAGTGCGCGAGCGGCGCCGGCGGCGGCGCCACCACGATGTCCTGCTCCCTCTCGTACTTCTTTTCCTGCACGTACTTCGTCACCAGATAGGATATACCGATCATCAGAAAGATCAGCAGTATCGCCCCGACCACATAGAGCAGGATCTTGACGATCTTGGAAACGTCGGCCCGGGAGCCCGCGGCGGCCTCTTCCGACCGGCCGCCCTCCTCCTCTTCTATCTCGTCGACACCTACCCTTTCGTCGTCCCCCATATCCTCTCCTCGCTGCGTCCGCCTTCGGCGCCCGGAACCGTCCCCTCCCCGGCGCGGCGGAGGGGCTCAATTAATTTCATGGATAAATTCGCACATTTTGTTGACACGATACCATATTAATTCAAAAATGTCAATTAATTTATAATTATGTCTCCATGCTTTCATGCCGTTTACCGCCATTCCTCGTCGGGAAGCGGCCGCTTGATCTCCCTGTGTTTGCTCTCCTCCACGGCCTTCTCTTTCAGAATCACGATTTCGACGCGCCGGTTATACGCGCGCCCCTCGGGTGTGTTGTTATCGTCTATCGGACGGTACTGCCCGAAGGCCACGGCGGAGAGCTGGCGCGGATCGAGCCGCTCCTCCTCCGTGAGGTAGCGAAGCACGTTGACGCTGCGGGCGGACGAAAGCTCCCAGTTGGTCTCGAACCCCTGGCGCACCCCTCCGGGAGGAATGACCCGGTCGTCCGTGTGGCCCTCGATCCGGACGAAATTGCTGATGCTCTTCACGATACCGCCGACCTTGCGCAGCACGGGCTTTATATCGTCCCGAAGCCGTGCGCTTCCTGTGTCGAAATACGAATCGCCCGAGAGCGTAATGACGAGCCCGCGCTCGTCCTCCCGTATCCGCACCTGCTTCGATTGAATTTCGGGCTTGAAGACCTCCTCGGCCTTCCGGAGTGCCCTCGAGAGCTGCTTGGCCCGCTCGGTGGCCGGAAGCGACATCATGTTGTGGCCGAGCTCCATGAGACGTCCCTTGGACATCGACGCCCCGCCTTCCATGAGACCGAGCGCCCCGCGGAAGGAGGTGATCGTCATCTGCATCTCCTCCTGGCTCACGGTGGTGACGTCGCCCATCATTACGATGAAAAAGGTCATCATGAGCGTGTTCATGTCCGACATGGTGACCATCCAGCCCGGCGTGCTCCGCCGTTCGGACTTTTTCATCTTTTTCGCCATTACTCGCCGACCTCCTGCGAGATCGCCTCGCGCTCCGCCGGCGGCAGGAATGAGACGAGTTTGTCCTTCACAATACGCGGGTTATCACCCGACTGTATGGAGAGCACCCCCTCTATCATGATCGATTTAAGCAGCACCTCTTCGCTGGTACGCAGATCGAGCTTGGTCGATACCGGCAGCAGCACGAGGTTGGCGAGTATGGCGCCGTACAATGTCGTGATAAGGGCGACCGCCATGTAGGGGCCGATCATCGCCCTGTCCTCGAGGTTTACGAGCATCATGATGAGACCCATGAGGGTTCCGATCATACCAAAGGCAGGCGCAAAAGAGCCCCATTCATCAAACATCCGTTTGTTATTGTCGTGGCGATTCATCATGTTCTCGAGTTCGGTCTCCATGATGCGCCGCACAAGCTCCGGATCGGTGCCGTCCACCACGAGCTGTATCCCCTTGCGCAGGAACTCGTCGTCGAGCTCGTCGAGATCATCCTCGAGGGCGAGGAGCCCCTCGCGGCGCGCTTTTTCCGAAAACGACACGAGCGTGATGATAAGCTCTCCCGGATTGTACTTCTGGGTGAACATGGCGATCTTGGCGTAATCCCAGATTTTAAGCACCTTCGTTACCGGATACGCCACCAGCATAGCGGCGATCGATCCTCCGATCGTGATCATGACCGACGGCGGGTCCCAGAAGAGCAGCAGGCTCCCCTTGGCAAAAATAATGCCGAGGGTCAGGAATACGATACCGCTGATAAGACCTATAATGGTTGCTATGTCCATACAGACACTCCGCTATGAGTCCAGATTGCACATACGCCCGAGAGACGCATCCTCTCTTGTTTATCGGCCTTTTCGTTTAATTATTCAAGTATGCGAACCGCCCGCGGCGCATTTATTTTACAAACGCTCCCCGGCCCCAAACCGGTCATTCGGCATCCCCGGCGAACAGCGCGCGGTGGTACGCGCGTATCATTTTCAGAATATCGTCGGCGGGTTCCGAGACCACATATTTGTGTTCATTGGTAAGGGTGATGACCGTATCGGGCCGCGCTTCGACGATTTCGATGTGATTGGGGTTCAGAATGAATTCCTCCCCGTTTAAGCGGTGAACGCGTATCATCTCACCTCCTTGGCCTTCTGTCGAAAAGTCTCAGGTGCTCCTCGAGAGGGGCTTTCCGGACCGCCCTTTCCGAACAGCCTGGCTCACTGCTATCAATTATCGGCAGGCTCTGGCGGGGCAATAAGTCCTCAAGCCACATCTTCGCCGCGAGAAACTGGCCGTTGGTGAAATATGTCCTGCCGTTCCTGTCGATCACATACCGGCGTGCACGCCGAATCGCGGAGAGCTCCATGGTTTCGGGCGCGGCGAACCGGCCGCAGGCTTCCATATACCGCGCGTGTCGAAGCGTTCCGCGCAGATAGAGGGACCGGTAAAAGGCAAGATCGTTGCCCGCCAGGGCGAGCGTTCCGATTGGACAGCCCAGGACAAGCGAAACCGCCTGCGTGGTCACGATGCTCCCGGTGGCCACGAATCCCAGGTCCTCGCCGGCCTCCCTCCAGAGCGCGTCGTAGGGCTCGCCGCGGAGCATCCAGTTGTAAAACGAGACGTCCCCGCTCCAGGCCCTGAGCGTACTGTGCGCCATGCAGCTGAACGCCAGGAGGTGCATCGCGGATGTCTTGATGCCGTCGAAAAATCCCGTCGGGGTCGTTTCGCATGAGATGACGAAGGCCGGCCGGATCCCCCGTTTTACGAGGGGTCGAAGCGCCATGTCGGCCGCGATGATGACGAGCTCGCGCCTGCCCCCGTATTTTTTAAGTGCTCTGACCCCGTTTTCGAGCGAGGGGCCCGCGCCGACGACGACGGCATGCTTCCCCGAGAGAAGCCCTACGACCCGTTCGAGCCCGCCGAAGCGCCTGATATAGGGCAGGTTTTTGCGCAGATTGACCCTGAAGGCACGGCTGCGCTCGGCTGCGATACCCTCGTTGATGCCACTGAACAGCGCGTCTTTATCCATCCCGATCCTGAAAAATATTTTACAAAATATAATTTTTCTTTTGATTTAATTTGTATATAAAAGTATAA
The DNA here is from genome assembly GCA_018263175.1 of Spirochaetota bacterium. Lineage (GTDB taxonomy): Bacteria > Spirochaetota > UBA4802 > UBA4802 > UBA5368 > MVZN01. Next base: position 9,383 of record JADFDB010000026.1, read on the forward strand.
TGACTACTATGAATTGGTACTGGAATTATTGCTGATCCCGGGGAAACCGGGTGGTACCCGACCTTCTCGGGCCATGCAATGAGTTTACCATACTGATCCATAGACCACTTTCTCTTTATATATGACGGGCACGCGTATTGTGCCCGTTTTTCTTTACTCCACCCCCCCGCCGGCGATAAGAGACGAGACCGTCACGAGCTCAAACCCACGGCCGCGCAGTCCGGTGATGATGGCGGGCAGCGCTTCGCATGAGGCGCTGCCGTTACCGTGCATGTGAAGGAGCACGATGGACCCGTTGCGCGCGCCGCCAAGCACGGCCCTTGCCACCTGTTCGCTCGTAACCTCCCTGCGATAGTCGTCGGCCGCAACATCCCACAATACGGTGTACAGCCCGTGGCGGGCCGCCACCTCCTTCACCACGGCATCCACCTTGCCGAACGGCGGCCTGAAAAGCCTCCCCTGCCTGCCCGTGAGCGCATAAATCGCCCGTTGCGCGCGCATGATCTCATCGGCGACCGATCCCGGCTTCCTGCCGGTCAGATCGGGGTGCGCGTACGAGTGGTTTCCGAGCTCGAAATGGCGGACGCTCCCGAGCCTGCGCACAATATCCGGGTAGCCTTCCGCGAACCGTCCGGTAAGAAAGAAGGTCGCGGGTGTTTTGTCGGCAATGAGATGGTCGATCAGGCGGTTACAGCCGTCGCGGCCCGCGCCGAGGTCCCCCGAATCGAAACTGAGCGCGACGCGCGGACGTTCCCGTGAACCGTGCTTCCAGACCCCGGGCGGAACCGGCGGCAGCACTCCGATGTGCGGAGGCTTCGGCCCCGGCATGCGCGGCTCTGGCGACAGGCGCTCCTTCGGCTTCCGGCGGGAATCCGGAATGTCCATCGACGAACGATGGGCGGTCTCGCGGACCGCGGGCGGTCCCCTCTTTATCAGCGGGCTTTCGGGCGGCGGGTTCTCTGTTCGCGGCCCGTATGCTGCGATAACCGGAACGGGCCCGGCGGGAGATACCGCCTCATTCGTACCGCGGTAATCGGAAAGCGCCGGAAGTTCGCCTTCAGACCACGCTATTCCGTACGAGCGGGTCTTGATTTTTTTCACTATATGCGCACGGGACTCGATGATTCTGGTCCCGTAGATGACCATTATATCGCAGCAACGGCACTTAAGCGGCTGGACCAGCGATTCCAGCGAAGCCCTCCCCGGAACGGACACCCATCCCACGAGCATGGCGGTTACCACGAGCGAGAGGAGCGCCGCCTGAGCGGCGGTAATGGGTGATCTTCGTTGCATTTTTTGCCTGCCGGGTGAAATATGCCCGCTCATAGTCTTTTCGACATATTGCGATCGGGGCTTCGCGCATTTTTAGGCCATATCACCTTTCACCGGCCCATAAATACCGAAACATCCTGCATGACCGTTCCGGGATGATCCCGGCATCGCGTTAAATCATCAGGGCGGCGGCATAATGCTTGCGGAATCGACGACTTCGTCTTATTATTACATTCAGCGAGTTGTCGCATGGCCGGAAAACGTGATGCGGGATGTTGTTCTTCCACAAGTAACTATCGGACGAGGCGGAATCATGGAAACGCTCAAATCGATACTTTCGCGGCGAAGCATACGCCGATACACGGGTGAAGCGATCGGGTCCGAGCCGATACGGATGGTCCTCGAGGCCGGCATGGCCGCACCCTCGGCCGGAAACCAGCAGCCCTGGCATTTCATCGTACTCGACGACCGCGCCGTACTCGACGCGGTACCGGAGCATCACCCCCATTCATCGATGATACGCGAAGCCCCGGTCGCCATCCTCGTGTGCGGCGACCTCTCGGCCGAGAAGCGTCAGGGGTTCTGGATACAGGATTGCGCCGCGGCCACGGAAAATATGCTTGTGGCCGTAACCGCCCTCGGCCTGGGCGCGGTATGGCTCGGAGTGTATCCGCGCGAAGAACGCGTGAAGGGACTGAAAGCCCTGCTCGGCCTGCCGGACCACATCATCCCCTTCTCACTCATCCCCATAGGTCATCCGGCCGAGGAGAAGCCTCCCGCGGGCCGCTACGACCCCTCGCGCGTCCATTACAACCGCTGGTAGGAGCCGGGCGCTTCCGCACCTCACTTTTCGATCGGTGGAGCGGCGGCGTCGTTATTTCCATTTCCGTTACCGTTGAGCCCGGCCGTGGCCTTTATCCTCCGCCGCACGTAGGCGCTTATGAAGACCGTCACGACAATGACCGCCACGAGGGCAAGCGCCCCGAACTGGCTCCTCGTTATCCATCTCACGAGCATGTCGCGCTCGTGCGCGCCGAAGTACCCCAGATACACCCAGAAGGGAACGCTGATGAGCGCGGCGGAACCGTCGATCGCAATAAACCGGGGAAAACCGACGAAGCGCGTGATGCCGGCCGTCGCGAATATCGGCGTGCGCAGGCCGGGCATGAAGCGGGCCGCGAAGATGACCCATCGACCGTGCCGGTCGAATCGCCGCTTGACCACCGCATAGCGTTCGGGCGTGAGAATCCGCGCGACGAATTTCAAACGAAGGAAGCGCTCGCCGAATATCCTGCCCAGGTTGTACACGGTGGTGTCGCCGATGAGCACGCCCGCCATCGCGACTATGGTCATAAGGTGCACGTTGGTGTATCCGAGCCCTGAGATGATGCCGCCCGCCACAAGCGATATATCCTCGGGAACGGGCAGGCCGAAACCGCACAGGATGAGCACGCCGAACACGGCGATATAGCCGTACAATTCGTAAAAATTCACGAGCGACTGAATCTCGAACACGGGAACCTCTGCTTTATTCTCAATGGCGCGACATCCTGCACAGTACTGTTCGCGGTTCTCCGGGCGCAAATGTTTTTCCATAAAAAGCGCAAATATTTGCGCATTCCCGGCCTGGAGGCCCGTGCATCACCACATCCCCGGTGCCGGATATACGAAGGAAATACCCGCACAGCTCCCCGCAAGCCGGCATTCCCGTTTTCATCGAGATGGCCATCGAATGACAGAAGCCGCGCAGCCGGAGCCGGCACAGGCGGGGCCCGGTGATTCACGCACGAATCTATCTTTCCGGGCCGCTCGCGGCGGGAAGAACGAAGGGAGGCCCGCGGCGCGGATAGTCCACGCCGAAGGAATCCCCGGTCAAAGCATTATAACGGGAAGCTGCGAAGGATATACGCTACCGCGATTCCGAGGTAGGTGCCGACCACCCAGCCGATGATGCCGGTGACCACGCCCGTAATCACAATCTCGCGGTTCTTGAGCGCCGATGCCACCATCGGGACGAGCGGCGGAGAGCAGATGCCCGCAACCGAGGTGATGATGACCGTATCGGCATCGATTTTAAAGACCTTTGCAAACAACACATGCAACAGCAGACAGGCCAGAACCGTGAAGCTTACATAGACGAGCATTATCGGCGCCGTCGACACCAGCTTGTTCATGTCGGCCATGGAGCTCACCACGAGGCTGAAAATCAATATGAAGTAATTGCCCGCCTGATAGGTCATTTTGATATTCCGCACGGCGGGAATGAATGAAAGGACGATCCCGAGCGTGCAGATGACGAGTATCGCGATGACGAAGGCCGTATCCTCGTTAAACACAAGAAACGACAGGCCGCCCGCGATAAAGATTCCAAGCGCGAGCCCCAGAGCGCCGAGAAGCGGCACGAAGACGGGCCGGGAGAATATCCCATCATACGAATCGAAGCTGAAGGACGCAGCCGCTTCAGCGTTCTCCGCCTTCTTAAAGGGGGGTAGAAATTTAAGAAAAAACCGCTGCCCCAGCGTCATGAGGAAGAGCAGGTACACGGACGAGACGACCACGTCGGAGGTATGGGCCGCGATATAGAGCGTCTGGTCCGTCTGGAGCGCCGTCGCGATCGCTCCGAGGTTTACCGTACCTCCCGTGTACACACCGACGAACATGCCCGCGAGCTTCCACGTTTCCTGTCCCACGACCGCGCGAAAGATGAAAAACCCGGCCACGGCCACTATGGTGATGGCGACCGTCTGCGACGCGAAAGAGAGCAGGGATTTACCGGCCAGGCGGGTCCATCGCCGTATATCCAGCGAAAAGAACATGAGCGGCAGCGCGAGCGAGATATTTATGAGCATCAGCGGCTGCTGCACCTTGGCGAAATCGTGCGGGATTACACCGATGTTACCTACGATTATTCCGGCGATGTAACAGACCACTACCGCGCCTAACTTGTCGATAGACGAGAAACGCTTGCAGAGTTGAATCGCCACTACGGGGAAAAGCAAATAGAAGAGAAGCATTCCGGCAAATACAGCCATAGATCCTCCCGTCATACGCTTAAAAGAATATCGTTCATTTAATGAATTATATTCAGATTGTCGAATTGCCTGTCAACACATTTTACCTATTTCAATTATTCTTGACGAACCATAGAGTTGTTCCGTAACCTGCAACTACGGTCGGTTTTCCCGGGATTCGCAACAAGTCTCAGTATAGTAAAATCATCCTTGCGTTGTCCGATCGTTCGATACTGCGCCGAGAGGCCTGCCATGAATATTTTAGCGATCCTCATCATTTCCGTCGTGATTCTGTACCTCGGGTATCGCCTGTACGCCCCATACATTGAAAAGCTGTTCGACGTCGACGGCAGTCACGTTACCCCCGCCGTCGAGATCAACGACGGCGTCGATTACGTCCCTACGCGGCGCTTCGTGATCTTCGGGCACCACTTCGCCTCCATCGCCGGGGGCGGGCCGATCATCGGACCCACGGTCGCGCTGATCTTCGGCTTTCTGCCCGTATGGCTCTGGATCGTCGTCGGTACGATTTTCTTCGGCGCGGTACATGACTTCACGGCGCTTCTCGCCTCCATCAGGGAAAAGGGACGCTCAATCGCCGAGATCGCCGAAAAAACATTCGGCAGAACCGGCTTTCTGCTTTTTATCAGCTTTACGGTCATCATGCTGCTCATGGTCACTTCGGTGTTCCTCACGCTCACGACCACCGCCCTCTCGTCGAAGTATCCGCTCGAACATTTCGGCGTCGCAACGACCCAGATTCAAACGATCGTCGAGGACGGCATAACCTACGCGGTCGTCGGAGGCATCGCCTCGACCTCGGTCATCATCATCACCTGCTGTGCCCCCCTGCTCGGCTTTTTATTGTATAAAAAAGAGGCCAACACGCTGGCGGTCTCGGCGCTCGCGCTGGTCATCTGCGCCGTTTCCATAGAGGTCGGGCTCGCATACCCCATCAAAATCGATTCAACGATATGGATGACGATTCTCTCGCTGTACACCCTCCTCGCCGCGGGAATACCGGTCTGGCTCGTGCTTCAGCCGCGCGACTTCACCAACTCCTTCCTGCTCTATGGCGGAATCATCGGAATGCTCGCGGGTACGGTCGTGCTCGGTGCGGGCGGCGCGACCATCAACGCACCGCTGTCCAATATCTCGAGCGGGAACATCCACCTCGGCTATGTCTGGCCCATACTCTTCATCACCGTCGCCTGCGGCGCCATCAGCGGCTTCCACGCGCTCGTCGCCGGCGGCACGACCGCCAAACAGATATCGAAAGAGAAGCCCGACGCCCGGGTCGTCGGCTACGGCGGGATGCTGCTCGAGGCCCTGCTCGCCATCGGTGTCGTAATCGCCGTCGGTTACGGCCTTCAGTTCGAAAAGCTCGAATCGATCGTGTTCCCCGTCGATCCGGCCGTTAAATCGAACCCCATCCTCGCCTTCGCGCTCGGCATGGGAGGGCTCCTCTATAATTCCTTCGGCCTGCCGATCATCTATGGTGCCGTGTTCGGCATACTCATGGTCGAGGGCTTTGTCGTCACCACGCTCGATACCGCGGTTCGTCTCAACCGGTATCTGCTCGAAGAGCTCTGGCGCATGCTGTTTAAAAACGTGCCAAAAATCCTGCGCACCTACCTGTTCAACTCGTTCCTGTGCGTCGCGCTCATGTTCATCCTCGCCTATTTCAACGCCTTCAAGCAGCTCTGGGCGCTCTTCGGCTCGGCGAACCAGCTCCTGGCGGCGCTCACGCTCATTACCGTAAGTATGTGGCTTTTGAAGCGGGGGAAAAAACACCTGTTCGCGCTCATCCCCGGCATCTTCATGTTCATCACGACCATCGCTTCGCTTGTGGTCATACTCACGAAGGAGTACCTCCCCAAAAAAAACTACATGCTCGCCACGGGCGACATTTTACTGATGCTTCTCTCGCTCGGGGTTGCCGTACTCGTCATCAAATCGTACCGCGCCCGCACCCGCGTATAATCGCACTCGCCTCATCCCCATCCGGCCGCGCGACCGGATGGGCGTCGCGCGCATCCGGCACACCTCCCCTTATTATTTACTTGACACTCCCCTCTCGGACATCAGAATCCATTGTTGCGATTCCGTCGAATCGGTCGACTTGTTGTACGGCCGCAGGGTGCCGGCCGCCTCACCAGTCGGCAACGCGGCGGTCGAAGCCTTCAGCCCGGCGCTGAAAGACTCTTCGCAGTATCCGAAAGTCCAGGCGCTTCGGAGGGAACATGCAGGAATTCCACGAGTTCATCAAATCGACCAATGGCTATCTGTGGGGACCGCCCATGCTCATACTGCTGTTCGGAACGCACATCTTCCTGACCATACGGCTCCGCTTCATTCAGCGCTATACCGGCCTCGGGATCCGTCTTTCTTTCGCCAGGGACTCCGACGGCCACGGGGACGTAAGCCACTTCGGCGCACTCACAACGGCCCTTGCCGCCACCATCGGCACCGGCAATATCGTCGGGGTCGCGACCGCTGTGGCGCTCGGCGGACCCGGCGCCGTCCTGTGGTGCTGGCTTACCGGCGTTTTCGGCATGTCGACCAAGTATGCGGAGGCGGTACTCGCCGTTAAATATCGCGTCAAAACCTCGGACGGAACCATGCTCGGCGGGCCCATGTACGCGCTCGAACGGGGCCTTAACGCCCGCTGGCTCGCGCTATTGTTCTGCTTCTTTACCGCGATCGCGGCCTTCGGCATCGGCAACACCGTACAGGCCAACTCCATCGCCGCGATGGTGGAGGAGACCTTCGCGATCTCGCCGTGGATCACCGGCTCCATAATGAGCGTTCTTGTCGGCATCGTCATACTCGGCGGCATCAAATCCATAGCGAGCGTATGCGAAAAACTGGTTCCCTTCATGGCATTTTTTTATATTATAGGATGTGCCACCATCCTCTTCATCAATTACAGCGTCATTCCCGAAACAATCGCCCTCATCATCAAATCCGCATTCACCGCTCAGGCGGCAGGCGGTGGCTTTGCCGGCGCAACGATGATGATGGCCGCTCGCTACGGCATAGCCAGAGGACTTTTCTCGAACGAATCCGGGCTCGGATCGGCCCCGATAGTCGCCGCCGCGGCCCAGACCCGCAACCCCATCAAGCAGGCGCTTGTCTCCGCCACGGGGACCTTCTGGGACACCGTGGTGGTGTGCGCGTTGACGGGCCTGGTGCTGGTGAGCGAGATCATCCTGAACCCCACCGATCTTGGCGGTCTCACCGGCGCCGCTCTGACCAAATCGGCCTTCGCGAAAATCCCGGTCGTGGGCCCCGTGCTGCTTACCGTCGGCCTGCTGACGTTTGTTTTTTCGACAATCCTCGGATGGTCGTATTACGGTGAGCGCGCCGTCGAGTACCTGATGGGGAAACGGGCGATACGCCCATATCGCTATCTGTGGGTCCTCGGCGTCATGGTGGGCTCGGTCGCAACGCTTCCGCTCGTCTGGGACCTCGCCGACTCGATGAATGCGATGATGGCCATTCCCAACCTCGTGTCGCTGCTCCTGTTAAGCGGCGTCATCGTTGAGGAAACCCGTAAATACCTGTGGCAGGACAATCTCGACGCGCATTCCCACCACGAAAATTACTGACAGAGAGGACAGATCATGAGCGTTGCTTCCACCAGAGAGCAATGGGGCTCGAAACTCGGATTTCTTCTTGCCGCAGTCGGCTCCTCGATCGGCCTGGGCAATATATGGAAATTCCCCTATCTGGCCGGTGAGAACGGCGGCGGCGCGTTCGTCCTGATCTACCTCGCCTGCATCCTTGTCGTCGGCCTGCCCATAATGATCGCCGAAATCGTGATCGGCCGGCATACCGAGAAGGACCCCGTCGGCGCCCTCCGGATAATCGGCGCCGGAAGCCGGTGGGAGTATGTCGGCTACCTTGGCGTTCTTTCGGGATTCTTTATCATGACCTTTTACAGCGTGGTGGGCGGCTGGACCCTCGGCTACATCGTCAAAAGCGTATCCGGGGCGTTCGACTCGATCGAAGATGTCGCCGCTGCCGAGCTGATATTCGATAATTTCGTCCGAAACCCGGTCGAGGCGATCGTGTATCACTTCCTTTTTATGTCCGCAACGATGTACATCGTTATACGCGGTATTAAAAACGGCATCGAGAGATATAACAAGGTGCTGCTCCCCCTGCTTTTTTTCATACTCCTCGTTCTCATCATCAAGGGGCTGAGCCTCGACGGAGCGCTCGACGGCCTCGCTTTTTTTCTCAAGCCCGACTTCTCGAAAATCGGGTTCAAAACGGTCATTGAGGCCATGGGGCAATGTTTCTTCAGCCTGAGCCTGGGGATGGGTGCAATGATAACGTACGGGAGCTACCTGTCACGAAAGGAAAAGGTGCTCGGCTCCTCCCTGCAGATCGTCGTATTCGACACGCTTGCGGCCCTTCTCTCCGGGCTCGCCATTTTCCCGGCGCTTTTCGCCGTAGGCATGACCCCCGATAAAGGGCCTGGGCTAACATTCAACATCCTGCCGGTCGTCTTTTCAAAGATGAGCTACGGAACTGTTTTCGCGACACTCTTCTTCCTCCTGCTCTTTATTGCCGCGCTCACGTCGGCGATTTCGCTTGTCGAAGTGGTCGTCGCCTACATTACCGACGAAAAGGGCTGGAGCAGAAAAAAGGCCGTGCTGATATGTGGAAGTGCGATCTTCATACTCGGAATTCCGGCGGCGCTTTCGTTCGGCGTTCTCTCCGAATTCCGTCCGTTTTTCGGCAACACCTATTTCGATTTCATGGACAAGCTCACCACCTTCTACATGCTGCCCGTCGGGGGCCTTTTAATCGCGCTCTGCCTCGGCTGGAAATACGGCCTCGAAAAAACCATGCACGAGCTCGACAGTGATACCAAAAACGCTTTTATTGAAAAACTGTGGGCCATTACGATCAAGTATGTTTCGCCGCTCACGCTCGCGGTGATCATCCTGTATTTCGGCGTTTACCGCCTCATCGCGGGCTGACGGCGACCGTTATGAGACCCGACCGCTTTGCCGACAGGCCGTACCAGAATGGGGGACCGATGAAAAAATGGGAGATACTCGATCGCGCCAACGTAATCTCGACCGGCGTTTTCTCCATTCAAAAACTCCAGTGCCGGCATCCCGTTAAAAACATAGAGCATCCTTTTTATGTCCTGAACACGCCCGACTGGATAAACGTCGTGGCCCTGACGGACGATGACAGGTTTATCATGGTCCGCCAGCATCGTCTCGGCACCGACGAGTGTACGCTCGAAACACCGGCGGGACTCATCAATACCGGCGAAGAGCCCCTGGCCGCCGCCATCCGCGAGCTCAGGGAAGAAACCGGCTACACCGCCGGCGACATCGTTCTGCTCAAGCGCCTCTCCGCAAATCCGGCCATACTCAACAATTACATATATTTTTACCTTGCGACCGGCTGTAAAAAGACGAACGCCCAGGACCTCGACGCGGCGGAGGACATCGGCGTGGAGCTGTACGAAAGAGACCTGATACCGGCGTTAATTGAGAATGCCACCATCAACCATACGATAATCGTCGCCGCATTCAGCCTGTATTTCACGTTCGCACGCACCCGCCCGAAATTATAAACAAACCGACCCCGCCAAACCCGAGCCCCCACAGCGGAGGCCGGGTTTCCGACCGCTTTAAAAACCCGCCAAAATTACGCGAAATTGCCGTAAATATCTATTGACAACAGGAAAAATGCCGCGTAGGATGCGGCCTGATTAGTCTGTGGTGCTCAATCTGTGGCTATCAACTCTCGGATCGGTACTGCGCGGCCCGACAGAGCCGTTCGGTGCTGAAAGGGCAATCAATCACCGTGCACTAATCGTCAGGTACACAGCCTTAACGCTCTGTACTTTCATGCATCCAATACAAACGTATTAATAAAAACGGAGGTCGTTATGCTAAAAAGGTTTACCATATTGATTCTCTGCCTGAGTTTCGCCCTTTTCGTGTCATCGTTGTCCTTCTCGCAGGACCGGCCGGCGGCGACCGAGGAGAAAAAGACCGAAGACATGGCCGGGGACGAGGTCGTGGCAAAGGACGCCGTGAAGTCTTCCGCGATCAGCGCCCTCCAGGCGAAAACGTACTACGACGGCGTCACAACCTACGCCAACTCGAAAGTCCTTTTCAAGCTCACCACCAAAGACAACGTGATGACCGACAAGATCGAGTACCGTGTTGACGACGGGGCTCTTGCGCTTTACCAGGTGCCTTTTGTCATCGACGCGGAAGGCAAGCACATCATTACCTTCTTTGGAACCGACAAGCTCGGCAACAAAGAGGATGAAAAGACCTTCCGTATCACCATCGACAATACCGCACCGGATATTATGGTTATTGCCGGAAGACCCGTTGTTAAAATCGGCGACAAACTCTACAGTACCAAGACCGTCAACTTCACGGTAGTGGCGAAGGACGCCCTCTCCGGTATCGATACGACCCAGTACACCATAAACGGCCGCGATTATTTGGACTATGTGGCACCCTTCAACATCATCAACGACGGAGAGGTCGAACTGAAAGCCAAATCGCTCGACCGCGTTGCCAACCTGTCGGAGATGTTTTCTCTTAAAGTTATCGACGATGCCGACGGCAAGGAAATCGAACTTCGGGAGACCTCGGTAAAGCTCTTCATCGACAACATCGCGCCGAAAGTGACCGTTAGCCCCGACAAGGAACTCGTCATGAAGGACTCCAAGGCCATCGCTTCGGTGGACTATAAATACGCGGTCGCCGCCGAGGACAACGAGTCCGGTGTGGCATCCATCCTGGTTCGCGTGGACGGCAAGGGTGATTTTATGGCATATAAAGAGCCGATCGCCTTCACGACCAACGGCGACCACCTGATCGAAGCCAAAGCGATCGACAAACTGGGCAACATGTCCAACAGCACCATCCTTTCAGTGTTTGTCGACATCATACCGCCGCAGTCGATCATCGAGACCGTAACGGAATAGCAGACCCCGCTGACAGACGAGGCGGACGCTTTCGCGTCCGCCTCGTTTTGTATTCCCGCTAAAAGAGAATATCCGAATCCCGCTTATTTTTCTCGAGCAGATAGCGCTCGTAGGCTTTGAATGCGTTGTTACTCTGTTTCGTCAGATCGTACACCACCGACATGTTATAGAGGGCCTCCACGAGGTCCCTGTCCAGTTTATACGCCTCTCGAAAAGCATTGAGCGATTGACCGTACCGTTTTGCCAGCATACAGGCGATACCCAGATAAAAATAGCCCCTGGCCAGGCCTTTATCGAGATCGACCGATTCCTCCAGGTGCAGTATCGCTTCTTTAAGCATTCCCTCGCGGTAAAGGCAGGCTTTCCCCAGGCCATAATGCGCGAGCGCGTAATGGGGGTTTATCGCGAGTGTTTTCCGGAAAGCCGCTATGGCGCCGTCGACATCGCCACTCATGGCGATGCTTTCGGCGGATTTATACGCGGCCGTCGAATTGGGCCGCGCATGAATGGCAGGAACGAAACTCAGGGCGAGAATGCAGGCGAAAAACACCGCGGGCTTACCTGGCATCGGGTATCATCTCTCGCAGATTCTGATAGAGAAATTTATCGATACCCTTGTCATAATAGACGTACGCCACAAAAACCACCCAGAGCACAAGCGTAATGAGGCACATCAGCTTCAACAGGCGCTCGGCCCCCATCTCGTCGGCCTTGTAAAAAACGATCACGAGGGCAAGCGGCCAGAAGAAAAAGAGGTTAACGAACGCGAGCGCCACAAGCTCTTTAAGAAAATCTACCGTCATCGGATACCATGCCGCGGTGAAAGCGGCATACCCTCCCGCTATTTCCTTCCAGAAAAACCACACGTAGAATCCGAAAATAAGCGTTGCTACGATTTTCCAGAAAAATTCTATGCGCGGGCGAAACCAGAGGAATACCGTTGTCAGGCCCCAGAGGGCGATGAAGAAAAAGATCGATTTGACGAGAAGCGCTTTTTCCATTGGGTGGTCAGCCGTGTCTTTCTAAAAAACTTTACAATATCCACTATCGGTAGATAGCATGGCGCAATTAAGCCATTTATGTTTACCTGCATACGACTAAAACAGAGTTTTTGCATAACCGGGAACTAAAGCGGTTTCCCCCCGCCTGCGGCGGGAGAAACCCGATATCTGCAGGATATGAAACAAGTCTTTATGAGGAATTCGGGCAGTGAAAGCCATGCCGCAAACCCAGGAAAGGCGTAAAATCCATCCTTCGCACCACAGTCTCTCCGCCGGGAGGACATTTTTACCGGCGGCGCTCGGCCTGCTGCTGCTTGCCGCCTGCTCGGCCTGCGCTCATACCATCCTTCGCGAAAATCCCGGCCGCTTGACCCCTGTCATCACCGTCATGCCGGGGATAAGCATCGATACGCCCGGATTCGTCGGGGCCCTGGAGCCATATTTCGCCGGCATGCGCGCCGGGCCCGATCGGACCATCGAACTCTGCGTCTACGGCCATTCGCGCGGCAGGGAGCTTTTTCTCTACAGCGGCGATGAACAAGTGCCGGTACAAAACATCGAAGAGAGCATGAACATCGCCGTGCTGATCAGGATCAGGAAATCCGGGAAGACCGAACAGGTGCTGTTCGCCGAGGCCTCCGCCGAGGGGGAGGAGCGGCTGCTCGATAACGCGGCCCGCAAAATCGCCGCAAAGCTCTCGGACGCCGGGTTCGGGACCGGTTTCACGCCCAGGCCTTAGCGAAGTTTCCGCGCGGCGAGCCGGCAGGCCACCTTCATCGCCTCGAGCGCGCTTTGATCCGCCGCGATGCGTCTGCCGGCGATGTCGTACGCGGTCCCGTGGTCCGGCGATGTGCGTGTTATGGAAAGTCCGATGGTGATATTGACGCCGGTATCGAACGCGAGCATCTTGAACGGGATCAGCCCCTGGTCATGGTACTGTGCAATGGCAAGATTGTACCGCCGCCAGCGGTCGGGAAGAAAGAGCGTGTCCGCGGCAAACGGCCCTTCCACATCGATCCCTTCGGACCGGGCGGCTTTCACGGCCTCCGCGGTCACCCCGGTATCGAAATCGCCGATCGCCCCGTCGTCTCCGCAGTGAGGGTCCAGTCCCGCGACCACGATACGGGGCTCGCGTTCATCGATTGACGCAATCGCGTCCCTTCCCGCACGAATGGTGCCGAGTATGCCCTCCGCGCCGACCGCCCCGGCCACCGAGGCCAGGGGTATATGCGTGGTTACGAGGAGCACCCGGTAATCGCGGGAGAACATGAGCATGCGCGGAGCCGCCTCCCCGATGGAGGCCGCGATGTATTCGGTGTGGCCGGTGAAGCTGCATCCGGTTTTTTCGATGAATCCCTTGTTTACGGGACCCGTAACCAGCGCGTCGATGACCCCGCGCTTCCACAGCGCTATTCCGGCGTCGATATACGCCTTCGACTCGGCGCCGGTTGCCACGCTTCCTCTTCCGGGGACGGGCTCCTCCCAGTCCCCACGGACATCCGCGAGATACCTCCTGCCGGTTTGAAAATCATCCGGCGAACAGCGTCCGGGATCGATGGCCAGATAGCCGGCGGCGAGGTCGCCGTAGAGACACTCCACCACGGATGCGCGGCCTATTAACACCGGGACGACG
>JADFDB010000027.1 GCA_018263175.1 Spirochaetota bacterium
CATACTCTTTCTTACCGGCAACGGCCTGTACCGCTACTCGCGCACGGGCGACAGCACCTCCCCCTTCCTGGCGGGAGAGAAGTTCCCTCCGCCGTTTCAGGGAGGATTGTACCGGGCGGCGCTCGTGCCGGCCGGGAAACGCGTTCTCGTCGTCGTCGGAATCGCCGGCCGCTACAACATGAGCCTCGTCGCCTCGGCCGGACCCTCGGTCATCTTCAGGAACAGACAGGTAGCCTCGACGAGGCTCTCCTTTTCGGCAAACGGCCTTAGCTGCGTTACCGGCGCGCCGGGGGCATGGACGGTGACCGAGATGTCACTCGACGGCAGATCGACGCGCGCGCTCCTGAAACTGTCGCGTCTCTCCGATATGGCACTGTTCCCGGAGGGATTGCTCTACGACGAAGGGGACACCCTCCGCGCGCTTCCGCGCGGAGCGGACACTCCGCGCACGCTTCCTTTCGGATGGAGGCTCGCCGGTCAGGCGCTCGCCTCGGCACTGGTGGAACACGACGAAAAGCTGTACGTACTCGATCCCGGAAGGCTGTTTGCCGCGCTGCACCTGGTTGAACGCGAAACACCGGAGGTGTTACAACGCTGATACGCATCATCGCAGTCTTTCTGCTGGTAACGCTTTTCCCGGCGTCATCAACCTCCGCCGGGAAGGCCAATTTCCCGCAACAATCCGAAAAACGCTACGGCCTGAATGCACGGAATCACCGGCTATTAGAAGATTAGCAAAACATCACGATATATCCCCTCGAACTCGTAGCGATCGCCGCGACGCACCGCGTGCTCCTCGATGATCGTCCTGATTTTTTCAAACTGATCATGCTTCAGGCCGAGATGCCCGCAATAGTACCGCGCCTCGCCATCGAGATCGTGGAAAACGCCGGTGCGCCGCTGTTCGACGATCGCCGTTGAATACCGGACCCCGAGCTCGCGAAGCGTCTCCTCGACCAGCCTGACGAAAATACCCGGATCGCGCGCCCTGCCCGTCTCCTCGCGGAGTATGCCGGTCAGATTGCGCGATCCCTCGTCGCTTCGCACGAGGAGGATGCGCCGTGCGGCGGATTTAATCATCTTCTCTATGGCCGCGCGGGGGTCGGGGATCGGATAGAGTGAATGCAGACAGATAAGCGCGTCGCACTTTTCGCCCGACCATTCCTCCCAGACGGTCTGGTGTATCCGAATGCGCGGTGCCGTCGTTTCATCGAGTTTTCCCCTCAGTATGTCAAGCATGTACTTCGAGGGCTCGACGGCCTCGATGAGAAACCCCCGGGCGGCGAGCGGGATGGCGAAGAAACCGGATCCCGCGCCGACGTCGATAACGCTCCTCGCCCCGCCGAGCTCGTGTTCGACGCGCTCGAGCAGCCTGCCGGGATATCCCTCCGCGGCCAGTCTACGGTCGTACTCTACGGCGAATTTTCGGTCATAAAATTTCATGCGATTCCTCAAGCTTCCACAACGAAGGCGGGAGATTATAAAGGCATCCGGTTCTGCCGCACCAAGGATCGAGATCGTATGGCCGGCATCCCCCCACATCATCCGATGGAAAGACATCACAGGCTACCATCAGACCCTTCTGATCTTCAACAAGTAAAATCGACACACCTCAATTCCGGCAAAGAAAAAGGAATACCCGCATCAGCGGATATTCCTTTTTCAATTTGCTGATTAAGGAAAGAATTTACTTCTTCAGCATGTCGGAGCCCTTCTTGGTAGCGGCGTCTTTCGCAACGCCCTTGGCGGTGTCTTTAAGAGCGTCCTTCGCGGGAGCGGCATCCTTCGCGGCGTCGGCAACGGCGGTTGCGTCCTTCGTCTCCTCGGTTGCGGTCGCGGCGGGATCAACAGCCTCTTCCTTCTTTGCGCAGCTGGTGAAAACCAGTCCGAGCGCGAAAACCAGTACGATAAGACTTGCAAACTTCTTCATGTGAATCTCCTTGTTTTTTAGTATTTATGAGACCCTTGCCATAGAAACGGCATCCCGTGAAACGCAAAGCTTTTCCCCCCGCTTTGACGGGAGGAAAAGCCGATATTCTTAAGACCAGCCACAAGTCTACTATAAACTGCAATGTAATTGCAATATATATTTATCCTATTTGGCGGCTTTCTTCTCGTGCTTCTTTACGGCCTTGTCGTCGGCTTTCTTCGTAGCGGCTTTCTTCTCATCCTTCTTCGCAGCCTTCTCGTCCGCCTTCTTCTCTTCGACTTTCATCACTTTGCCGGCGGCGTTCTTTTTGGGCGCATCGGCCGCAAACGCGGTGGTCGACACGACAAAGGCGATGGCAACCAGAAGGCTAAGAAATTTTTTCATATGGAACTCCTTTTTTGATTGTTAAAATAATAGAACCTGCGGTTCTATACATTGTATAACAATCGAGACTGAACTTTCGGACATAATTTCCCTAAAAACATGCTGACTGAATCACGGCTGTGTGAGGTTTATGCTTTATGCAAAAAAGAACTATTTGTTTATATCTACAGGTTCGTCCATTCGCACGAGTCGTCGGAAGATATCCTTCACGACTGTTTTGAAAACCTGATCAAATATTCCATTAAATACGACCTGGCCGACGTCAATATCCGTTCATTCCTCTACCGGACCGCCCATAATCTCGTTATCAATCACATCAAGAGAGACCGAAGGATAACGCCGGCCACTCTTGAGGAAGACAGCAGCGTAACCGATGCGAATTATATGGAAGGAGCGTTCGAGCTCGACGAGCTGAACCGGGAGATATATGATCGTATTCAATCCACGGATAGTGTGGCCAGATCGATCTTCATAATGAACAAGGAATCCGGCATGAGCATCGCACAGATCGCCTCAACCCTCGGAATGTCGGAGAGAACAGCAAGAAGGAAACTTGCCGGTGTAATCGAAGATCTCGGCAATCACTTGAAAAAACTCGGCTTTTTATGAAATATTTTTAAAAAACATGGCAACTTTTTCTTTCAGGATTGTTTTATTAAGTAGAGCTGTCGGGGCGGATACGATAATCGGCGTTCAGTCGACAACGGACCGTGAAGGGTCGATGATTTTACGGTAGAATTGCCAATAAGGGATGTACGGTGAAGAAAGGCGCCCATATCGATGAAAAGACCATGCTCTCCCTGCTGACAGCAGGCAGGATGCGTGGAGACGTACGCGATCATATCGGCACCTGCGCCGAATGCCGCAACCGATATGAAAAATTGCAACGCGTACTCATGCCGTCCCAAAACGACGCGATTGCGCCTTCCCGCAGGGTCGAGAAACGGATGCTCGCGTCCTACAGGGCCATCCATCAGGACAAAATCGTCGATGCGGCTGGATCGAAGATATTCACGATGCCGGTCCCGTGGAACCGGAGGGCGCTCGCGGGCGCATTTGCCGCGGCCCTGCTCGTGATGGGCACCGGCGTACTGATCTATCGGGCTCATACGCCGCGCGCACTCCCCCTCTATGTTTACTCAATGAAGGGCCGGGCCTTCCTCGATGGTGAGCCTGTCAGCTATCAAAGTACCATACGGGAGGGAAGCCTTCTCGAGGTTCCCCAGAGATCTTTCGTGGTGCTTTCATACAAGGGCCGCTTTCTTCTGAAAGTTTACGAGAGAAGCGAACTGCGGCTCGGCAAGGCGATGATGAAGCGCAAACCCGGGCAGGCGGAGTTTGTCTTCAACCTTATCAGAGGGACCCTTTTCACGCGGATAAACAACGAAGTGGACGAGCCGGACTATTTCTACATGACCCCGAACGCGCGCATCAAATCGTCCAGGACCGAATTCATACTGAAAGTCGCGGGGAATAAGACCATCCTCATTCCCCGAAGCGGAACAATCAACATCACCTCGCTCGAGTCCAGGGAAGAGGTGCTGACATTGCCCGACAAACAATACGTCATCACCTCCTCCATCGAGACGAGCGAGAGCGGAGAATACAAGGACGTGCGCAAACAGTTGATCGAAGACGCCGAAAACCCCTTCAACGAGGACGAACAACGGGAGCTCCATAACCTCCTCGAGCCGATGAGCTGAAAACCGTCCGACACTACAATCCGAGTGCCCATGTCGATTTGAAACTCGTGCACATACTCATCCCAGCTCCTCCAGATAGAGCCGCTCCACGGGCGCGAGGCTCCTGATTTCCGCGTTTACGATCGGGACGATCTCGCGATGCCGGTCGGGCGAAAAGCCCAGGAACGTCGCGAAGAGAATTTGTAGCAGGTCGCCGTGCGAGACGAACAGCACCGTCTTTCCGGATAATTCCTCCTCGCATGTGCGCACGGCCGCAAGCGCCCTCCTGCAGACCGCGGCCGGAGATTCCACGCCGGCGTCCGCGTTGTCAGGCCTGCCCCTGTCGGCCTTCCAGACCTCGGCATAGAGGCTATCATCACCCCCGTCGTATTTCCCGAAAAAACGCTCACGCAACAGCGGTGTTAGCACAATTCGTTCCACCTCGACACATTCGGCGACCGCCTCCGCGGTCTGCCGGGCGCGCAGAAAATCCGACGAGTAGACGACAATTCCTTTCACTCCGGAGAAGCGATTCAGCACCGCCTCCCGCACCTGCCGCACCCCCTCGGGGATGAGGCCGCACGAATCGAGGCCCTCCCCTGGAGAGCTGCAGATAAAATGTCCGCTATTGGCCTCGCTCCGGCCGTGGCGCATGATATGGTACTCGTTGACCAGGTGAAGAGCGCGGTGCCGATGACGATCGCTATCGCCGATTGCGGTCTTCATATCGTACAGTGAAGGATGATTTATTCGATACGGAAAAGCCGCCCCTGCCATCAGCGAGCGTTATGCGCACCTCGAAGGGGACGGGCACGCAGCAGAAATGGTCCGGCCGCACCGGCTCATCGCGCCTCTCCCTGTTGAAGTCGTCGAGCAGGCTGCCCGCGAGCGAAAACCCCGAGATTCGCCTGTTCTCGATATCCAGTCTTTCCGCCGCATAGCCCCGGCCCGAAACCGGATCGACGAACCAGGCCTTCACCATGCCTTTCGCCACGGGACGCGATACGAGGAGGCTGAAGCAGACCGTATCGCCCTGAAAATAGATATGGTTGAAGAGGTCCCTGTTGCTGCCTTTTTTATTGAAGGGTTTCAACGTATAGATGAGCGAATCATCACCGATCGAGCCGTCGGGCTCGAGGCGCGAACCGAGCGAAAAATCGCGCACGACCGGGCCGTCCCCGGAGCAGGAGGGCATCGCCGATAGAAAGAGCAGCGCGGCGGCGAAAGAAAAAGCTATGCCGCGCATAACGACGAAGTTACTCATCGATGTCGATCCTCCACCAGCCCTTGAGAGCGAGCGCGTCGTCGCGAAAGAAGGAATATCTGCCGAAATACCTGCGGAGCCCGACCCTCGCGTCCTCCCCGAATTCGACGCATTCCGTGGAAAAAATAAACTCCGGGAAGGCCGTTTCGATCTTCTCCCGTGGGAAACGGTCGTACAGCGGGCGGTATCTTGCGAAGATAAACAGGAACAGCGGCTCGAACAATCTCGCGGCCCGTTCAATCTCCGCCGGTTTCGGGTCGGGCACGTTGAGGCAGGCGGTGAAGTGGTCGAATTCGACTAACGGGTAGAGCGCAGCGGATACCGGGAACATATCGGCCATGTCCATACGGCGGTGGATCTCCATCGTCGCCTCGCGATGGCTCGTGTCGTCGAAGATGGCAAAGGTATGAAAATACTGGTCGGAATCGGTATAGGTTGAGTCCACCAGCCGCACGGGAGAGAAATCGGCGTCGGAAGCCTCCCCTTTCAGAACCGGCACGAGCCGGGACTTGAAATATACCCGATCGGTATGATAGGCCGGATAATAATCGGTCCCGCCCTTTTCGATAATTTCGTCCGCGCCGCCGCCATACCGCAGGTCGATGCGGAAAAGATGAACGAAATCCACAAGCGCACCCTCAATCCGGCGCGCGAACTGCAGGCTGTGCTGGTGCGCTGCCGAGACCGGACCGCTTATAAAGCGCCGGCCTCCCAGATACTCCGGAATAAACCGGGCGATATCGGCGAGAACGCCCGCGGCAAGCTCTGGGTCGATCTCTTTTACCGGAAGGCGGGGAATCCCGATCCTGCCGTTAAGCAGTATGAATTCGTTCTTGATAATGTTGATGTGAATGGCGCCGGTATCGTTTGACGCCCTTGCGTTTATGCCATCCAGAATTCCCTGTATTCTTTCGACCGGATCCATTATACACCCTATTCCAAGCGGGATATATACCAGAGTTGTTGCATAACTGGAATCAATCGGGTTTTCCCCCGCCGCAGGCGGGGGAAAACCCGATATCCGCAAGATATGCAACAAGTCTGCTGATCGTGTATGCTCCGGACGGATATAAAAAGCAAATAAAAAACCCGCCCTCCCCGAATTCAGCCTTGACAAACGCCATTTTCGGCTTTTAAATGATCAGGCCTGTCGTGCAATCCCGAGCCATTCCCCGTTCGCGGCACAGGCGCCGGGGGATGGGCGGCGTGTTCGATGGTAGGAATTGCGGAAGGAGCGCCGCGGCGTTTGCCCGGGCCCTGCCGATGAGCCTTCATCGGAACCATGCACCAGGGGCGTCGGATCGAAAAACAGGGGATCCCAGAGTTACAGGTATGAACACATTAATTAACGTAGGTGTCTCCCAGATGGGAGCATCCTCCAGTCCGGGCATATTGAGGACGATACTGGGCAGTTGCGTCGGGATATGCGTTTATGACAGAATGAAAAAGGTCGGCGGGATGGCGCATATTCTTCTGCCCAACAACCCTGGGGACGGCAACCCCGAAAAATACGCCGACAGCGCGATACCCCTGCTCATCAGCCGGCTGATGAAGGACGGGGCGAAAAAGGAGTTTCTTTCGGCGAAACTTGCCGGCGGCGCGTCCATGTTCAAATTTAACGCGAGCGTAACGCTCGGACAGATCGGCGAACGCAACATCGAGGAGAGCAAAAAAATTCTCGAAAAGAACGGAATTCCCGTACTCGAGCAAGACACCGGAGGCAGCACCGGAAGAGTCATAGATTTCTTCCTCGAGGACGGCCGGATGAAGGTTAAAGCCGGCGGCCAGGAAAAACTCTTTTACAAAGTATAACCATACGGCGGAGTAAACTCATGCATGCGCACATACAGCAAAGAATACAGGGAATAATCAACAATCTCGACCAGCTTCCCTCCATTCCGGACGTGGCGAGCAAGGTCCTCACGATGGTTAACGACCCTGATGTCGCATTCAAGGCGATCGCCGACGAGATCTCAAAGGACCAGGCGATCACGACGAACATCCTGAAGCTCTGCAATTCCGCGTACTTCAGCAAGGGCAAGGAGATCTCCTCCATAGACAGGGCGATCGTCACGCTCGGCATCAAGGAGGTAAAGGACATCGTCGTCGTCGCCGCCACACGCGAGATCCTCAACAAGATCATTGTAGGCTATGACCTCGCGCGCGGCGAGTTGTGGAAACACGGAATCGCCGTCGCGGTTCTGTCGAAAAGAATCGCCGTCTTGAAGAACCAGAAGGCCATCGCGGACATCGCCTTTACCGGCGGGATAATCCATGACGTCGGTAAAACCGTGCTCGCGCTGTTCGTTCAGAATACGTTCCGGGAGATCCTCGATCTGGCGCAGTCCAGACAGATACAATTCTCCGACGCCGAAAAGGAAATAATGGGCTTTGACCACCAGGAGATCGGGGAAAAAATACTCACCAAATGGAAATTTCCCGAGGTCCTCAAATCCATCGTCCGCTACCACCACGAGCCCCAGAAGGCTCCGGCCGAGTATCTGCCCATCGTCTCTATCGTCCATATCGCCAACACGCTCTGCCTCATGGCGGGCGTCGGCATCGGCGCCGACGGGCTCTATCATGAGCTCAGCGATGCGGCCATAAAGACGCTGGGCCTCACCAACCGCGAGATGGAAGATCTTTACGGCGATATGCCGCGGGTCCTCGACCAGGCCTCCGGCATCCTCTGAGGCCTACGCCTTCATGTTTCTTATTAAGGAATGCCCCTCCTGCTCGAGGAGAGTGCGGTTTCCCATCGACAAGGGTAAAATCCGCGTACGCTGTACCTGCGGTTACGATTTTATCGCCGATCCCGACGAGCCTGCCCTGTATAAGAACGCGCGCTTCGACCTGCGGCACGACGAAAAAAATAAACCGGGGCTGTATCAGCATCTTCGCAAGCGCCTTGAGCGTGTGGACATCGGGAAAACCCCGGAAACGCTCATTACCGGCCTGCTTTCGATAAAGTACAAACTCCAGAACTTCAGGCTCCTCCCGGCGGCGGAACAACGTCGGATAACGGTGATTGCGGTAATCATCATCCTCGCGCTTGTCCTCCTCGGTTACCTGCTCTTCGGCGGAAGCGCCGTCCCGGAAGACGGCAGCATCTTTCTATGAAGCCTTTTCTTAACTCCACCGCCGACTACCACCGCCGCCACCTGGAGTCCCTTGGCTGGGAGCTCACCGTGTGCGCCATGCTCCAGCAGCCGTCGAGCCCCTGCAGGCGCATACTTATGGAAAACGGGAGCTATGGATCGCACCTCGATGCGTTCCTTGCGCGACACCTCGACTGGAACGGCGTCCGCCGGGTGCTCGAGGTCGGCGGGGGATACGGCCACCTCATGCGGGATCTCTTAACGGCCCATCCGCACCTGACCGCGGTGATGCTCGACATCTCGCCGCTCCTGCTCGACCGGCAGCGCGAAACCCTCGGACCCGACGCGGCCGAATTCCTGCTTCAAGATTTTTTTGACTTCGACGTCGGCCGTCTCGCAGGGTTCGACCTGGCCATCTTCAACGAAAATATCGGCGATTTCCCGGCGCTCTGCGGCCTCACCGCGGAGGTGCTCGGCGGCACCGGCGGAGGCACGGATCTCGAAACGACCCGGTGCCTCATCCGCGATTACGGGCTCAGCCTTCCGGACGGGTCCTTTGTCTTCAATCTGGGCGCTGCGCTCGCGGTCGAGAAACTGTGCGGCGCCCGGATACCGGCGCTGTTCATAAGCGAGCATAGCTGCGAGGCGGTTGTGCCGGCGGCATACAAAGCCTTCATGCACCTGCCATCAAGTGGCCGGCCCGAACGAATACGACTGAAGGGCCACGACGAGTACACGATTAAATTTTCGCATCTTGAACGGATCGCGCGCGCGATGCAGTACGAGTGCTGGCGCGGACCGTATGCGGATTTTTTATCGATTGAGTGGACGGACGAATTGCGCTTCATTATGACATCGGGCTCGGGACGGGATGAACACGAGGCGATCCGCCAGTTCTTCGAAGACCTGTACCGCTACGAGTACCTTCTGTTGCTGAAGAGGGAGTAAGGCCCTACCGCTATCCGATCTCGGCGGACCTCATCACAAGGTGGCGATAATAACGGGACTTGACATGATTGGCAGTCTCGATCTCATCGATCTTCTTTTTTAGTTCGTCCTTCGTCAGTTTGTTGATCTTTTTGTTTTTGGCGGCCGCGGCCGCCTTGTTCTCTTCCGCCATTCTATCCCCCTTATGGTTTAATGAAGTATTTTTCGTCCGGCATCATGACCTGAGCGCTTCAAGCGCCTCCTTGAACTTCGGAACGGCACGCTGGATCACATTCTCGGAAACGCAGTACGCAATGCGGAAATATCCTGCGCCGCCGAAACCCGAGCCCGGGACCGTCAGCACGTTGAACTTCTGTAAATGGGCCACGAAGGCCACGTCGTCGGGAATGGGCGATTTGCAGAATATGTAGAACGCCCCCTCCGGTTTGACGAAATCGTATCCGGCGAATTTGAGCCCCTCCATAAGGAGGTCTCGCCGTTTTTTGTAGATGTTGACGTTCACCGACACGCCGGTGAGCCTCGCCACGGCGCGCTGCATGAGCGCCGGCGCGTTCACAAAACCGAGTATGCGCGTCGAGAGGATAAGCCCCGAAAGCAGCACGTCGGCCTCGACGCACTCCGGATGCACGGCGATGTATCCGATCCGCTCCCCCGCCACCGAAAGCGTCTTGGAGTACGAGGTCACCACGATCGCCTGTGTGCAGTGCTTCAGTATGCTCGAAACGCGAATGCCGTCGTAGACGATCTCGCGGTAGGGCTCGTCGGACACCAGGTAGATGATGCGCCCGGTCGACTCCATGTGTTCCTTTACCAGCGCGCCAAGCGCCTTTATGTCGTCTTCGGAATACACCCTCCCCGTGGGATTGTTCGGCGAATTGATGAGCACCGCCCTGGTCCTTTCATTGAGCGCGGCGCGGATGTTGCCGATGTTGAGCGAGAAATCCGGGTTTGTATCGGCAAGAACGATCAGGCCCCGGTGGTTGTCGATATAGGTGCCGTATTCGACGAAGTACGGTCGCGGGACGATCACCTCGTCTCCCGGATTGAGAATCGTCTTGAAGATGACGTTGAGGGCGCCCGCCGCGCCGCAGCTCGTTATTACGTGTTTTC
Organism: Spirochaetota bacterium; assembly: GCA_018263175.1. GTDB lineage: Bacteria > Spirochaetota > UBA4802 > UBA4802 > UBA5368 > MVZN01. The sequence continues at coordinate 10,417 of JADFDB010000027.1, forward strand.
CCTGCAGATCGACGCCCTGCTCCTTCGAGACACGCGCCGCGATGGCCTCGCGCACGCCGTCAAAGCCCGCATTCGGCATATAGCCGTGCGCCCCACGCTCGTTTTTTTCGATAAGGGCCTTCAGCGTATCGGTAAACTCCACCGGCGGACTGAGGTCCGGATTCCCGAGGCTGAAATCGAAGACATTCTCCTCTCCGAACTGCGCCTTGAGCCGGAGCCCCTCCTCGAACATCTTCCGAATCCATGAAGACTTGCCCACCGAATCGCTGATCTTCGCCGCAACGGGCATGACGCACCTCTCAATCGATAGTGTGATCCGTTAAGCAAACCCGTTTTGAAAGCGTTAATCAAGCACTTTTCTTCTTGTAAATAATCGGCGCCGCCGCATACTGCGCTAAAAAAAGAGCCGAGGCCCCTCCATGAATATCGACAATAGTGCATCGCGATTCGGTCTTTCGCCGATTTCACGGGCAGTGTTCGGCCTTGCGGGGATAATCGCGGGTTTTATCGCAGTCAGGCTGCTTTTCGTCGGGTTCACGGTATCGGACGCGTCGATGAATCCGAAGTATAAAAGCGGCGACAGGGTGTACGCCCTCAAAATCGGCACGCCGCGTTTCGGCGATGTCGTACTGGTTGAAAGCCCGGTCGAGCCCGGGAAATACCTGCTGAAAAGGGTCGTGGCCGTCGAGGGCGACGTCGTGGAGCTCCGGAACGGGGTTCTTTATATCAATAACGAGCGCGCACAATTCAAATGGAAGACGATTTCGTCCGATAATAGAGTATTCCCGATGAGCTTCTCCGGGCGCGACAACATGACGGCGGTGAAGATCGAGCGGCACTTCTTTTTTCTGCTCGGCGACAATCGTGATTACAGCTTCGACAGCCGCGAGTTTGGACCGGTGCCCGATGAAAGCATTGCCGGAAGGGTGATATACGGCTATTGATCAATCCGTTACCGTACATGAAAACCACACTGAAAGAAAAACTGCGCTGGATCGCCGACATCATCGCCACACTCCGAAAGGAGCAGGTTTCCCGGCTCCTGTTTTATCTGCTGGCTACCGTCACGGTTTTCGGAACGGCGGTTTATTATTTCGAATCCCATGAACCGGGGGCGCTGATCAAAACGATCGGCGACGGAATATGGTGGGGTTTCGTTACCATCGCCACGGTGGGCTACGGGGACAGGTTTCCGATCACATGGCCCGGAAGGGTGCTGGCCGTGCTCATGATGGGCAGCGGCATGATTCTCACGATCGTCATCTCCGGCACCATCGCATCGATCCTCGTTGAACGAAAAATGAAGGAGGGCAAGGGCTTGCAGAAAATAAACCTGAGCGACCATCTTGTCATCTGCGGATGGAACAAGAACGCCGTACGGATACTCCACGGTCTGCAGGCGGTCTGCGACAAAAACAGGAAAAAAATGGATGCCGTGCTCGTCAACGATCTCGATATCGACTCGCTCAACGAACTCCAGTTCACCTATGCTTCAAAGTTTCTGTCGATCGAATTCGTACGCGGCAACTTCACCCACGAACCGACCCTCGAAAACGCCAACATCCGCAAGGCCCGCTCCATCCTTCTCCTCGCCGACGAATCCGGGCAAAACTCGCTCACCAACGCCGACGAGCGGGTGGTGCTCACGGCGTACACCATCAACAACATCAACCCCGGTGCGCGCATCAGCGCTGAGATCATCAATGCCCAGAACGAGCAATACCTGAAACGGACGAATGTTGAAAGCGTCGTCGTCAACGGCGAGTTCAACAGCTTCCTGCTCATCAATTCGGCCATGCACCCCGGTGTACCGCAGGCCCTCAGGGAGCTGATGTCGTTCAACCTGGGACGCGGTGTCACCTCACTGGCGATACCGGCGCAGTACGTGGGCAAGAGCTTTCAGGATCTTTTCGGTTTTATCCGGGACCACGACGAGAGCCTGCTGATCGGCATCATCTCGGAGTCCAGAAAACTCTCCATCGACGATTTCCTTTCGGAAGACCCCTCGTCCATCGACGATTTCATCAAAAGGAAATTCGCTGAATCCCAGCTCGACTACTTCGCGGACACGGGCGGAAAGCTCAATGTTATGGTGAACCCCGGTTGGAAGTATGTGATCCAGGAAAACGACCGCGCGCTGGTGATCGACGGCAGGAGGGCGAAGGAATGACCGAATTCGAGAAATTCAGGAGCATCATCATACTCAGGGGCATTTCCGAAAGTGATGCGCGGATCCTGTTCGACTACTGCAAGCGCTCAGTGTTCGATAAAGGCGATCTCATCATGGAAGAGGGCGAGGAGCGCAGGAGTATGTTCTTTTTTATCGAGGGGGAGGCGGTTGTTTCCAATGTCATCACGATGAAGGTCTCCAACGAGCGCGGGTACAGCGAGGTCGAGAAGTCCCTTGTCCGCCTGCGGGCCGATCAGGTCGGTATCCTCGGCGAAATGTCGGTATTCGAGGAACAACCCCGTTCGGCCACCGTTAAAGCGTACGAGACCTGCGTGCTGTACGAAATAGACAGGGATGATTTCAGCGGGTTCCTGGAGGCGCACCCCGAAATCGGCGTTAAAATTCTCACCAATATCGCCGGCATTTTATGCGCGCGCATCCGTGGAGGCAATCGGGACATTCTGAAACTCACCACCGCGCTGAGCATCGCACTTTCCCGATAGGACGCCCGGTCCCCGGAGTCACCTACTTCGCCTCACCGCCGCCCGGCGGGTTCGTTCCGGGCTCCTCCTTCGGCCCGTCGGCCATAAGGTGGTCAAACCGCCCGTCCTCTTCCTTCTCGCGCTGTCTCGCCCTCATCACCGCCAGCCGGGCCGCGGCGATATCGATCTCCCGCTTCACCCATTCCATGTTTTCGATCTCGCGCGCCCTGGCGAGGCCGCCCAGCGAACCGGTGCGGCCCGCCTCTCCCAGGTTGACCGCCGCCCAGAAGCGCGACTCCGGGTCGCGGCTTCCGAGCCCCGCCGCGAGGTACGCCGAGTTTTTTTCGACGTCATCGCCAAGCATGACAAGCGCATAGGCACAGGAAAGCCGAACGCGCTCCAACGGGGATTTCGCCGCGATCTCGCGCAGGCGCGGCGCGTGGGCCGCGTCCCCCGAAAGCGCAGCGGTACGGATCGCTTCAAAGAGCACACCTTCGTCGCCGGAGGCCAAGCCGTCATCGACAACGCCCTCCGCCCCGGCCGGCTTAAGGAAGCTCAGCGCAAACAGAATGGACCGCTTCACCTCGGGGCTTTGCTCACGGCCATATCGTGCGACGAGATGGGGCACGGCGCGATCGTCCCGGAGCCTTCCGAGGGCTTCCGCCGCGACCGAACGAATCCGGATACGGCGCACGGGCGAAGCCTCGCCGTCGCGGCCGCTGTCCAGGTTTTCAACCAGATAAAAAAACGCCACCCTGTTGCCGGCAAAACCGAGGCGCAGCATGGCGTCTATGCGCTGTTCGTACGATCCCGAGCGCAGCAACTCGATGTAGGGATTTTCCGCGGCGGATACGGCCGCCGCGACGAACATCATAGTGAACGAAACAGCGCATAACACAAACACAGGGGCTTTCATTTGTCGTCTCCTTGCCGGAGAGAATACGTCGATTCTATACCCGAAGAATATAATTGACAAGTGATTTTCGTCTGTTAGTCTATATGCCGTCAGCATGCCTGATATGCTTTATCATAACCGGAGAACGAGGGGGCCTTCCAATGCCCATGCCGGCGCAAGAGCCCTGCCATACGGTCTTGCGATTGCCCCGGATATTTCCGCACCCCCGATGCAGCAACGGGAGCGCACGAGGATGGTGATACAATGAAAGCGATCATTATGGCCGGCGGGGAAGGGACGCGGCTGCGGCCGCTCACGAGCAACCGCCCCAAGCCGATGATTCCGATCATCAATAAACCCGTAATCGAACACACCGTAAACCTGCTCAGGAAAAAGGGCATCACCGACATCGTGATAAGCCTTTTCTACCGGCCGGAAAGCGTCCAGAACTACTTCGGTGACGGCTCCGAATGGAATGTCAATATCACCTATTCCATAGAGGAGTCCCCCCTGGGAACCGCGGGCGGTGTCAAACTTGCCGCGGGCAATACCCGCGATACCGTGATCGTGCTCAGCGGCGACGGCATCATCGATTTCGATATCGACAAGATACTCGGTTTTCACCGTGAGAAGCAGTCGCCTTTTACGATCGTGCTCACGCGGGTTACCGAACCGACCGAATACGGGATCGTCATAACGAAGGAAGACGGCCGTATCGACAAATTCCTCGAGAAGCCGGCCTGGAGCGAGGTCTTCAGTGACACCGTGAACACCGGCATGTACGTCATCGAACCCCACATACTCGACCGCTTCATCCCCGAGGACACCAAGTACGATTTTTCCATGGATCTGTTCCCGATTCTACAGGAAAGGGAAATACCGCTGTATGGATTCGTCGCCGAAGGGTACTGGTGCGACGTGGGAACACTCAACTCGTACCGCGACGTACACCGCGCGATTCTCGACGGTTTAGTCAATATCGAATTTCCCGGTAAAAAAATCGGAGAGAACGTCTGGGTCGGCCGCAACGTCGAAATATCCCCCGAGGCCCTTATCCAGGGCCCGGTTGTACTCGGAAATTTCGTGAGGGTCAAGTCCGGGGCCGAGATATCGGAATTCAGCGTCATCGGCGACAGCTGTGTAATCGACGAGGGAGCCTCCGTCAGGAGGAGCATCATCCTGCACAACACGATCATCGGCTCGAAGAGCGAGCTTCGGGGCGCGATCATCGGGAAGCGATGCGTCATCGAGAGCGGTGTCGCCATTTACGAGGGAGCGGTGGTGAGCGACGACTGCGAGATCGGCAGCGGCTCGGAAATCCCTCCGGGAATCCGCATATGGCCCGAAAAGACCGTCGAACAGGGCACCCGTCTCACGACCGACCTTATCTGGGAGCAGACCGAGAAGAAGGTGCTCTTCGGGACCGACGGCATCCTCGGCTCGTTCAACACCAAGATTACGCCGGAATTCGGCGCCAAGCTCGGCTCGGCCCTGGGCGCATTCCTCGGGAAAAACACCATCGTCATCATAAGCCGCGACACGACCGCCGCGGCGCGCCTTATCAAGCGCGCCCTCACCGCCGGTCTCCTCTCCATGGGGGTGGAGGTATACGACATGGAGATCGAGTCCATACCCATCACCCGCTACTCGACGCGCTTTATCAGCGCCGATCTCGGTATGTACGTGCAGATATCGCCGATGACCGGCCTCCAGTTCGTTCAGATAAAGATTTTCAACAAGCTCGGCTTCCAGATTTCCGTGGCCGAAGAGAAGAAGATCGAGAACATTTTTTACCGCGGAGACTATCCGCGCAAGGACGCCTTCGAGGTCGGCAAGCTCGTTTATCCGATACACCATCTCGAATCGTACATGGCAAATGTTAAAAAATACGTCAATCATGAAGTGCTCTCGAAAAAACGCTTCAATATCATCGTCGACTGTTTCAACGGAGCGACGTCCTACGTCTTCCCGGACCTGCTCGTAAGCCTCGGCTGCAGCGTCTCCGTGCTCCGGGGACAGATCAAGGAAACGCTGCGCGAGGAGGATCTCCGACTCGAGACGAGGAAGGCGCTGGAGGAAATCGTCGACATGGCGCGCGCGAACCGCGAGATCGGCGTAATTATAGGCCCGCACGGAGAGCACCTCACCGTAATAGACGAGAGGGGGAACGTCCTTTCATCGGACGAGACGAGCGCGCTCCTCGCCCTGTATTATATGAAATACCGCGGCGAAAAGACGATCAACATCCCGATTATCGCGCCGTCGATGATAGAAAAAATCGGCCATTCGTACGGAGCGGCGATACTGCGCACGAGCACGAAGTTCCGCGCCCCGCAGGATACAACCGACATCTTTCAGGCCGGGCCGTCCGGGCGTTACCCCTATCTCGAGATGGCGTATGACCCCATGATCGCCGCGCTCGTCATTCTCGAGTTCGTCGCCATGGAAGATCGGCCGCTCTGCGAGCTTCGGGAGCGCCTGCCGCGCGGCAACATCCACAGCACCTCGCTCCCGTGCAGCATGGAGGAGAAGGCCTCGGTAATGCGGATGCTCTCCTCTCTGTCGCTCCCCGAGGGGTCCAGGATCGAGATGATAGACGGCGTGCGGATCATACGGGAGAACGCCTGGGTGCTCATCCTCCCGGATGCGACCCTCCCTCTCATACATTTATACGCCGACGGCGATTCCGTCGACGGCCGGGACGCCATACTCGAGGAGTTTATCCTCATGGTCAAAAAATTTAAAAAAGGATAGAGAGCCGATGACACCGATGTACGAAATAAACAGGGAACGCCTGCAAAACACCTTTATCGACCTCGTAAAAAGGCCCTCGCCGTCGTGGGATGAGAAGCTCGTAATCGAATACCTCACCCCCATCTTCGACGAGATGGGCGTCTCCTGGTCGCTCCATCCCTGCGGCCGGTCGCACAACCTTCTGGCCCGCATCGGCGGCGAACCGGGACGCCGGGCCCTTCTCTTCTCGTGCCACATGGACACCGTGGTCCCCTGCGAGAACGTGGTTCCGATCGTAAAAGGCGACAGGATCACGACCGACGGAAACACGGTCCTCGGCGGGGACGACAAGGCGGCGATCGCCGCGTTCATCGAGGCCATGCGCGTTCTCAAGGAAAGCGGAATGCGGCACGGCCCGCTCGAATTTCTCTTCTCGTGCGCGGAGGAGATCGGGCTTTACGGGATCAAGGGGTTCGACCTCTCGCTCATACGTGCCGGCTACGCGTTCGTTTTCGACAGCGGCGGTGATATCGGCGGCATCGTGCTCCAGGCCCCTACCCAGCTCAGCATGGAGCTCTTCGTGAAGGGGAAGGCCGCCCATGCGGGCATGGAGCCCGAGAAGGGGGTGAGCGCCATCCGCGTTCTCTCGGAAATCATCACGCGCATTCCGCACGGGCGGATCGACAAAGACACCACCACCAACGCCGGAGTCATCAGCGGCGGGAAGGCCACCAATATCGTCGCGGAAAACGCCTATTGCAAGCTCGAGGTCCGATCGATCAAACCCGCGAGGCTTCGTTCGGTCGAGGCGCGGATCAAAAAAACGGCGACGGAGGTGGCGGCCCGCCATGGCGCGAAGATAAAGGTGACGCGCAACCTCGAGTACACCGGCTTTTCTCTCGGGGAAGAAAGCCCGGTGGTGAAGATGGCCGCCTCGGCGGTCAGAAAAATCGGCAGGACCCCCCGCTACGAAAGCTCCGGCGGCGGCAGCGACACGAATATAATAAATCGTGCGGGGATAAAGGCGGTGAACCTCTCCATCGGTATGCGCTCGGTCCACACCACGAAGGAATTCATCCACATGCGCGACATCGCCTCGGGCGCGCGGCTGGTGCTCGCCCTCATCGACTCCGCCTGAGGACTCAGCGGCCGCATCCGAGCTTTACAACGAAATAGGCCCCGCAGATCAGCGTGAGCGGCAGCGTGAGGAAATAGGTGAGCAGGTCGCGCGAGGTGACGGCGCTCGCATGGATGACCTTTTTGCCGAAATACGAATAATGGTAGTGCTGCGGGTCCTGGGACCGCCGGTAAATACGCACCGAAACGCGCCCCTTTACAAAGATCATGAGGAAAAATATCAGTCCCGATTCGATAAAGAGCATGCGGTCGAGGTTGAGCGCCTTGACCTCGGCGGGGCTGATGAGAACGAGTACGGCCAGAAACATCCCGATGAAGATGTTGGTGATGGCCGTGGTAAGGAATCCTTTAAAATACCTTTCCTGCTTTTTTGAAATATAGCTTATCAGGAAATATACGTGCGTAAGGAAGGATACCTGTAGTATGGTGATAAAAAAGAGCGCTATCATTCGCTGAACGGTTACTCGTCCGGGATCCGTTATATCTTGACATCCGGGTAGAGTATGGACATAGTATCTGGAAAGTCAAGCAAAAGGGGCAAGAGGCCCCGAATACATCGGACCGGCGTGACTGCGACCAACCTATTCAATCTTTTACGCGCTGCCGCTGACGCAAAACCGGAAGCGCCGTTTTTTTACTATGGCGCCATGACGACAAGCTACGCACAGGCCCTATCGGCGGTGGTGAGGCTCTCCGGCGCATTCGAGGCGCGCGGAATAGGGCGCGGAGACCGCGTCATAATCCAGCTCGGAAATTCCCCGGCGTTCATCTACGGTTTTCTCGCCCTCTCCCGTCTCGGCGCCATCGCCGTACCGGTAAACCCGGCCGCCCGCCGATACGAGTTGCGTCGATATGTCGAGCTCTGCGAACCGCGCGCCCTTATCACCACAGCCGACAGGCTCGACGACCTGTGCGACGGAGGCTCGTATATACTCCCGAAAGACGCGATCCTTCCGGTCGACACGGCCGGCGAATTCGTTTTACCGGCACAGCCGCCGGTATCGGACCGTTTATCCGTCGACGCCGTTGCCGTAACGAAGGACGAACCCGCCGCCATCATTTATACATCGGCCATGGACGGCTGCCCGCTCGGCGCGCTTATCACCCACCGGGGCATACTCGAAACCGCACGCGCCTCGGCCGATATTTTCGCCCGGCAAAACGACGTGTTTATCACGGTCCTGCCGCTCTTCCACGCATTCGGCCTTAGCTCATCGCTCTTCATCCCCCTGCACAACAAGGCCCCCCTGCATCTGCTCGGACGCTTCTCCCCGAAGGCAATCATGGCGGCGCTCGATGCCGGTGCCACGGTTTTTGCCGGTGTCCCGGCCATGTACACCATACTGGCCTCGGCCTTCCCCGAAGGCGCCCGGTTCCCCCGAATGCGGATCTGGATCTCCGGCGGAGAATCGATATCCACTCGAACACAGGCAACGATGATGGAGCGCTTCGGTATCGACATTCGACAGGGGTACGGGCTCACCGAGGCCTCTCCGATTGTAACATGGAATATACCGGGGCGGCCCAACCGGCACGGAACCATCGGAGTCCCGATGCCGTACAACCAGGTAAGAATCATCGACCATGGGAACGACTGCGCCCCCGGACGCATCGGCGAGATCATCGTGAAAGGCGTAAATGTAGTGCCGGGGTATTACCGGCGCCCGGACGCATCGGCCATCCATATCGTCGACGGTTGGCTTCACACCGGGGATACGGGATATTGCGACGCTGACGGCTATTTTCACATAACCGGGCGCTTGAAGGATATGGTCATCCGCAGGGGATTCAACGTCTACCCGCGCGAAGTCGAAGCGCTCATCCTGCATCATCCCTCGATCAAGAGTGTCCGGATATCAGGACATTCGATCCCAGAGCCCGACAGCACCTTCACCGAATCGATCGAGGCTGAAATTATGGTGGAACAGGGCCGGGATCTCAGCGTTGAGGCACTCCGCGCCTGGTGCCGGGAGAATATTTCCTCCTACAAGATACCGGATACGTTCACAATTCATTCCCAGGCGCTCAGACAGGCCGGTACGGACTGCTGAGGCGGCAAAATGTATCCCCATATAAAAAAAGAGAGGTATTCGTGGAGAATACCTCGCGCAAATTTAGCGGAATATTTGGAAGGAAATTAAAGTGTACCAGGATGATCCCAGCCCACCACCTGTTATTAAGCACATACCATGCCAAAATTTAAAAACTTTTAAATAATCGGGCATATTATTGCTAAAATCCCGATTTCAACCGGGTTTACTATCCATACGATGGGCAATGTATAGATGGGTGTGCAGTAAAACAATTTCGGGCGAAGAAGAACCACCGTGTACGCGCCAGGGATCACGCACAATGCAGGCATTATCGTCCGGAAATCAGTACAACCGTACTTATTTCCGGACACATCTGCTATTATTTAAAGAACCGCTCCCCTGTTTCAGCGTTTAATGTCTTTACGGTCTCTATGACAAAGGGGTCATACGAGTCCTTGCAATAGACCCATACGGTGATAATCGGACGTATCCGAAGCTGGCCCACGTTGTTGTATTTTACCTCGAAGGCCAGGTCCGAACCGTGGACACCGTTGTCCGAGAAAAAGTAGCTCACCCTTTCCAGGCCCGCGACGTCGGGATCGTACCCGGAGACGCGAAAACCGCTGCGCATTTTAACGATGTTCGACGGCTTATTCAAAAGCGCGCGTAAATAGGCGATCCCCTCGGGGTTGGGATTTGCCAGCCCGCTCTTGCCGTTTACGATATCGTCTTTCATCTGCCTGAACTGTGCTTCGCCATATACCGTTTCAGGCTTCGGCGTTATATCGATTACGCCGCTGTCCACGTTCCACACGCAGGCGAAATCGACCTTGCCGTCGGCGTTGTTGTCCGTGATGAGAAGCACCTGGCGCGCGCCCGTCTTGAACTTCCCTATTATGACATTGCTCGCTCTGCCGATGGACTGAAATATCGCGTAATCATCGTTGGTGGCCGGAATCGGCAGGTGCTTGATATTGGACATGGTTACCAGATCGTTGTGAATGTACTTTCCACTGGCGATGTTGTGCTGCAGCGGTTTTCTGCCGCTCTGGGCTCCCGCGTCAATAAACGCGCCGCCCGCCATCGCAACGGCGATCAGTATGATGATTGATGTCTTCTTTGCCTTCAAAGCTTCCCCCCTCATTGTCCATAATTATCGACCATTGCCCGGGGCCCGCGGGATCCCCGCCGGGGAGCCGTCCGGGACCTCACTGGTACGAGCACTTCCGAACCGGATCGTATCCGTTACCGCTAAGGAGGCTATAGAGCGCCGGGGAAATTGGCAACAACAATATCGCCTCACTGCGTTAATTTTTAAACGTCCCGGGGGAGGGGCGCCCGGTTTGCAAAAAGGACGCGGCCGTCAGTGCCGCGTCCCCGTCTTCCCGCTGCGTACGGAAGATTACTCCTGCCCGGTATCGAGGTCGAGTGATGTGCGCCCTACGCCGGAATGAACGATCAGTCTGCCGCCCTGGATCTCGAGCCTGCCGTCGTTCGCCAGGTTCTTCCGCCAGACCACCGGCCCTTCTGCCGACGCGCAGTACACATAATCACCGGAGGCTATATAGATCCGGTCATCCCTGCGCACGGGGGGATTTACCACCTTTCCCTCCCAGAGCACGCTGCCGTTCTTGATGAAATAGATTTCGTATCGCGTGATGAGGAGGCGTCCGTCGGGCTTCGGCTTTTCCTTCTCCATTTTAACGATCTCCGCGATCTGACGGATGACCTCTCTGGGCCGCTCTTCGACCGCGATGAGCTCGCTCTTCTCGTCTTTAAAGTCCTCAACCTTGAACGTCTGTATCTCTTTCCGGGAAACGACCATGTCGTCTTTTACCTGTTCCGTTACCGCAACCACCGCGACCTCGAGCCCCTCTCCGGATCCCTTTGCGAGAATCTCGTCGACCTTCCGCTCAACCTTTTTGACATCGTTCTCGGTAATGACGACCTTTTCTTTTTCCTCAACGGCCGGCGCCCCTTCCATTATCTTTTCGAATGAACTCTCCAGCTTGTCCACCCGCTTGATGACCTTCACCCTGCCGTCATACACCTTTATCCGCGTTGTCTTCATGGCGT
>JADFDB010000028.1 GCA_018263175.1 Spirochaetota bacterium
AAACTCACTCTTTAAGGACGACCTTGCCGCGCAACACCCTGAAGATCATGATCTCGCCGCCGCGCTCAAGCTCGAGCGTGACCAGAGAGCCGGGTTTCCCGCGCAGCAGGTTTTTAACGATATAGTCGTACTGCATCCCTTTTAAAGGATGCCCGTCAACGCTCATAATCCTGTCGCCCGACTGCAGTCCGGCCATATCGCCCGTACCGCCCCTATAGACCGAGACGATGACATAGGGAGTATCCTTTCCCACCTTGCCGTCACCCGACGGCACTTCTATGCCCAGACCGCCGAATTCCTCATTCGCGCACCCCGCTATGACTATAACGCACAGCGATACGACCGCCGCAATCACGCAGCTTCTCACCACGCGCCCTTTCATCATATACATACCCCCGGATAGTGTACTCGCGGAAACGACGCCGAGCGTCCCGGCATTGCTGGAAGGATTTTCGCATTATCACGAATAAATGCAAGAATTATTTGATATCAGGATAGAACTAACGCCCGCCCTTGATCTGCCTTATCATGTCGACCAGCATCGCGGCATGCTCGGACAAAATGTCGACCGCCACGGCGGAATTGTCAAGCTCCTCCAGGGCCAGGTAAAGGGCGGCGATGGCCTTTCTGAGATTGCGATCCGCCTCACCGATCTTCTCGACGGAATCGCGCGAACGGGCGTCTCCGCCCCCCTGCATCTCGTCGAGCACCCGGCGATGTACCCTGTGCAGCAGGTCTTTAGGATCTTCCATAATTGTGCGGTCCGCCGGCGCGTGAGAGGCCCGTGCGCTGTTTCGCACGGAGAAGGCCCGTCGCTCACTTCTTCGCCTCGGCGGGCTCCTCCTTTATCGGTTCCGCCGTCTCCTCTCCGAGCTTCTTTTCGCCGGCGGGATTGCCTTTATCCACGAAGTCCTCCACCTTCGCCGTTCCGGAAAAAGTGGAAAGCGCCGACTCCTTCGAGAAGCGCACATAGTTGTCGGTATGATGCAAAAGGAATTTTTTATAATCGATGCCGCCGCCCGGCTCGCCGCTTTCGGCGGCCAGCATTTCGATGGTCGCCGTGATGATCTTGAAATTAAAGTCATCCACGTGCTCGCGGATGATGTCTTCGGCCTTCTCGAACTCCTCGGTCAGAATGTACCGCGCCACCGTCTTCTCGCCGCGGAAGCGCACGCGCCGTTCCATCTTCTTCTGGAAACCGCCGGACTCCCTGTCATATTCAGTTCCGAGAGCGTCATCCGCGACCTTTTCCGCACCGGCCTCCTCGGGGGCGTAGTCGTAGTATTCCCTGTTGAGCTCGTTCAGAAACGCGTCTCCGTTCTTGGAGAGGAACCTGTTATAGAAGGGGTTGCCCGCCTCCCGCTCCATCTCGAAGAGGTGGTTGAATATCTTTTTTTTCATTTCGCCCGTACGACTTTCGTAAAGGGCGAGGAAGGCATAGCGTTTGGCCCTCCTGGACATCTTTACGGAGTCGACATACTTGTAAATCTTATACGAATAGAGCTTCGGGTTCGACGCGGTGCCTATGGTGTAGTGGTTGAAGCCCACCGCCCTGTCGCGGTAGCCCAGCGTAAGATAGAGTTTGGCCCTCGCGTTTTTCGATCTGATGATCTCCGGCGCGATGCTGTCGAGGATGTCCTTGGAGCCTTCGAGATACGCATCCCTGAGCATCTCGGCAAAGAGCCCGACGTGCTTCCCCTGCGACGCGTAGAGCCTTTTAAAGGCGCCCCGGTAGTCGGACTGAAGAAAGGCCACCTCGGCGTTAAAGTGAAGGCGATACACCTCTTTAAACTGCTCCTTCCGCTCTTCTCCGAAGTTCGTCACGCACACGTCCATGAAATCTATGAACGCCTTATTCTCGCTCAGTATCCGCTCGGTCGTGGTCTGATCAGAATAGGCCAGCGCGGTGACCGCCGGCAGAAGGCAGAAAACCCATACGGCAAGGGGAACAAGCAGAACGCGCCCGTATCCGGTATTTATTTTATTCAACATATCCGCCGCACCCTGATCGATGGAGTTGTCGCCCGCGTCATAAGCACCGCTTTTTTATCCGCCCCCGGCGGGGAACAGGCGGTGCGTTTTCCGCCGGCGCGGCAAATCAAATCATTGCCCGTCTGTCACTATTCGACGATCTCGATTTCATTCGTCGCTGCGACCTTGCCGTCCAGTGAGGCCTTCACGCGATATCTGCCCGGCCGCTTGAAATACTCGGCGGGAATATACGTGCCGAGAGATTTGAAATCCTTATCGATTTCATAACTTATCTGCTTATACCGCTGGAAATCCTTATTCACGAAAAATTCAATCTCGATCGAAAACATATTGGAATCGAGGTCTTCGAATTCCCGGTTTATGAAGAAATAGACCTTGTCCCCGGCCGCATACCGGGCCACCTGCGCATCGTCTTCGGAAACTATCTCGTGGCTCGAAAGGATGAAGTTCGCCTTCCCGAACTGCGAGGTGAAATAGATGAGATAGAAAACGACCGCGAAAATCAGCGCCACCAGCGCCACCTTGGCGACGAGCTTTACTGTGCCCGCTTTCCTGTCGTTATCCATATTTAAACCCCGGTCTTCCATAAAATCCCTCCGCCCCCGGCGGCTGCAACACCGATTCCATTCACTGTTATTTTCGGCCGGAAAGCATCCGGGGAACAGTCGAATTTTCCACCGCTCTGCAATCATTATACGGCAGAACGAAAAAGTCAACAGGCTTGCAATGTCGATGAAGAACCGTATTTCCGGGTCCGTCTTCGAAAAGGCCCCGAAAGGCCGGCGGCTGCCTTTGCTTAATCCTTACGCAAACCGGACTGTATTTCAGCGATCATCCGAAGCCTGAGGTCGAACAGCCCCTGATCGAGCAGGACCGGGTATTCCGGGGGTGAATCGAAGCGCCTGAAGCATTCCGACAAGGCCGCGAGGCCGCTCCGGCATCGCTCTCTCAATTCCTCAAGCGATGAAACATCCCCGACGCGCGCGCCATCCACAACGATCGGACGGAGCTGCTCCGCGGCATGATGGAACCCATGCGGCGATACGCGATTACCCCGCATGTCGACCGGCTCCCCCGCCGCGACTCCCGCCAGGCGGATCACGTCGTACAGCATCAAACCAGTATCATCGAAACAGCGCAGAACATTTTTTATGCCCGGCAGGCTGCCCTTCGGAAGCTCGTCCGAAAGCTTGAGACGGGGCGTTTGCGTTCCGTTTCCGGCGAGCGAGGCCATCTTATACACTCCCGAGAGCGCCCCCTCACCATGGCCGGTAACAAGCCTCGTCCCGACCCCGAAGATATCGACCGGCACGCCCGAGTCTGTCAGGCTTTTTATCGAGTATTCGTCAAGGTCGTTCGAGAGGACTATTTTTACATAGCCGAGCCCGGCCTCGTCGAGCATGGTTCGCGCCAGCCGGCACAGCCGGAAAGGATCTCCGCTGTCGAGGCGGATGCCGGAAAGACGGTGCCCCCGCTCTTCCAGTTCGCGGGCGACGCGGATGGCGTTCGGTATGCCGCTTTCGACGCTGTCATAGGTATCGACGAGGAGGATCGAGCTGTCGGGATAGGTTTCCGCGTACGCGCGAAACGCCGAAAGCTCATCGTCGAAGGCCATCACCCAGCTATGAGCGTGCGTGCCCCGTACGGGGATCCCGAAGCGTTTGCCGGCAAGCACGTTCGAGGTGCCGTCGCAGCCCCCGATATACGCCGCCCTGCTCGCGCTCAGCGCGCCATCCTCCCCCTGCGCCCTGCGAAGCCCGAACTCCACCACCGGCCTCCCCCCGGCGGCCAGAACGACCCTGGAGGCCTTGGTCGCGATGAGTGTCTGGAAATTCAGGATGTTGAGGAGCGCGGCCTCCACGAACTGCGCCTCTCCGAGCGGGGCCTCGACACGGGCTATCGGCTCCTCGGGAAAGACGATACTCCCCTCCGCAAACGCGTACAGGTCGCCGCTGAACCTAAAGGCGGCAAGATAATCGAGGAAGTCGCGGGAGAAGATCCCCAGGCCATTGAGGCAGGCGATATCGTCAGAGGAGAATGAAAGCCGCGTAAGATATGAAGCGGCCTGTTCCAATCCCGCAAAAACCGCGTATCCGCCGCCGAAGGGATTACTGCGGAAGAACACGTCGAAAACGGCGGTATCACCGATCCGGCCGGTACGGTGATACCCCTCCATCATGGTAAGCTCGTAGAGATCGGTAAGGAGGGCGGGCGCGCTCATCGTACGGCCTCCTCGGTCTTAATGAAGCGCACACCGGCCAGGCCGAGCTCGCCGAGCGCCGCACGACCGCCCTCTTCCGCAACCGGCCGTATCGCGTCATCGACTATCGATACGGCGAAGCCGATCCTGACGAGCTCCAGAGAGGATGCTTTAACGCAATAGTCGGTGGCGACCCCGTACACGATGAATTCGGCGCCCCCGAACCGCTCGATATAGTGCTCGAACAAGGGATTCGTGAAGGCGCTGTATCCGGGCTTCATGAAGCCCGGACGGTCCAGGCCGAGATCGAGCACAAGCGGATTGTCCTCGTAATGGACCAATTGCATCCCCTCCACGCGGGTGCATGGAATCTTCTCAAAACCGGGCGTACCGCGGACACAGTGCGGCGGAAAAACCGCGAACTCGGGGTCGTTGGGAACATGGGTATCGAGGGTCGAAATCAGGGGGATGGAGCGGGAGAGGGCGAAGCGTGTAAGCACCTCGAGATTGGGCTCGATGGTTTCCGCCCCTGGTACATACAGCTTGCCCTGCGGGTCCATGAAGTCGTACTGTGTATCGATATCGAGAAAAACCCGTCTCATCATGATCGTTCATCCTCGTCTGAAGCATTTCGCTTCCGGCCCGCCCCTAATGTTCCGCCCGGGAGCGCGATCCCTTCGTGCGTTGGTATACGATGCGTCAATGCACCCGATAATTTCCATATTTTTTTGCGCTCTATCCGCGAGAAATTGTCTTTCCCACCGGCGGTCCGCCTCGTGCCACAAGCATCATTGCCGGACGAATGGCCCTCTTTTCATTCGAGCACCGCGCCAGGCGTGCATCCCGCTGCCGCAGGCGTATAGTTCAGTGCCGTATTTATCCCCGTGCATTAAGCGCATAAAAATAAAATAATTTTATATTGACAGAGATGCAATTAATGCGTAGACTACGGCGCGGTTTGAGTTTCCGGAGATCCATAGAGTACAAAAAGGATCGTACGTTCGCGCCAAGGCCCGAAACGCCCCTCGGAGAATAACGACACCACAGGGACCCGGAAAAGCGGTAGTGCCGGTTGCAGATTCACTTTAAAACGTGTGGAAGAGGGAAATGGCTGAAGACAGACCCCAGGGCGAATTCCTCGAAGGCGGCAGTTACCTCATCATAAAAGGCCGGTTCAAGTCGCAGTCGCTCAACCTCTACGGCATCCTCTTCGTGGTTATCGACGCTGAGGGCGCCATCGAGAACCAGAACATAATAGTGTCGACTTTTTCCAATGTCTTCGAGCTCGAGCCCCATGTCGGCTGGGAGCGTTACGAGGAAAACATAATGGAGCTCAAGTGGAAGGGCAACTTCAACTCGAGCATGAGCTCCTCCCTTATGGACCAGTTTAAAGCGGTCGCCGCACAGCCCAATCTCAATTCCCAGCTGTACGAATCGGCCTCCAATTACGATTATGACCGGGTCGAGATATTCATCTCGGACATACTCTATCGCATTGTGCACGACAAGAACCTCATCCTTGAAATAGGCATACAGGAAATCACCGAAGAGGAATTCAAGGCCGCCCGGGAGAAACGGCAGAAGGCCGCGGACACACCGGCGGCCCAGGCGGCAAAAAAGGGCTATAACGTGGAGGCGGGATCGGTCATCCTGCCCCTCCAGCTCATTCTCGCGCCGGTTAAAGGCAAACCGCTCTACGAGCTCAAGATCGGCGATCGGATTATGGCCAAGATCGTGGCGAACTCCGAAAGGGAAAAATACTTTATCGACATCCTCAACCTCCGGGTCGAAGACCACATACGGCCGGTTCCCTGCGAAGTCATCGACATCAAGGCAGCCAGCAAAAGCGATCCGATCGAGATCCTCTCCCAGATAGCCCCCGGAATATACGGCAAGATCATCGAGGACGAGCGCCAGGTCAAACTCCGCATGTACGATCCCGGTGTCGACACCCCGATCAACAAAAAGGCCATACCGGCCGGGTATGCCTTCAAAGACCAGGCAAAAACAGCCAGAGCCGAGACGGGCATGTCCCAGATGACCTATATCATCATGGGCCTTTTCGCCCTCCTGCTTGTAATTTTCATCATTCTGATATATCTGAGCTTCTAAGCCTTCCCTGTCCCCCGCTTCCGGCCGGAGACACGCAAAAAGTAGTTTACATACACAATTTGGGGTGCTTCACCTGTAGGGTGGACGAGGTTTGAAATCCGCCCGAACTCCGCGAAAGCCGACTCGGGGACTAATTATCCGCCTCCCGGTGCGCCGATACATAGAGCAAACACGCACCGGAGGTCGGACATGTTCTACATGATTCTGCGCCTGCTGCATGAAGAGATGGAGGGGGGGATTATTTCACCGCAGGAGTATCATTCGGCCGTGGTGAAGGCGGCCGTCATCCACGGTTTCAGGAGACACGGAATACGATAGATGGACAAAGACAAGGAATATATACTGAAACTCGCGCACGAAAGCAGAGTCAAATTCATCAGGCTCTGGTTTACCGATATTCTGGGCTTTCTGAAAAGCTTCGCAATAACGATCGATGAACTCGAAGACGCCCTGATCGAAGGGGTCCGCTTCGACGGATCCACCCTTCAGGGATGTATCCGCAGAGACGAATCGGAGATGATCGCCCTTCCCGACACCTCGACCTTCCAGGTCCTGCCGTGGCGTCCGAAGGAGGACTCGGTCGCCCGCATGTTCTGCGATATCCATAAAAACGACATGACCCCCTACGAAGGGGATTCACGCTACGTCCTCAAGAAGATGCTTCGCAGGGCCTCTGACGATGGCTACTCCTTTTACACCGGTCCCGAGATCGAGTTTTTTTTCTTCAAGAGCTCCAGCGCTCCCGAGATACTCGACCGAGGCGGCTACTATGACCTCACCCCGCTCGATGTCGCCACCGACTACCGGCGGCAGACGGTACTCACGCTCGAGAAGATGGGCATAGGCGTCATCTCTTCGCATCACGAGGGAGCGTACAGCCAGCACGAAATCGACCTCAGACACGAAGACGCACTCACCATGGCCGACAGCATTATGACCTTCAGGCTCATCGCCAAGGAGATCGGACAGTCCAACGGCATCTACGCTTCATTCATGCCCAAACCGATGGCCGGGCAGAACGGATCGGGCATGCATATCCACCAGTCGCTCTTTCGCGACGAAGAGAACATCTTCTTCGACGCGAACGAGGAATCGTTTCTTTCCAGGGAGGGGCGGCACTATATCGCGGGCCTGCTTAAACACTCGAGGGAGTTTTTCGCGATCACCAACCAGTGGATCAATTCATACAAGCGCCTGCTCCACGGCTTCGAGGCACCGACGCATATCTCCTGGAGCACGCGCTGTGACACCTCACTCATACGCGTTCCCGAATGCAAGCCGGACAAGCCGCGGACCATGCGCGTCGAGCTCCGCAACCCCGACCCTGCCTGCAATCCATACCTCGTGTTCGCGGCCGTCCTGGCGAGCGGCCTCAAGGGGATGAAAGAACGCTACGAACTTCCTCCCCCGCTCGAGCCGACCCAAAAGATCTCCCATAGAAATGATTTTCAGAGGATGGGGCTCGAACCGCTGCCCACCCAGCTCGGCGAGGCCCTGATCGATCTGGGCAAAAGCGAGCTCATGCGGGAGACGCTCGGCCCCCGGCTCGTCGAAAACTTCATCGAAAATAAGATGCTCGAGCTCGATCGCTTCAATTCGCACATCACCGATTACGAGATCAACGAGTATCTGCCCAATCTCTGAATCCGGCGCTGCCACGCATGAAACAACCGCGCATCGCGCTGATCGGCTGCGGAAGGATAGGCTTCATGCTCGAGTCCGACCCGCTCCGCTACAAACCATGCACTCATTTCGGCGGGGCATCGTCCGCCGGGCTCCGCATCACGCACGCGTGCGATACCGATCCCGCCAGGCTCGAAGGCTTTGTCCGCGTTTCGGGCGTTCCGCGTAAAAACGCCTTTATCTCCCACCGCGAACTGATCGAGTCGGTCCGCCCCGAGCTCGTGATAATAAGCACCTGGACCGAATCACACGCTGAAATCGGCATGCATGCCGCCACGGGCGGCGCCCGGGTCATCGTATGCGAAAAACCCATCGCGTCGAACCTCCGCGACGCCTCCAGGCTCATTGCTGCCTGCGAGTCCCATGGTACGCACCTCATAATCAACCACGAGCGCCGCTACGATCCGCGCTATCAGAAAATAAAGGACCTGCTCGACGGCGGCGCGATCGGAATAACCCGGACCGTCCATGCCTCGGTCCTGACCGGCGGCTTCCGCGGACCATCGAGGCTCGAACAGGGCGGCGGCCCGCTTCTCCACGACGGCACGCACATGGTCGACCTGATCAGATACCTTTTCGGCGATATCGCCACCGTCATCGGGGATTTCGACCGCTCGGGAAATCGCACGAGCGGCTTCGAGGACCGGGCCATCGCCTGGCTCAGGACCCATGGCGGCGTGGACGTGTTTCTCGAGGCGGGAGGTGCCAGGGAGTACTTCGTCTTCGAGCTCTGCATCTCGGGCAGCAGGGGAAAAATCATCGCGGGCAACGGCTACGAATCCCTTTTCACCACCCGTGCTTCGCGCCACTACGCGGGTTTTCGCGACCTTGTTGAAAGGCCCTTCCCGCGCTTCGGGCGACGGAATTATTTTACCCGTGAGTACATCGAAGCGAAACGGTTGCTCCACGGGGCGAATGTCCCCATATCTTCCAGCGGGCTTGACGCCTATCGTGCGATTGAGGCGATCCATGCCATCTATCTTTCGGCCCGAAAAGGCAGAAAAATTGTTGAATTGCCCGTCAAACCAAGTATACTCAAGTTAAAAGAGATATTCGATCTTTAATCGTTGCGGATTATTATCGTATAACACCCCCGGAAAGCAAACGGAAATAGAGGATTTCCTGAAACGGTTTCGGCAGGCATGACTGATCGAAGAATAATCAAAGTTGTTGCATAGCCGGGAAGGAAACCGGTTCCCCCCGCCAACGGCGGGGGAAACCCGATATTCGCACGATATGCAACAAAGCTGTCAGAGGTATCGCATAGCCGGGAAGGAAACCGTTTCTCCCCGCCAACGGCGGGGGAAACCCGATATTCGCACGATATGAAACAAATTTATTGAACAGTTATCGAAACAAAATGGAAATAAAACATAAGAAAATAAACGATGATGTCTCTTTGCTCACAGTAAAAGGAAGCATTAACATTGAAATGGTTGAGGCATTCGAGAGCGCAATAGAAAAATGCGCCGGGAGCAGGTGGATAATCATGGATCTTTCCGCGATGAAATACATCGATTCGTCCGGAATCGGCTCGCTCATAAAGGCGGTCAATATGGCGAAAAACGAGAAGCGCGAGATATTCCTGTACGGCATCGACCCGGCCATCATGAACGTCTTCAGGCTCGCCTATCTCGACAAATTCTTCAGCATCCGTTCGCGCGAGGAGCTCGCGGAGCTTTTTCCGGGAAGCCGCTTTTAACGGAGCTCCCGCCGCTAGAGGTACCCCCCCTCAAGCAGTTTTCGCTTCAGGTCATCGTCCCGTGAGGACGCTTCCTCCGACGAGCGAGGGCCGAGCATGCGCTCGACGTACTTGGCGAGTATGTCGACCTCGATATTGACGGCATCACCCGCTTTCCGTTCGTACAGCGTCGTTTTTGCCGCGGTCTCCGGGATGATGTAAATGCTGAAGCCGGCCGGAAGCAGCGAGACGACGGTGAGCGAGATGCCGTCCACCGCTATCGACCCCTTCGCTGTGATATAGCGGGAAAGCGATTCCGGGACCCTTATATCGATGCCGATACCCTCCGAGTCGCGCCGCACCGCCGTGACGGTCCCCCTGTCATCGACATGTCCCTGGACTATATGGCCGCCGAGGCGTCCGCCGGGCGTCATGGCCCGCTCCAGGTTCACTTTCCTGCCGGGGCCGAACGAACCGAGTGTCGTCGCCTGAAGCGATACACGCGAACAGAAAACCGAAAACGCCCCCCCCTGCAGGCGGGTCACCGTCTGACAGGCTCCGTCGATGGAGATGGAATCGCCGACGACCGTGCCCTCGAGCACCCGCGCAGCGGACACGGTCAGCGTCGCTCCCGTCCCCATGGTTTCAAGGCTTTTCACAAGCCCTATCTCTTCGATCAATCCGGTAAACACGCAGTACCTCGTAAATGTTCCGCCTGCGGGGCCTTAGGCAATCCCGTCGTAAGCGCTGTAGAGAAGGTCTTCGCCGATGACGACCGTGGAGACGTCGCAGAGACGAGGTGAACCGGCTATCGAATCGCCCCCCCTGCCGTCGAGCACCGGAAGGCCTCCACCGATAATCCGCGGCGCGATAAAATAGAAATACTGGTCGATCGCGCGCGCATCGAAAAACGAGGCCGCGAGTTTCCCGCCTCCCTCCAGCACCGCCATCAATATACCACGACCGTGGAGCACGCGCAAGGCATTATCCACGACCGCCGCGGGTGTCTCGCCATCTACCAGCACGAGCCGCTTCGAATCCTCGAGCTCGCGCAGAAACCGGTGATCTTCGCGCCTCTCCATCGAGCCCCTTTCCTTTTCCGCTCCTATAAAAAGGAAATTTCCGTCACCGAATATTTTCAGTCCCGGACGAAGCGCGTCCGGAATGCCGAAAACAACACGCAGCGGCGACGCAGCGGGATTGAATTCCCTGGAATCGAGGAGGAGCCGCAGAAAATGATTCCGGTATCCCTCGATCCGCGGGTCCTGCCGCTCAAACTGTTGCCGTACCTCGTCGGAGAACGAGCCCAGTCGGACGCTGAGTTCGGGGTCGTCCCTCTCGACCGTGCCTTTGCCGACTATGATGGCGTCCGCGAGCGAGCGCAGGCGGTGCACGAGGAAGCGCGAAGCCTCTCCCGAGATCCAGCGCGAATCGCCTGAACCCGTCGCGATCCTGCCGTCAAGCGACATCGCAGCCTTGTGCAGTACGAACGGACGATCATGCAGAATGTATTTTTTGAAGGGCCGGATGAGGTCGTTCGCCTCGGACGCCATTTCGTCCATCATGACCACTTCTATACCCGCGCTTCTGAGGCAGCCCACCCCCCCGCCCGCCACCATTGGATTGGGATCGAGAATCGGGAGAAACACGCGCCGCACGCCTGAAGCGATCAGGGCGTCCGTGCAGGGAGGGGTTCTGCCCTGATGGCAGCACGGCTCGAGAGTAACGTACAGGTCGCCGCCTTCAGCCGGACTGCACGCGTTCCGGAGCGCACACACCTCCGCATGATCGCCGCCGCAGGCGCAGGTGGAGCCCGTCGAGATCACTTCGCCGTCCCGTACGAGGACGGCCCCCACCGAAGGGTTCGGCGAGGTGATGCCCATTCCGGCGAATGCCAGCCTGAGCGCCCGCTCCATGTACATGCGGTCAACGGTCTCCATAGCCTATGCCATATCTTCGAAAAATCTCGTCCCGGTCGTCGCCGGGCCGCAGCTCCTCGTATGCGCTCTCGCATGTGCGTTCCTCGATCGAACGGTTATACCGCAGCGTCTCCCTGTACGCGCCGACGATGCTGCCGCCGTAAAACACGGCCGCCGTCGCCCCGAAGACGAAGCCCAGCGGCGCATTATCCGTACGAAACGAGAAATAGGTCAAGGCGGAAAACGCCGATATCACGACGAAGGCGATAACGCCGTTCTGAGTGTTTCCCGCGTACGCGTACCCCATCCCAGGAACGGCACCGAGCGCGAGCGCCGTGCAGGGCGATCGTCTTCCGGCGAAACCCTCGCGCGCATGTTCCGCAAGCGCCGCGTAAACCGCCGGATCGAAACCGCCGCCGTCGCTCGGACCCTGCGGATATTCGAGCCGCTTTGCCTCCTCTATCCTGTTTAACAGAAGGTGCGACATGAATGCGCGGCGGCGAAGCGCCGAAACGACGAAGGGCGCACACCCGTCCGCAGGCATGCCGAGGCAAATGTCCAGAGACCGTTCGTACTCGCCGAGCGCGATTGCCGCGTCCGCGGCGAAAACCCGGCCGGGGCACCGGTCTCCTCCGCCGGTCGAACGGACTGCCTCGAGAACGGCGGCAAAGCGTCCGCCCCCGTACAGCAGATACAGCTCGCTTAGCGCAAGGCGTTCATCATCGACATGGCCGGGATAATAGCTTTTAAGGCGGGAGAGCTCGGAGTAGGCCCTGAAGTATTCGCCGCGCCGGGCGAGGTCGCGCGCGAAGCCGAGAATGGCCCTGGCGCTGTATTCGTTTTTAAGTGGTTCCGGCGCCGCGCCCGAGGCGGGCGCGACCGCAACCAGAACCAGCACTGCGGCCACGCACGCGGCGGTATATCGCAGCGGGAGCCGCATCGCATCGTCTCATTCCGAGCGCGCGTTGTGCCACCAGAGCACGACCGCGGCGGCGATGTAAATCGTCGAATAGGTGCCGCTGATGAGCCCGGCAAGCATGACGAGCGCAAAATCGCTGATGGTTCCCTCGCCGATAACGTACAGCGACAGCACGCAGAAGAGCACAGTGAGCGAGGTGATGAAGGTACGGGCAAGCGTCTGGGTGATCGAGATGTTCAGGATCTGGGCGAATGCGCTCTTTGTGTGAATGTTCAGGTTCTCCCGTACCCGGTCGAAGATGACGATGGTGTCGTTGACCGAATAGCCGAATATCGTAAGTATGGCCGCGACAATCGGAACGTTGATCTCGACCCCCATAAAGCCGCAGAAGAGGAAGGCTAACAGTACGTCATGCACCACCGCCACCATAACGCCCGCGGAATACTTGAGCTCGAAACGGAACGCGAGGTACAAGCCCATGAGCGCGAGCGCGATGAGCATCAGCTTTACGGCGGATTTCTTTAAAAAATCGCCGACCGCGGGTCCGACGGTCTCGGTGGCGAGTGTTTTTATTTCGGGGAAGGCGGCGCGGAGCACGCTTTTAATGGTATCCGAGCTCTTTTCGGAGGACTCCCCCTTCTCGAGGAGCTTTGAGGAAACGATGTACTGGTGAAGCTCTTCTCTGCCGTATTGCTGGACATCGGCCTTTATGCCGTGTTTTTCGAGCTCCTTCCGTACGTCTCCCGGATCGGCCGGCCCCGCGAACTGCACGGTCAGTTTTACGCCGCCGATAAAATCGATCCCCCAGGTGAATCCGCCTCTCAGATAGGTGGTCACGGAAAACAGGATAAGGACGACGAGCGAAAAACCGATCGCGATCCATCTATATTTAAGAAAGTTTATCACTCTTTCCAAAGCGATTCTCCTTTTATACACTCAGTTTTTTCAGCTTCTTCGAAAACGACAGTATCTCGAAAACGAACCGCGTGACGTAGAGCACCACGAAGAGGCTGGATATGAGGCCGATCGAAAGGGTGACCGCGAAACCCCTGATCGGGCCGGTGCCGAACTGCGAGAGCACGAACGCCGCGATAAGCGTGGTGATGTTCGAATCGATGATGGCCCAGAAAGCCCTGTCGAAACCGTTAACCACCGCGATTCGCGGCGATTTGCCCGCGCGTTGTTCCTCGCGCATGCGCTCGTAGATGAGCACGTTGCTGTCCACCGCCATACCGAGGGTAAGGATGAATCCGGCTATGCCCGGGAGGGTCAGGGTGAACCCCAGCCACGAGAGCAGGGCGAGCTGGCAGATAATGTTCAGAATCAGGCCGATCGCGGCTATGAATCCTGAAAGCTTGTAATAGGCGACCATGAAGATCATAACCACCGAGAATGCGAGGATGGTCGCCTTGATACCGGCATCGATCGCGTCCTGGCCGAGCGAGGGGCCGACCGTACGCTCCTCGATGATGATGAGATTTACGGGAAGCGCCCCCTCCTTGATGATGCGGGCGAGCGTATTCACCTCTTCGAGCGTGAAATCGCCCTGAATCAGCGCCTGGCCCGTGGTTATCTGCACGTTTACCTGCGGGGCGCTGCGCACCTTTTCGTCGATGATGATGGCGAGTTTTCTGCCGTGATTTTTGGCGGAGGTGACGGCCGCGAACTTGGAGGCGCCGTCCGGCGTGGTGGTGAAATGCACCGAGAGCCGCCCATACTCGTCGTGCCCCACCCAGGCCTTGCTGATATCGTTGCCCGCCAGCCCAACCTCTTTCTCGAGTGCTATCGGATATGCCGGCTGTATCTTTTTCGTGGCCTCGTCCCGTTCATAAAAGAAAAGCAGCTCGTTTTTTGCTGGCAGGCCGATGGCCTTCGCCGCTTCGTCAAGTATCACATACTGTTGTTCAATCTCATCGGGAATTTTCCCCGCCTGAAGCCTGTGGATATTGTTCTTAAGCCATATACCGGCCAGGCGGGTATATTCATCGTCCACGAGGCGGTATTCGACCCGTCCCGTGGTTCCGATGGCCTTCTTTACGCTCATCGGGTCTTTCACGCCGGGAAGCTGTATCTCGATCGCCTCCGTGCCGCGCGGCCGTATGGAAGGCTCCGACACGCCGAACTTGTCGATCCGGTTTCGCAGAAGCTCGAGGGCCTGCTGGGTAATGTCCATCTTCTCGGAGTCGGTAAGTTTTTTCTCCTGCTTGCGCTCTATGCTCTCGAAATCCGCGCGCATGACGAGGTTCATCCCGCCCTGCAGATCCAGGCCCAGGTTCATCCTTTTGGCCAGAAGCGCCCTCTCGGACCAGTGGGGCAGTATTTGCACGTCCTTGACTCCGGGGATGATCTTCACTTCGTTCATCACCGCATCGTTGATCCCATACCCGCTTATCGACACCGCCGCGTCCGTTTTCCGGACGAGCATACCCGCTCCGGTAAATCGCTTTTCGAGAATGGCGACCTGTTGGGCCGTGGCGTCTTTCTCAAGAACGATGCTCATCTCCCGCTTTCCGATAGTGGGCAGAATGAGCAGTACGGCAAATACAAGTATCGCCACTATGAACACGGCCTTGTATACCATGCCTCGTGTCATGACAGTCCTCGTTAGTGTGAAAAGTCTTTACGCTTTAGGGAAACGCTTCAGGACGCTCGAACGGCGGCTTTTCGCCCTGAACCGGTAAAGGACAAAGATGAGAATAATGATGCCGATCAGCACCACCCTGGCCATCATATCGGTCGCGGAACGGCTCAGACCGAACAATCCCTTTCCATCGGCTTCAGAATCCTCTTCGCCGGGGGCCTTGCCGTTCTCCGTCGCGGCAGCGGGCAGAGCGGTTTCGATCACGGTCTCGGTTATACGAATGCCGGGAATCCGCCTGTATTTAAACGAGCCGTCGGCTATATCGAGCAAACCGTCGCCCGCGTACACGTCCTTGGGTTCTTCCTGGGGCGGGGCACTCTGCTCGACCGGCTTCTTTCGGGCGACGGCATCGTCGGCCGCCTCACGCGGCTTCTGAACGGGCGCGACGGGCCGCACCGCTTCTTTTATACCGGCCGGCTCTTCCTTCCCCGCCACATCCCCCGCGTCATCCCGCTTTTCCTTCTCCATGGCGGGCTCGCCGGCGTCCTCTATGCCGGCCTGGGCATACAGCGCAAACGGAACGGCGTGGCGCGCCGTAATGCCCGCCGGAAGGACGAGCAGGGCGAGAAATACGAAGACTGGCGGGATTTTAACGACGAATTTCATTGCCGGTTCGTGATACGCAAACGATGCTATACCTTGGCCTGGACAGCGGAACGGGCGAACTCCACTTTTGCGCCGTCGGCTATCTTCAATATGATGATGTTTTCGTCGGCCTTCATATTGACGATCACCCCGTAGATGCCGCCCGAGGTAAGGACCTTGTCGCCCTTCTGGAGTGCATCAATCATCTTCTTCCTGTCCTTCTCACGCTTCTGCGTAGGGCGAATCAGCAGGAAGTAAAAAATGACTATCATCAAAACGATGGGGATAAAGCTCATCCAGCCCTGGGCGCCGGCCCCGCCGGGAGTTTGCGCATACGCAGTGGAAAGGAATAAATCTGACACCGTACATCCTCCGAATGAATAGAATTTTTGCTCGTGCGACACTCGCCTGGCCCGCGTACAAAAGGCGGCTTTACGCTGTACCAGTCAAAATATTATGTCAACCCTTTAATACTCACCCGCCGTAAATAATTACCGGCGTACCTATCACAAGGTACTTCTCGAGCTCGATTATATCGCGATTGAACATCCGCACGCACCCGCTCGTCGCGGGATGCCCGATCGACGCCTCGTCGTTACTGCCGTGTATCGCGATGCCGTGCCCGATCGGCGCATACTCCCCGCGCACCCTCGGAACGGCACCCGCGGCGACCGCCGCTTCGTAACGAGCCCGGTCCCGCCCCTGCGGATAGTCCAGAAGAAAGAAGCGCGGCCCGTAGGCGTTATCGCCGAGGTCGACGTTCGGCCTGTCGTATTTGAAGTGACCGTCCCTGGCGCGAAAATACACGCTGTTCATCGCGCGCAATTTTCTATATGCGGCGGAGCTGGGGTCCGCGTCCATGCTCAGCATCTCGACGATCCGGTACACTCCCTCCGGCGTCCGGTTGTCGCCCGCATGCAGCTTCGTCGAGCGGTCCGGATTCAACCCGTAGGCGATACGGTACTCCGCCGCCACCCCGCCGCGCCGGTCATGGACGCGGAGCGTGAACGAGCGCTTTTCGACGCTGAGGACGTAATTGCCCTTAAAGCCCTCGAATGCCTTTCTGATTTCCGGCTCGGGGCCGTTCCCGCAGGCAGGCGCCGAAAGCAGGGCGGCGAGCGCGACGACGGTGAAGACTCGTTTCAGCATGGGGCCTCAGCGCGACACGGGGGCGTTCCGCTTGCGCAGCGCCGCCAGTTCGCGTACCACCTCCTCGGTAATATCGTACTCCCTCCCCGCGTAGACCGCGCCCTCGCCGGCCCCCAGGATGAAATCTATGCCCTGCCTCGCGGCGACCGCGTTTATGGCGCGGCTGATCTCGGCAAGGATGCGCTGCCGGTGCCGCTCCTCGGAAGCGTTCAATTCCTCGAGTTCAGCGTTTCTTCGAAGCACTTCGCGCTCCGCCGTCTCGCGCTCCGCGCCCTCGGTCGATGCCGTGCGCGTCTTGAGCGTCCGGACGGCCGCAAGCGCCTCCGTTTTGGCGGCCTTCACGCCCCTGGCGTCGGGGTCCGAGTTCACCGCGTACTCGAAGAGCAGCCCCATGTTCACGGACCGGATCCTCGCCTCGCGTTCGTTCGCGAGCTGGGCCTTTCCGCACGAGGACACGACCGCGGCGGCCAGTAATATCGCGCATACGGGTTTCATGTTAAAAACGGTAATCTCCTATGCCGAACTGGAAGGTGAAATCGCCCATCGGCTCGAAGTATCCCCTGCTCTCTCCCACCCAGACCAGCTTGCGCCCGAACCAGAAGCGCAGCGGCATCATGGGAATCTGTATCTTGAATCCGAAGCCGTACGAATACTTGAAGTAATACATGAGATTGACGTCAGTAATATCGCGTATATCGTGGACCAGCCCGGCCGCCTTGTCCTCGCCGAGCGTCTCGAGATTGTTCGTACCCCGCGTCCTCTCCCAGAAACTGTCGGTCCAGAGAGAGCCCGCGTCGAAGAAAAACGCGAGCCACAGCATCTGAGGATGTATGGGTATCCTGAATTCCGCGCCGTAAAGAATGCGATGATAAAGCCCTATCCGCCATGAGCTTGGAAGGGCCAGGTCATAATACTCCCAGCCGCGCAGCGTTTCAGGACCGCCTATGTAGAGGTAATCCTCGGTCTCGAGCCAGGGATTTTCATCCTGTGGCTGTATCCTGGACAGGACGCCCCGCGCGTACGGCGGCGTCAAAAACGTGGCGTTTGTGCGAAGCTCGATCACGCACGGGTGCGTTTTCAGGAACGGCAGGTTGAACGGCGAATAATAGAAGGAGATCTCGGGCGCGTACTTGATATAATGGTCATCCCCCCTGAGGAGGGTGCCGCCGGTAAAACCCACGGCCAGCTCGAAGCGGGCACCGCGCGTGGGATTCATCGCGTTGTCCCGCGAGTCCCTGTAGGCATACAGCGTAACGGTCCTCTTTTCCTGCACGCCGAGCGCCTCCTCGATGAACACGGCATCGGGCGAGTTACCGGTAGGATTGACGTAGGACTTCCAGCTGTGTGACCAGACGCTGCCGATACCATAATAATACCAGAAGCGGTAGCTCAGGCCGAGGCTGTAACCGATGGAGCGCTTCTGATACTTCGCGTCGTCGTCGGAGTTTGAGAACATCGAGCTGGTGGTAATGGTGTTGAGCGTATAGAAGACCGAGGCGTTGAATCCGATCGGTTTGTCCAGAAGCCACGGCTCGTTAAACGAGAGCGTAACGGAGCTGCGCATGGGGCCGTATTCAAACCGCAGGCCCACGCGCTGGCCGTTGCCCAAGAGGTTGTTCTCGCCGATGTCGGCGAAGATGGAAAATCCCGAGGTGGTGCCGTATCCGCCGCCGAGGGAGATGGTGCCGGTGGGCTGCTCCTCGACGTCGACGATGAGGTTCATATAGCCCTCGCGGCTGCCGGGACGCACGTCGAAATTCACCTGTTTGAAAAATCCGAGATTGAATATCTTCTCGCGGGAGATCTGCATTTTGAAGGAATTGAAGAGCTCGCCCTCCTTGACCTGCAGTTCGCGCCGAATCACCTTCTCCTTCGTCTTGACGTTCCCCTTGATGAAAATATTCTCGATATAGGCCTGGCTGCCCTCCTCGATCTCAAAATCGATCCGGACGAATTTTCTTTTTTCGGTGCGTCCCCTGACCGCGATATCGCGCTCCTCAACCGTACGCTTGGGCACCACGCGCGCAAAGATATATCCCTTGGACGCGTACGAAAAGCTGATCATCTGGCGGTCTTTCTGAAATTTGGTATCGTTGAATATCTCGCCTTCCTTCGTCTGCTCGAACTGCATCTCGAAGATCCTGCTCTCGATGACCTGGTTTCCCGCGATGGTGTAGCGGTCGAAATAATAGCGCTCGCCCTCGACCACCTTGATGGTGATGAATATCACCCGCTCTTTCTTTTCGCGGGGGTCCTTCCACTCGTACTCGACCCTGTCCTCGAGGATCTGGGCGTCGAGGTATCCCTCTTCCCGGTAGAGTGACAGGATCTTCCCCTTGTCCTGCTCGTATATGTCCTTCTTGAAATCACCGTCCCTGAAGAGGCCGTCCTCCTCGCTTTCCATCACCTTTTTCAGCGTTTTCGCCGGGATCTTTCCGGCCCCGAGAATGGCGATCTTGTTTATCTTGATCTCCTCCCCCTCGTCGATGATGAACAGCACCTCGACCGAGTTCGGGTCGTCCTTGTACTGGCGCGTGCGGTATTCAATCACGGCGTTGAAGAGCCCCTCGCCGTCGTATTTTTTTCTGAGGGCCTTGACCGCCTTTTCAAGCTTGTCGATGCGAAGCGGCTCGCCCTCCTTTATCCCCACGACCTCCAATAGCTCCGTGTCATAGAGCTTCTCAACGCCGCGGAAGCTGATCTGTTTCACCATGGGGCGCTCCTTGCAGACGAAGCGCAGCCGTACGCCGTCATCGAACTCCTGGATTTCAACCTGGACGTTCTCGAACTGTCCGGTTTTGAAAACCGCCTTGATGTCATCCCGAACCTCGGCCCCCTTGAGCGGAAAGCCGGTGCCGCTTACCAGCACCTCGTAGAGGTCCTCCTTGTCCACGTTTTTAAGACCGACGAACTCGATCTTGCGTATCACCTTGCCTTCGTATTTGGAAGGCTGGGAAAACACGCTGTGGATCATCAATACGGTAGCGCAGATGACTCCCGCCGCCGCCAAAAAAACCAGTGCCTTTCTCATCCGCTGACGCTTACCGTTCCCACCGTTATATGTAATGATTTCCGTTTCAAGACCGACGAATTCCGAATTTCAGGTCTCTTTACCGTTCATAATCCCTGATGTCAAGAAAATAGAGCCGTTTTGCTGAATGAATAATAAGGCTCCCGTACGGGCCTTCCCCCGATCACTCGCTGGAGCGCGTCGTCGCCAGCGTGAATTTCGGTATCCCGGCCCGGTTGAGGTGATCCATCACCCTGACAATCGTTTCATAATTAGTCATCTTGTCGCCCCGGATCACCACCGCCCCGTCCTTTACGCTCTCCTTCCGCTTTTTCAGCTCGTCGAGAAGCAGCTCCATCCGTACGCCGACATCATTCAGATAAACCTCGTTCTTCTCGCTGATCGTGATGACGAGGTCCCCCGAACGCTGGGCGCCAGCCTGTACCGCCCGCGGCAGATGCACGGTTATGGCCGAGACGTTGCCGATGCTGTACGACACCATAAAAAAAAGGATCAGATTAAAGGACAGATCAATCAACGGAGTTATGTCAATCGACGCCCGTCGCTGAAACCGCGATTTAAAACTCAGGGCCACGGCCTCACCGTTCCCCGATGTCGGTGAGCGCGTTCGCGACATATTCGAGGTCCTTTACGAAACCGTCCACCCGCGACACCATGTAATTGTAGAATATCCAGGCCGGAATCGCGACGATGAGCCCGAGTGCCGTGGTGATGAGCGCCTCCGCTATGCCCCTGGCGAGCAGATCGTGGGCGAACTGCCCCTCCTTGGCGAGCCCGCTGAAGGACTTCATCATGCCGCTCACCGTTCCGAGCAGGCCGAACATGGGGCTGATGGTCGCGATGGTCGACAGGGAGCCGAGGTGACGCTCTATCTTGCGTATGGCGCCGGAAGAGAGGTCCGAGATAATTCTGGGACCGGCACCGCTGCCTGAAAGCGCCGCGAGGAAACCGTCGATGACCTCCGAGATCGGACCGGGATAGCGCGCCACGAACGCGCGGGCCTCCTGCGTTTTACCGGACCGGACGCTCTCGAGGCATCCGGCGAGGACAAGGCTGTAGTCGTGATTTATCCTCCGGAAAAAAACGACGCGTTCGATGATGATCGCCGCGCCGACGATCGAACACAGCAGGATCGGGGCGAGCATCACCCACGTCGGCACGGCATCGAAGATCGAGAGGTAGATTGTAGTGCTCATGGTATTTCCTCAAATGAGAATGCGAAGCCCGCCCAGGAAGGTTATGCCCGGCTCCGGGTAGCCCTCGCGCAGATTGTACCTGGCGTTGTACAGGTTTTCGACTCGTACGTATGCGTAGAAACTTTCAAGCATCTGCCGTTGAAGCCCGAGTGTGCCGATGAGCGCGCCGGGGAGCTCCTCGTCGCTATCGGGATCGGCGTACACCTTGCCCGCGAGTTTGTTGCTCCATTCAAAACGCCAGATCTTTCCATTGTATCTGACGGCGCTGCCGAAGTTCTGTCGCGGGCGATAGGTGATATGGTCCGATGCGATGAAGTAATTGTACTCGTAGCGCAGGGAGATCTCGAGCGCCTTTTCGAAAAGGAAGAACCGGGAATCGACGTGGGAGGCACAGGTGGTCGCCTCAATGGTCTCGGCGCTCAGAACGTTGCCGTCGATTACGGTGTAGTAATTATAGAAGTTGTTGTTGTTCTCGACGACGAGCCCCGCCTTAATGCTGACGCTGTCGTTGACGCGCACCTCGAGCTGCGCGTCGCCGTGATGCACCCGGCCGGGAGGAAGATCGTAGGTCGGCAGAATGTATTTCTGCTCGAGATAAAACTCCTCGGGCCTGAAGGGCGCCAGATCGCACCGGTAGAGGAGCGAGAAGGTGGTATACCGAAAGCCCTTCAGGGTCATGCCGACAACCGGGAAGGCCAGCGGTTTTTCATCCCGGTTGACGTCGACATTGACGCCGAAACTCAGGCCCAGATTCGGCGTGAGGTTGAAGTCGTCGATGAGTTCGCCGCTGAAGTAACGATCGGAGGGG
>JADFDB010000029.1 GCA_018263175.1 Spirochaetota bacterium
GAGGTGGGACCTGTTTTTTTCAACGATATTTCATGTATTGAAATAATTCGGTCATTTTCCGCTCACAACGCGCCGATAAGAAAGCAGGGCCGGGACTGTGGGCCCTGGAGACATAATCGGCGGGATGAACGGGAGAGGTATCATGAAGATAACGGCGATGTGCCTGGTGTGCGGGGCCTTCCTGGCGCTTGCGGGTATGGAAGTCCATGCCCAGGAGACCCCGGGGGATGCCGCGAGGGAGTCATCCGGTAAAAGCCTCGGCGCCGTCGCGGACGATATAAAATTCGAGAACGCCATACAGTTCTATGCGATGGGCGATTACCACAAGGCCCTCCAGATGTTCAACGAGTACCTCGAGGTCTATCAGGGCGGTGTGCATCGCAGCGAGGCGCACCGTCACATCGCCATCATTCACTTCGACCGGTTCGAGTACGAAAAATCGATCCGTGCCTACACGGCCATCCACGAAGAGGCCGATAACACCGAGGAAGGCATAGAAGCGTATTATAAAACGGGTATATGCTATCAGAAGATGGGCTACGATACGAGGGCGCACGGTGTATTCCAGTCCATCATCGAACAGTATCCATATTCCACGTATGCGTATCTTTCGAAGATACAGATAGACCTGCTGAAAATCATAGAGAAATAAGCGGTCCGGGCCGCCTGTCCCGGCCCCCGGATTTTTCGGTGCCCCCGCCGTAAAAATCGATAATTTGTTGACAGAAATTATCGGGTATTCAAGTATGCGCTTTCCGTAAATCGTGTGCGGGCTCCTTCCGCCCGCGGCAGGTGAACACCGAACAGACGGCGTCCCGGCGCGTTGATCGAGAAAAGGGCGCTCACGGTGATAAACTGACCGATTTTTTTATTTTTTATACAACAGCGAGCTATTATTGTGTTACATTCTTTATAGTCGCGGTTCCTTGTAGACGGCGTCACTGCAGCAAGATGGGCCAGCCCCGTTCTATAACCGCCAACAACACATCGCATTAGTTCCTGATTAAGAAACATCAAGGAAAATACGTGTATCCAGGGGAGATTGACATATGCCTTTACAGAAGTTGAGAAATATCGGAATCGCTGCGCACATCGACGCGGGAAAGACCACGCTCACCGAGCGCCTGCTCTTTTTTACCGGTTCCACGAGGAGGCTCGGCGAGGTACATGACGGCCAGGCCACCATGGATTTCATGAAACAGGAGCAGGAGCGCGGCATCACCATCGCCTCGGCGGCGATTTCCTGCCAGTGGAAGGAGCATGCCGTCAACATCATCGACACCCCGGGGCACGTGGACTTTACCGTGGAAGTGGAGCGCTCTCTCCGCGTAATCGACGGCATGATCGGCCTCTTCTGTGCCGTGGCCGGCGTGGAGCCGCAGAGCGAGACCGTGTGGAACCAGGCCGACCGCTACAAGGTTCCCCGCATCGCCTTCGTCAACAAGATGGATCGAATCGGCGCCGATTTCGACGAGTGCATCAACCAGATGGAGAAATACCTGGATGCCAATCCGGTTCCCTTCCAGGTGCCGATGGGTGCCGAGGACAATTTCTCAGGCGTTGTCGATATCGTGGAGCGCAAGGCCGTGGTATTCAAGGAGTTCGAGCGTATCGTGACCGATGTCCCCGAGGAATACAGGGAGCGGTGCGAAAACGCGCGGCGTCACCTCGTGGAGAAGCTCGCGGACATCGATGAGGACATCATGCGAATGTACCTCGAGGAGAAGGACGTGCCGGTCGAAATGATCAAGAAGGCCTCGAGATGCGCGACCATAAAGATGATTTTCACCCCCGTCTTCTGCGGGGCCGCCTATAAAAACAAGGGCGTGCAACTGCTCCTCGACGCGGTCCTGGACTACCTTCCATCACCGGTCGACAAGGGCGCCGTTGTGGGCATGGACGTAAAGGACAATGAAAAGACCCAGACCCGCCATCCACTGCCGGGCGATCCCTTCTGTGCGCTGGCCTTCAAGCTGATCCACGACCCCTATGTGGGACAGCAGACCTTTATCCGGGTGTATTCCGGCAAGCTCGAGAGCGGCATGCAGGTATTTAACGCCACAAAGAGCGAGAACGAACGCATAGGCCGGATCATGCGCATTCGCGCCAAGGAGCGCGAGGAGATTGCCAGCGCCGGTCCCGGCGATATCGTCGCGCTGATCGGGCTGAAATACACCAAGACCGGTGACACCCTGTGCGATATGCATCATCCGCTCGTCCTCGAATCGATCTATATTCCGCCGGCGGTCATCGATCTCAAGGTGACCCCTCCGTCCAAGAGGGAGGAAGAAAAGCTTGGAATCGCGCTCCGCAAACTCGTCATGGAGGATCCATCGTTCACGGTACGCGTGGACAATGAGACAAAAGAGACGATTATCGGCGGAATGGGCGAGCTGCACCTCGAAATCATCGTCGACCGGCTCAAGACCGAGTTCAATGTCGAGGCCCAGGTCGGAGAGCCCTCCGTCGCCTTCCGCGAGGCCATCAAGAACGAGGCGCAGGCCGAAGTCAAGTACGCCAAGCAGACGGGAGGGCGGGGGCAGTACGCGCACTGCGTTATGCGCATAGAACCCAATCCGGGCAAGGGCTTTGAGTTCGTCGACCACACCAAGGGCGGGGTGATTCCGCAGGAGTACATGCCGTCCATACGAAAGGGCATAGAGGGGTCGATTGCCGACGGCATTATCGCGGGCTTCCCCGTGGTAGACGTAAAGGTCGTGGTGCTGGACGGCAGCTATCACGAGGTGGACTCCTCGGACATGGCGTTCCGCACCTGCGGCTCGCTGTGCTTTAAAGAAGCCTTCCGCAAGGCGTCGCCGACCCTGCTCGAACCGCTCATGAAGATCGAAATCAATACGCCCGACGAGTACATCGGCGAGATAATCGGCGATCTCAACAGGCGCCGGGGTAAGGTGGAGTCCATGCGCAGGTTCCGCAAGGGCGCGCAGAAGGTGAACGGCTTTGTGCCGCTCATGGAGATGTTTGGATACGCCACACAGCTTCGCAGCCTTTCGAGCGGCCGCGCCAACTACTCGATGGAATTCTCGCGCTATGTTCCCCTGGGCAGGGAGGTCCAGGAGAAGGTACTCAAAGCGCTCAACGAGAAGAAGCTTCAGAAAGTGTAGACCCTTCCGGGTCTCTGCGTAGACCGCTTATCATAAAACCTCACCAGAAGGGGCCCCGACAGGGCTCCCCTTTTTCGTTTCTCCATTCCGATGATTGCGAAATCCTTAGAGTTTTTTCATAACTGGGAATTATATCGGTTTTCCCCCGCCTGCGGGGGGGGGGAAACCCGCTATTCGCGGGATATGACACAACTCTATTGTTGTTTCAGCCCGTCCGATACGGTATCATTGTAGGTGAAAGCATTGAGCGCTATGGTAAACCGTGTACATCGGGCGGATGTCCCGAGGGGGGGGGTCTCATGCGCGGGAAAAGGGCGGTGGATCGTCCGGTGCGTCAGGCGCCCGGCATTGACGGCGGAGCGATACGCATCCGGGAGCTTCGTCCGCTCGACCACAAAAATTTGCTTCGCATGTACGCGCATTTCGATCCCAAGTGCATCGCTTTCGGCCTTCCTCCGTACGGTCGTACGCTTCGGCGCCGGTGGATCGAAAATCTCGAGCATGGCAGGCTGAACCTTGTCGCCCTGTCGGGAAGGCGGATCGTCGGTCACGCGGCAATCATCGACGTGCCGAACGACGATTTCTGCGAGTTCGTCTTTTTCGTGCACCAGAAATTCCGCGGGCGCGGAACCGGCACGGTCCTGGCGGTTGAGATCTGCCGCAGGGCGTTGTGCCTCGGGAAGAGGCGGATATGGCTCATGATAGAGAGCGCCAACGACGACGCCGTGGCGGCGCTCTACCGCATCGGATTTCGCATAAGCGGCGTGCACGGCGGCGAGTACGAGATGGAGCTCGACCTCGAATCGGTGGCCGCGATCCTCTGCATGTAGCCACCGGCCCGGCAGGGGCCGTACGACAGGGCCGCGGTCTTCAGAACCCGAGTATCCTCCCCGCGTTGTAGAAAAGAAAGCACACGATCCAGGCCAGGAGAAGCTGGTAGACGAGGGAGATGAACGCCCATCGCCATCCCGCCTCCCGGCCCATTACCACGACCGTCGCCAGGCAGGGAACGTACAGGAGCACGAAAAGCATGAACGTGTAGGCGGACAGCGGCGTAATACCGTACTCGGGCCGCCGTATCGCCTGATCGACCGGCTGTTGCGCTCCTCCGGCACCGTTGCCGGCATGGTACAGTACACCCATCGTGCTCACCACAACCTCCTTGGCGACAAAGCCGGTGACCAGCGAGATCCCCATCTGCTGATTGAACCCGAGCGGCTCCGTCAGCGGGGTGAGCGCTGAGCCCATGCGGCCTATCATCGTATTCCGCTTTTCAAGCGAGATCTTCTCGACCTCGAGCGATTCCACCTTCGCCTCGAGCTCGCCCCGGAGCGTCTCCAGGGCCGCGGAGGGCGTTTGGTCGGCGAGCGCTTTGTCGATGACGCGGACGTTATGAGACCGGGCGGCGGCGATGTGCGCTTCGTAGTCGCGCGCGATGTCCGGCGATTTAGGGTACTCGCCCATAAACCAGATCACGATGGAGAACGCGAGGATAATGCCGCCCATCTTCCTGAGGTATTGCGAGGCGCGGTCCCACATGTGCAGCAGGGTCGTCTTGATTGTGGGGATGCGGTAGGGCGGAAGCTCCATCACGAAGGGCGTTGAGCCGCCGCGGAAGAAAACGAGGCTGTACAGCCGCGCGGAGACGAAGGCGAGCAGGATGCCGACGAGATAGAGCGAGAGGATAACCGTGCCCGCGTGCACGTGGAAGAACGCCCCGGCGAACAGAATATAGACGGGCAAACGCGCCGAACAGCTCATAAAGGGATTGATGAGGATCGTGAGGATTCTATCCTGCCGGTTTTCAAGCGACCGGGTGGCCATGATCGCCGGAACATTGCAGCCGAATCCCATGATGAGCGGGATGAACGACTTGCCGTGCAGGCCCATGGTGTGCATCACCCTGTCCATGATGAACGCCGCGCGCGCCATGTAGCCGGTGTCCTCCATGAAGCTGATGCCCATGAAGAGGATGAGGATGTTCGGCAGAAACACGATTACGCCGCCGACGCCGCCTATCACTCCATCCACGAGAAGATCTTTAAGCGGTCCCGCGGGCATGAGACGTTCCACGGCGAGGCCGAGATGATGCACCCCGGTCTCGATGAGGTTCATCGGGTATTCGCCCAGGGCGAAGGTGAGGTGGAAAAGCGCCCAGAGGAAGAGGAAGAGGATCGGGAAACCGAGGTAGCGGTTGGTTATCACCCGGTCTATATTGTCCGATACGTCCACCCTCCGGGGTGCGGTCTTTTTAACCGATTCGCGTACCGCCCCCGCAATGAAGCCGTATCGGCGGTCGGAGATTATGGTCTCGATGTCCTCATCGAAGAACCGTTCCAGGACGGAACGGCTTTTGGCGACCTGCTCCATGATGATTTCGTTGCCGGGAAAGGCCTTGAGCTTCTTGACCGCGTCGGTATCGCGCTCGAGGAGGCGCACCGACAGCCAGCGCGTGGAATAGCGGTCGCCGATCGCTTCGTCCTCGCGCATTTTCTCCTGGATCGCACGAATCTCCGCCTCGACATCGTCGCCGAAGGGAATGTGGATGTGCCGCGCGGTGTCGTCGGTCCCCCGCGCAACCTGGACAATCCTGTCGAGCAGTTCATCGATGCCGATGGAACGCGTGCCCACGGTCTTGACCACGGGTATGCCGAGCAGCGTTCCGAGTTTGTCCGAATCGATAATGAGGCCCTTGTTCGCGGCTTCGTCGAACATGTTGAGCGCCATCACCGAATGGGCGCCGATGTTGATGAGCTGGGTGGTGAGATAGAGGTTGCGATCGAGGTTGCCGGCGTCGATGACATTGACGATAACGTCGGGGCGATCGTCGATGATGAAGTCGCGCGTTATGATCTCCTCCATGCTGTACGAGGTAAGGCTGTAGATGCCGGGAAGGTCGATGACCCGGATCGAGACCCCTCCGTGTTTGAGGCGCCCCTCGCGCTTCTCGACGGTGACCCCGCTCCAGTTCGCCACCTTCTGCCTGGCGCCGGTGAGCGCATTGAATATGGTGGTCTTGCCGCAGTTCGGGTTGCCCACAAGCCCGACCGTAATTTCCCTGGTCTTCATCGATGCTTTATTCCCTTCCATGGCGCCGCCGGCGCCTGCCGCGTTCGAGAGGCCGGACCATGATGTCCCGTGCCTCCTCGACCCGGAGCGAGAGGCGGTAGTCCTTGATCGAAAGCTCTATGGGATCGCGCAGGGGCGCGTATTTGACCACGGTGATCCGTTCACCCTTGCGAA
This sequence comes from Spirochaetota bacterium, assembly GCA_018263175.1. GTDB lineage: Bacteria > Spirochaetota > UBA4802 > UBA4802 > UBA5368 > MVZN01. The sequence goes on from JADFDB010000029.1 coordinate 6,369, forward strand.
AGCCCATGTCGATCAGGCGTTTGCGCAGGGGCGAGTCGCCGAGCACCTTGACGATCGCGGCGGACTGGCCCTCTCTGAGCTCGCTCAGGGGGCCTTCGTCCATCAGGTCCTGGAGCCGGCCGGTCCATTCGATCTCCGACCCGTGCTCCGCGTCGTGGAACTCCACCAGGCGGTACAGCCGGCGGCAGGCCTCGGGCGAAAGGTGGTGCTCGAGGCGGCACGCCTCCTCGTCGGCGGAAGTTTGTTCCATTCCGAGAATTTCGCCGAAGAAGCGTTTGAGGAAGGAGTGCTTGCGGTACACCAGCCCGGCAACGTGCCTGCCCCTGTCGGTGAGCTCGATAAAGCCGTATTTCTCGTAATGGATGAGGTCTTTTTCGCGCAGCTTGTTCAGCGCGGCGGTAACGCTCGGCATCGTGATCTTAAGGGTTTTGGCGATGTCCCTGACCCGGACCACGCGGTTGCGCGAGGCGAGGAGCGCTATGGTCTCCATGTAGTCTTCCATGTTGGCCGAAAGGTCGGTGTTCTCGAATAGCTCCTGCCTGCACGCCGTATCACCGTACCGCTTCATGTTTCGCTCCCCCACGGGTGGATATCGAGTTATAGCTAAACAAATTAGTCAAGCCTAATATAAGGATGAAGGCATTATAATCAAGTATATTTATTTTCAATGCGGCTGTAGAGCGGCAATGCGAAGTACGATAATTTGCTTTAATTTCCTCCCCGTTTGCGTGAACATGGCAGGGTAAGCGCTACAATAGAGCTATGGCATTCCATTCGGGGCGCGGCGGGCGTAACGATATCGGGGAAGGAAGGGCGGGGCGCGTATGAAAACGGTCGACGACTACAAGGACAAGCTGGTTTCGGTCGAACGGGTCCTCGAGCTCATAAAGCCGGGGAACCGCGTGTTTCTCGGCAGCGGGCCCGCCGTCCCGGCCCTTACCGTACAGGCGATCGTCGACTCGGACCGGAAGAACCTCCTCGACCTGGAGATAATACAGCTCATCACGCTGGGCGATTATCTGCCCTCGGACGCCCGGCAGACCTCCAAGTACCGGCTCAAGACGTTCAACATAGGTGAAAGCATCACCCGCGACATCAGCGAGGGCAAGGTGGACTTCATTCCGGCCAACCTCATGGAGATACCGCTCATCCTCTCCTCGGGCGCCGTGGGAGTCGATATCGCCGTCGTACAGACCTCGCCGCCCGACCGGCGCGGCTTCCTGAACCTCGGCGTGGCCGTTGACGTGGCCAACATCGCGATAAAAAACGCCGATCTCGTCATTGCCGAGATCAATCCGGCCGTGCCTGTTACCTACGGCGAAACCAGCATTCATGTAAACCAGGTCGATTATCTCGTCGAAAGCGGACTTCCGCTCCCGGAGCGCGAACTGACGGCCTACGACCCGGTCATGGAGCGCATCGGCTGGCATATTTCAAACCTGATCGAAGACGAATCAACGGTCGTGCTCCACGCCGGTCGAATGTTCGACGCCATCGCCAAGAATCTCCATTCCAAGAAGCGCCTCGGCGTCTACACGCACGTCATCTCGGACTGGGCGATCGACCTTGTGGAGTCCGGAGCGATCTCGCTCGACCGCAGCCGCATAAGCGGGGGGCTTGTCACCACCAGCTACTGCTATGGGACGCGCGCCCTGTACGATTACGTGGACCGAAACCCGGTTTTCGAGTTCTATCCCATAGCGCGGCTCGTCAACCCGTTCGTGATCCAGCGCATCTCGCGCCTCACCAGCATCATGAACGTCAAGCGCATCGACGTGACGGGCGAATCGGTGGTGTTCCATTCGGGCGACAACCTGCTTTCGGGTTACGAGAGCAAGTTGAACTTCGCCATAGCCGCGGCATTGTCCAAGCAGGGGAAGGCCATCGTTGCGCTCCAGTCGGTGGACCTCGAGGGCAACAGCAATATCGTCATTGCTCACGAGGAGGGCGAGCGGGTGAGGGCCACGCTCGGGGCCACGCGCTACGTGGTGACGGAGTTCGGGGTGGCGCGCCTCTTCGGCAAGTCCATCCGCGAGCGTGTGCTCGCCATGATCGACGTCGCGCATCCCTCGCACCGGGAGAACCTCCTGAGCATGGCCAAGAAGTACGGCTATATCTATCCGGACCAGATGTACGCCTGCGACAGTACGTGCAAGTACCCGCCCGACACCGAGACCGTCAAGACATTCGGCCCCGGCCTCGAGCTCAAGCTGCGCCCCATCCTTCCGTCCGACGAGGACATGATGCGCAGGCTGTTCTACCATTTTTCGGACGAGTCAAAATACCTGCGTTATTTCGCGCGCCTCTCAATAATGCCCCACCGGGAGATGCAGAAGTACGTGAACATCGATTACGAAAAGACGTTCTCGATCGTCGGAATTTTGCAGAAGGACCGCACCGAGCGCATCATCGCCGAGGCGCGCTACGCCTATTACGAACGCATCGACGCGTACGAAATGGCGTTCATCGTGGACGAGGAGTACCAGGGGCGGGGGATCGCGACCTTTTTGCTGAATTACCTCGTAAAGATCGCCCGCGGGAGGGGAATCAAACGGCTCGCGGCGACGGTGCTTCCTCAGAACGACAAGATGCTTCGGGTGTTCGAAAAGGGCGAAGTGAAGCCCACGTCGACGTTCGCCGACGGGGTGATCGAGCTTCGCTTCGAGCTATAAGGCGCTCTTCGCCGTTTTCGTCGCTTCGTCGATGACGAAATCGCCGAAAACCGAGGGGGCCTCCGCCTGCATCAGGCGGAGCATCGCCAGGCAGACGCCGCGTATCTCCCACTGCGCTCCCCGCGCGCAGCGCAGCGCGAAGACGTGCCGCAGCTCGCGGAAATTGGCCGAAAACACGATCTCGCTTTCAAGTGCGTTCGGAAGCACGAAGCGCGCGTCCTCCTTTTTAATGTCCATCTCCCGCAGGCGCCTGTAGGTTGTCCGCGCCGTTTCGAGGAACTCGTCGAAGAGCGCGCCCGCCTCCGGGCTCGCCTGGATGTCGGGCGGCACGACGTAGTTGAACTCATCCTCGCTTACGTAGCGCTGCGACTGCTGTGAAAAGCTCGCCACACGATGGCGCACCAGCTGGTGCGTGAACGCGCGGGAGGCCCCGCGTATGCGGAAGCTCGCGGTCGCGTGCTCGAGGATCGAGTGGTGGCCGTTTTTTATGCAGCGGCGGACGAAGTTTGCCTCGCTGGTGTCGTCCATCTTGTCGAACGAGAGGTAACAGGTGCGCCCCGCCTCCTCGATGAGTTTCTCCGCGCGGGGGCTTACGGCGAGCAGGGTGACTTCGGGTTCGGTGATGCGCATGGCGTTCCTAAACCTTCATCCCCGAGAATCCGAGGAAGGCCATGGCCATGAGTCCGGCCACGATGAAGGTGATCGGAAGTCCCTTGAGATTTTCGGGGATGTCGGCGATCTCGAGGCGCTCGCGGATGCCCGCCATGAGCAGCAGTGCCAGGGTGAAGCCGAGCCCCGCACCGAGCCCCTGGACGACCGCCTCCAGCAGCCCCAGGTCGCCGCTCAGAAAACCGGACTCGGTGTTGAGCACGGCAACGCCGAGCACCGCGCAGTTGGTCGTGATGAGCGGAAGAAAGATACCGAGCGAATGATAGAGTACCGGCGACACGTTCTCGACCACCATCTCGACGAACTGCACCAGGCCGGCGATGACGAGGATGAACGCGATGGTGCGCAGGTAGGTGATGTCGTACGGCACCAGTATGTACTTGTAGATGGGAAAGGTGAAAAACGAAGCCATCACCATCACGAAGATGACGGCAAGGCCCATGCCCAGCGCCGAGTCGAGCTTCCGCGAAACGCCGAGGAAGGGGCACAGCCCCAGCATCTGCGAGAGCACGTAGTTGTTGATGAAGATGGTCGATATCAGTATGACGAAAAGCGTCTGGATCTCCATGTCCCTACCTCCTTTTCCTCGACTTGATCGCGTTCATGCCCCACAGCATGATGGCCAGGGTGAAAAAGGCCCCCGGCGCCAGGGTCATGATGGTGGCGGGCTCCATTCCTGGAATGAGGGTGTAGCCGAAGAGCCTGTTCGATCCGAGAATCTCCCTGAAGAAGGCGAGCACCGTGAGCGTCAGGCCGAAGCCCAGTCCCATGCCGAGCCCGTCGAGGATTGAGGGCAGTACGGCGTTTTTCGAGGCGAACTCCTCGGCGCGTCCCAGAATGATGCAGTTTACCGCGATTAGCGGGATGAAGATGCCGAGCGATTTATAGATATCGGGCTGGAACGCCTTGAGCGTGAGCTCGACGATGATGACGAAGGTGGCGATGATCGCGATAAAGATCGGTATGCGGATGTGCGACGGCACCAGCGATTTGACGAGCGAAACGATGATGTTCGAAAAGATGAGCACGAAGGTGGCGGCCAGCGTCATCCAGAGCGCGTTCAACACCGAGGTCGAAACGGCGAGGGTGGGGCACATGCCGATGCCCAGTATGAGGATCGGGTTCTTTTCCCATACCCCCTTGGCGAATTCCCTGTAGTAGTTCATGGTGCGGGTGCCTCCTGCGCCTTTGCGTGTTCGTCGAGCGCCATTCTGAGTGCGGCCATGCCTTCCTCGATGCCGTCCTTCACCGCCTTGGTGGTGAACGTGGCGCCGGTTATTGCCGAGATGCTGTTTTCCCGTAACAGCTCATCGCGCATCGCTTCGGTCCAGTCTCCCTTCTTGACGATGCCGATTTTTGCGGCCGCGTTCAGGCCCGCAAACTGCTCCTGGAACCAGGGCGATGGCTCGCCGGCGGTTTCGCGCGCCCGGCCGGTGATCACCTGAAAGAAGGTGCTGCGGCTCGCCGTCTCGAGCGCCCTGGCGCCGAGGCCCGGGGTCTCGGACTGGCGTATGATCGAGATGCCGAGCACCGTGCCCCTGTCGTCCACGCCCGTCATCGTTCGGATGACGCCGCCGTAGCCCGTTTTTTCCGTGATGAAGGCATAGGCCTTCAGGGTAAGCGTGCCGTCGGTCTTTTCCGCCGTCCAGTAGGTGAAGCTCCTTCCGTTTACCACGGCGCTCCGTTCTTCCCCTGTGGTATAACCAGGAAGCACGAGCGCCAGGGCGTTTTCCTGTTTCCGGCGCTCCTGTTTCTGGATGACGGGGTAGGTGATCGCCTTGATGTGTGAGAGCGCGAAGGTTGCGACAAAGGCGGTCAGCCCGAGAATGAACGTCGATCTGAGTATGGAAGCTTTCATCTATGCGCCCCTTCCGTTGGAATGACCCTGTATCGGCACCGCGATTCGCGGCCCTTCACTCGTGCTTCGTTCCGAACACCTTCGGCCTCGTAAACCGGTCGATGAGCGGCACCGTGGAATTCATCAAAAGAATCGAGTACGAGACACCTTCCGGGTACCCGCCCCACAGCCGGATAACGCAGGTGAGAATGCCGCAGCCGACGCCGAAGGCGATCATGCCCCTGTGGGTAACGGGCGAGGTGACCATGTCCGTCGCCATGAAAAAGGCGCCGAGCACCAGGCCCCCCGAAAGAAGGTGGAACAGCGTCGCCGCGCCGGCGTAGGCGAAGCCCGTGAGCGAATAATAGGCGAACATGAGTACGGCGACCGTGCCCATGTAACTTAACGGGATATGCCATGTAATAACGCGCTTGTAGAGGAGCAGGAGCCCTCCGACGAGAAGCAGAAGCGCCGACGTCTCACCGATACAGCCGCCGATGTTGCCGATGAAAAGCGACTTGATCACTTCGGGGGAGAAGAGCGTTCGGTATACGGCGTCGGGCGTGACCCCGAGGTCGGTGAGGAGCTTCGGGCCTTCTTTAAGCGCGCTGAGCGGCGTCGCCTGGGTTATGATGTCGTATGCCTGTTCAGGAAGCCCCGCCACATTGGAGGCCGCCTGCGAGAGCACCGTGGTCGGGCCGAAGCGGTGCCAGGAGGTGGTCATGTATACCGGCCACGAGGCCATCAGGAACGCCCTGCCGGCAAGCGCCGGGTTGAAGATATTGAAGCCTATGCCGCCGAAGAGCTGCTTGGCGACGATCACCGCGAACGCCGCCCCGATGGCGACCATCCACAGGGGCGCCTCGGGAGGTACATTAAAGGCCAGAAGCATTCCGGTGATGACGGCGGACCCGTCGGTGATGGTGACGGGTTTCTTCATCAAGAAGCAGAAGGCTGCCTCGGCCGCCACGCACACCGCCACCGAGACGACGGTCAGCATAAGGGCGTTAAGGCCAAAGAGGTACACCGAGTACGCCGCCGCGGGGGCCAGGGCGAGCACCACGAGCCACATGATCGATTGAAGCGACTGGCCGGCATGGATATGCGGCGCGTTTGACAGCAAGAGCCCGGGGACTGCTTTTTTTTCATCCTGCATGGTCGGTGTTTACCCCTGTATAGCCTATTCTTTCTGCCTGCGGCGAAGTTTCTCCTGCGCGAGCTTGATGAAGTGGTTGAGCGGCCTGCGCGAGGGGCACACGTACGTGCACGCGCCGCACATGATGCAGTCGAAGGGATGGGACGGTTCGACGAGGTCGAGCCTTCCCTTCTCGATCGTATTGACCATGTCGCAGGGGACAAGCCCCGCCGGGCACACGGCCACACAGCGTCCGCAGCGTATGCAGGGCAGGTAGTCCGCGGGCCGCGCCTCCTCCCTTCCAAGCAGCAGGATGCCCGAGGTTCCCTTTACCACGGGGATATCCATACTGTCGAGCGCCGTTCCGCACATCGGCCCGCCCATGATGATCTTGGCCGGTTCGGCGACGAGGCCCCCGCATTCCTCGATGACATCGGAGATGCGGCTTCCGAGGCGCACCTTGTAGTTGCCGGGGTTCTTTACGCACGGTCCGGTAACGGTGATGTAGCGTTCGAAGAGCGGCTTGCCGAGCGCGACCGCCTCGCGGACCGCGAAGATGGTGCCGACGTTCTGCACGACGGTGGCGGCGTCCATCGGGAGCCCGCCCGACGGCACCTCGCGGCGGGTGAGGCTGTAGATGAGCTGTTTCTCGGCGCCCTGCGGATACTTGGCCTTGAGCGCGACGACCTGGATGTTTTCGGCCGGCTTGATTTCGGCCAGCTTATTTCTGAGAGAGGCGATGGCATGAGGCTTGTTGTTCTCCACGCCGATAAAGGCGGTGGTGATGCCGAGGATTTTAAGCGTTATACGGACGCCTTCGACGATCTCGCCGGGAAAGGACTGCATGAGCATGTCGTCCACGGTGAGATAAGGCTCGCACTCCGAACCGTTTATGATGAGCGCTTCGATTTTCCGGTTGCGCGGGGGATGGAGCTTCACCTGCGTGGGGAAGGCGGCCCCGCCCAGCCCGACAACGCCGGCCTCGGCGACGCGGTTGAGGAGCTCGAGCCCGCTCATCGATTCCCATGGCACGGCCTCGAGGGGCTTGCCCGATGTCGAAAACGAGCCCTGCGCCTCGATCGTCACACACATGCCGCGCTTGGAATATACGGTGGGATGCTCGGCTACCTCCACCACTTTGCCGGGCACCGATGCGTGCACGTTCGCGCTGATATAGCCTTCGGCAAGCCCTATGAGCTGGCCCTCGCGCACGATTTCGCCCGCCTCCACGATCGGCCTGGCGGGCTTGCCGACGTGCTGCTGGAGGGGGATGTAACAGAGTTGCGGGACCGAGAGGTTTGAAAAGGCCTTCCCTTCGCTGAGGCGCTTGTTTTCGGGCGGATGGATCCCGCCCGAAAAGGTAGTAAAGGCCATGGGTTACCCCCTGGTCGAATAGATCTCGTCTTTTATCGGGAGTTCCTTCCTGAGATTTTTTATGTAGGGGAAGAGCTCGCCCGCGTCCACGTAGCTGTCGCAATCGTCCATGATTCTCCGGGCAACCGTAAAGTATTTATAGAGCTTTTCCTCGCCGGAACGCTTTACCCATTTTTTCTTGAGGCACTTGACCCTGAGCACGTAGCGGTCGGGTTCGGATTCGTACTGGCGTATCACGACACAGTTCTGACAATTTGCGCAGAAAATCTTCTCTTTAACCATCATTCACCTTCTTGACCTTTCTTCGCGGACGCTGTTCCGGGTATTTATCATCAATCACGCGAGTTATGTTGTAATACAACATAATAAGCCCGGTACCGCCGCGAACCTCTTATATAGAATCCGGGGTCTCCGGGCGTCAAGGAAATTTTATCACTTTTGGCCGGTATTTCATGGGTCCGGGCGCCCCACTACGCCGATGTTTCGGGGGATAAAATACTGAGCGGGCGGTTTTATTTCCTTTACAAAAAACCTTTTCCCAATGGATATTTTACTCTACCTGACTATCAAGCGAAGGAAACGCCAATGAAGGTATTGCTCATAAATCCGCCGTACCCGTTCGAGGAATCGCCCACGCCGCCGTTCGGGATTATTTCACTCGCCGCCTACCTCGAGCGCGAGGGGGTCGAGGTGCTGATCGAGGACTATATCGTCCAGCCGTATTCGCGAGAGCGCGTCCGCGAGGCGCTTGCCGCGTTCGGGCCCGACGTGGTCGGCTCGACGGCGGTAACCATGAATGTCAAGCGCGCACTCTCCATCCTGCAGGATTACAAGCGGGAAAATCCCGATGTCGTCACCGTGATGGGAGGGCCGCATGTAAGCTTCGATGCCGAGGCCATACTCGGCGGCCACCCCTTCCTCGACTACATCGTGCGCGGCGAGGGCGAGATCACCTTTACCGAAATGCTTCGCGCGCTCGATGCCGGTTCGTCCCTCGACGATGTGGAGGGACTTTCGCTCCGCTCGAACGGCGCGGTGCGGCACAATCCCGGAAGGCCCCTCATCCCCGACATCAACGTGCTGCCGTATCCGGCGAGACACCTCATATCGCTCTCGCGCTACCGCGCGCTCGGCTTTCCCGTAAACATGGTCACCTCGCGGGGCTGTCCGAACAAGTGCATATTCTGCGTCGGGAGCCGCATGGTGGGCCGGAAGGTGCGCTATCTCGACGTACAGCGCGTGGTCGACGAGTTCGAGATGCTGTCCACATTGCGCTTCCGGCAGATCAATATCGTCGACGACCTCTTCACCGCCCATAAAAAACGCTGCATCTCGATCTGCGACGAGATCACGCGCCGCGGCATCAAACACCGCTGGACGGCGTTCGCGCGGGTCGATACGGTATCGAAGGAGCTGCTCGATGCCATGAAGACCGCGGGGTGCGCCACGCTGTGCTTCGGCATCGAGAGCGGGAACCAGGAGATACTTGACCTCGTAAAAAAGAACATTACGCTCGAGAAGGCGAAGGCCGCGGTGGACCTCTGTAACGCGGCCGGGATAGAGCCCATGACCTCGTATATCCTGGGACTGCCGGGCGAGACGCCGGAGACCGTGCGGAAGACCATGGAGTTCGCCCGGAATTTAAGCCCCATGTACGGCTATCATATCCTCGCGCCTTTCCCCGGCACCGAGGTGCGCGAAAAGGCCGCCGAATACGGCATGCGCATCCTCACCGACGACTGGGACCTCTACGACGCCAACCGCTCGGTCGCCGAGTCGGTCCACATGTCGCACGAGGAGATCGACCGCATCGTGAACGAGTTCAACGGGGGCATACGGCGCTACGTCGAGGCCCTCGGCGAACAGAAAAAGCGGGGGGAGGCCATCTCGAGCTCCGATGAGGACATGCTTGGAGGCATCATTTCGTTCGACTTCAGCGAGAAGCTCATTTCGGGCCGGGTGATGGAGCGGTATCCGGGGCTTCCGAACGGGGCGGCGGACGAGACCATCCTGTCCGATTTCGCCGACTTCGTCGGAAGGGAGATCGGCTACGGCCCGGCCGACGTACGGCGCGAGCTCTCGCGCCTCTCGTCGCTCGAGTGTATCGGCGTGGACCGCACCGGGCCCGCCTCGAAGATCTCCTGGGTCTAAGATCGAGCGCGGGCGGCGACCACGCAGTTTTTGGCGGCCCGCTTGCCCTCGTACATGGCCCCGTCGGCCCTGCTGATGTTGGCGTCGAGATCGAGTGCGTGATCGTATTCGGCCACGCCTATGGTGACCGTCACCTTCAGCTCACTGCCCTTGAACTCCGGCCTGCCCGCCTCGACGGCCTCGCGCAGTTTTTCGGCGGCCGCTGAAGCCCCGTTTATCGTCAGCCGCGGAAAGATCAGAAGAAACTCCTCGCCGCCCCAGCGCGCGGCCATGTCCTCCTTGCGGACCGAGGCGACAAAGATGCCGGCCACGCTTTTAAGGACCACATCCCCCCCCTCGTGGCCGTGGGTGTCGTTGAACCGCTTGAAGTCGTCGATGTCGGCCATTGCAAGCGAAAATGGTTCACCGTGGCGCGTTGAGCGCGAAAGCTCGGCGTCGAGGCGCTCGAGCGCATAACGTCGGTTCGCCAGGCCCGTAAGCGGGTCGATGCGCGCCATGATCTCGAGGCGTTCTCGCGCACTGTTAAGCTCCTCGTTGCGGCGTTCGAGCTCCGCCGCGTGGGAGCGTAGCTCCTGCCGCGTGCGCCGGAGTTCGAGGTGGGTTTGTATCCTCGCATAGAGCTCGCGGGGATTGAAGGGCTTGGTGATATAATCGTGCCCTCCCGCCTCGAAGCCGCGCACGATGTCGTCCGATTCGCTCATTGCGGTAATGAAGAGCACAGGGATATCGGCCGTTGCCGGATCGTCCTTTAAAAGTCCGCAGATGGCATAGCCGTCCATACCGGGCATCATCACATCGAGTAGCACGAGATCGGGCTGTAATTCGACGGCGCGTTTGATGGCCTGCGGGCCGTCGGTCGCCGTGTAGATGTCGTAGTCGTCTTTCAGCAGTTCACCCAGCGCATGAAGCGGGGTGGGGGCGTCGTCGACGATCAGTATCTTTTCCCTGCTCATTCAGCTTCGACCTCCGTCCGGGTTATTTTGAAGCTTCGCGATCAGCGCGAGGGCGCCGTCGCTGTCGAAGTTCGTCAGTGCCTTTTCGAGGGCGGCCAGGCTTTCCGGCGCGCGATCGGGCCATACCGACTTGAGCGCGGCGAAGGTTTCGAGCGCACCATAGCTTCCGACGGTCGTTTCTATGGAAAGTTTCGCCAGGAGCTCGTTCACTTCCTCGGGAGTGCCCGTCCGCGGGGGTGCGGCCGATTCCGCGCTTACGGCACGGTTGGAGAGCACGACGTCGAGCTCGCGCCGGAAATCCTCCACCAGGCGCGCGGTGCCGGTACCGCCGTCGGCGATTTCCATCTCGAGGGCCGATGCGGCCTTCTGTAATGCCGGCGCGCCGATCGTTCCGGCCGCGCCCTTGATGGAATGGGCGAGCCGGCGCGCGTCGTGTGTCAGGCCGGTGCCGAGGTGCTGGCCGATTTCGTTTGCGGCATTTTCGTAGAGAGCGCAGAACTGTGAAACGAGCCGGCGCAGAAAGACCTCGTCGCCCTTCATACGCTTCAGCGCGAAATCCATATCGATGCCGACGAGTGCGGCCGCTTTGCCGGGGAGGGGGGCATGCCGATCGGCGGCACTCTGCGCGGCGGCGTTCCCCGGCCCGAGCCGGCGGGCGAGTGCGGCCATGAGGGCATCCGTGTCGATAGGCTTGGGCAGGTGGTCGTTCATGCCGGCCTCGATGCAGCGGTCGCGGTCGATGCTCATCGCGTGCGCGGTCATGGCGATTATCGGCAGGTCTTTATGACGCGAGCCGGCGCGAATCCTCCTCGTCGCCTCGAGGCCGTCCATAACCGGCATCTGCACGTCCATGAGCACGAGGTCGAACCGCTCCGAATCGAGGAGCTCGATCGCCCGGGCGCCGTTGCCCGCCTCGACCGTTTTTATTCCCTCGGCTTCAAGCAGCTCGCGCATAACCTGGCGGCTGATGGGATTGTCCTCGACCAGGAGGACCGTCTTCCCGGCGTATCGCGGCGCCGCTTCACCCTGTGCGCCCCGCGGGCTTTCGGCGCTTCGTCCGCTGATCCCGAGCGCCTCCATCACGCTCTCCAATAGTACCGACGGCGTCACCGGCTTGGCCAGGACGCGGCGAACGCCGAACTCGCGCAAACGCTCCCTGATCGACTCGGGATCGTAGGCCGAGACGATGATGATTTCGGGCACGGGCATCTTTTCGGAGAGGGCGCGGATGCGCGCGGCGGTCTCGATGCCGTCGAGGACCGGCATCTTCCAGTCGATGAGGGCCAGACTGAAGGTGCCGGGAGGGCTTTCTTCTATAAGATTGAGCGCTTCCGCGCCCGAGCGCGCAGTCGTTACGGCGAATCCGAAGGATGCGAGGCTTTCTCCGATTATCTCGAGCGAGGTCTCGTTGTCGTCGACGGTCAGAATACGAAGCTTCCCGAACTCTGTGGTGCGCGGCAGGAGCGTCTCGACCGGTCCTCGTATCTCGAGCGGCACCGTAAAGAAAAAGCTCGACCCGGTCTCCGGCGCGCTCGTAAATCCGATCTCGCCGCCCATGAGCTCCACGAGCCTTTTGGAGATGGAGAGCCCGAGCCCCGTCCCCCCGTAGCGGCGGGTGATCGAGCTGTCGGCCTGCGTGAAGGAGGCGAATATCCTGGATTGCTGTTCGGCGGGGATGCCGATGCCGGTGTCGCGCACGGTGAAGCGCACGTCGGCATGCGGCTTTTCCACGGCGTCATGCCGCTTCAGCATCTCCACGCGCAGCACCACCTCGCCGGCATGGGTGAACTTTACGGCGTTGGTGAGCAGGTTGAAGAGCACCTGCTGCAGGCGCAGCGGGTCGCCGCGGAGCTCGTGCGGCATGCCCGGGCTCAGATGCACGAAGAGCTCGAGCCCCTTTTCCTCCGCCGCGCGCCCGAGGGCGCCGGTGAGGTTCTTTAAAATATCGTCGAGCGAGAAATCGACCTCTTCGAGTTCGATACGCCCGGCCTCTATCTTCGAGAAGTCGAGCACGTCGTTGACTATGCCCGAGAGCATTTTGGCCGATGCGCCGATCTTGTCGAGGTAATCGCGCTGTTTGTCGGTGAGGCCGGTTTGCAGGGCCAGGTGGGTAAGGCCTATGATGCCGTTAAGCGGCGTGCGGATCTCGTGGCTCATATTGGCCAGGAACTCGCTCTTCACGCGGTTCGCCTCCTCGGCGGCCTCCTTCGCCGAACGCAGTATGTCCTCCATGGCGACGCGGTCGGTGATATCGCGCGCGGCCGCGTAGATCATGGTACCCCCGGGAGACGAACGCCACTCAATCCAGCGATAGGTGCCGTCCTTGCGGCGGTAGCGGTTGGTGAAACTAATCAGCTCGTGCTGTGCGCGCAACTCGGCCATGGCGCCGAGTGTCGCCTCGATATCGTCCGGGTGCACGAGGTCGAGAAAACGCATGTTTATGAGATCTTCCAGCCTGTAGCCGAGGGTCTTTTCCCATTCGGCATTGAGCCGCCGGAAGTACCCGTCGGTATCGGCAACGCACAACAGATCGAGCGCACTGGAGAAGAACCTCTCGAGCTCCTCGGTCTTCGCGCGCAGGCTTTCCTCGGCGCTCTTGCGCTCGGTGATGTCGATTATGACCCCTCGCGTTCCCCGCGAAAAATCGTCGGGATCGATGGAGCATGCGTTGATGATGATGGGGAAGGTCGTACCGTCGGCGCGCATCGCCTCCTGTTCGACGTTCAGCGCGATGCCGCGCGTTGAAAGTATTCTTCGCAAGAGCGGCCACTTCTCGCGGCCCGGGGGCGAGAGCAGGTCGATCGTCCTAAAGCCGCCCGGCGGCGTATAGGCCGACGAGAATCCGAACATGTCGATGGCCGTTCTGTTGACGTAGCTGATGTGCGCCTCCGAATCGGACTCGTAGACGCCGACGGGGAGGAGATCGACCAGATCGCGGAAGCGCTCCTCGCTCGCGCGCAGGGCCTCTTCGGCGAGTAAGCGCTCCGTGACGTCGCGAAGCACCAGCATGCGTCCCGGCGAGCGGGATCGTCTCAAGCTCCACGTGCCGGTCCCCGAGGCGGACGAGCGCGTTCGACAACTTCCCCGGCGCAATGGCCGCCAGGAGCTCCGGGCTGTGCTCCAGCGCCCGCTCTGCGGTTTTGCCAAGCGGCGGTTTTCCATGGAGCCCGAGCATCCGCATGGCGGCGTGATTCATCTCGACGATGCACGAATCCTGGGCGAGCACCAGTATGCCGTCCTTCATTATGGCGAGGAGCGATTCGCGGGAAACCGGCGCCGACGACAGAAAGCGGAAGCGCGCAATGGCGAGCGACAGAAAGAGTCCGGTAAAGGAAAAGGCGGCGGGGGTGATGTCGAGGCCCGGCACGGGCGAGAAGCCGGCCACGTACACGATGTTCCCGGCGAAGGGAACGAGCGCGCCCATAAGCAGCAGGCGCGTCTGTATTGAGTACAGGTGGGGGAATCGGAACACGGCGCGGGCGAGCATCACGATCGCCGCGATTATGAGAAGATAGCTGTACACCATCTCGAAGATGAACCAGGGCCCATGGCCGAAAACGCCGGTCGTTCCATACGGGCCCGCGGTCGGGGTGATGGAGGTCCAGACGAGGCCGTGCAGGTCGTTGGTGGCTGCCATGGCGATTGAAAGCGCGGGAACGATGAAAAGCGCCCGGCGCGCGCGGCGGCCGAAGCGTGCGTCGAGCCCGGAGAAGAAGAGGGTGAAAAGAAAAAAGAATACCGGGGTGGTCTGGCTGCCGAGGTATGAAACGGCCGACCATACGAGCATGTGCGTCCGGTCGGGGACCGCATGCACCATGGCCTCGGTGACGGCCCACAGGCACGCCGCGGCCATCAGGAGGGCCATGTACGTATTTCCCCGAACGTCGCGCCGGCGCCACGCGCGGGCGGCGAGCGCGCCTGAAAGCAGGGCGGGGACGGCATGTATGAGTGTGATCGGGCCTATGTGCATGGCAACGGGCCTCCCGCAGGGCGGCCTACGATTTTTTTGTCAGCCGAGTCTAATGGTTTTCCTTACAAAGGGCAAGTAAAATAAGGCGGGCTGAAGGGGGGGAAAGGATTTGGTATTGGCTCATCCTATGCATCACGGCTCCCTTTTAATAAAGGGGAGTCGTATTCATGGGAATGGCCGGCTAACGACGCAATCTCCTGTGGATCAGTCAGAAGAGGTTGTAATCCCTTGTCACACAGCAAGGCAACCTTCCCGGGAGCCCCCTTTATCAAAGGGGGCACGCCGGAGGCGGGGGGATTTGT
>JADFDB010000002.1 GCA_018263175.1 Spirochaetota bacterium
GATGGGCCGTGTGCCCTTCGTTCATGCGCGGAACATCAGGCGGACCGGGGGGCGCAGTTTCCACGAAACCGCCCACTGCACGGAGTCGGGCGACGTGGACATGTATCGCGTGGTACGGGAGCTCGCGGAAGCGGGCTTTACCGGCGCGGTGCGCCCGGATCACGGCCGGATGATATGGGGTGAAAAGGGGCGTCCCGGGTACGGCCTGTACGACAGGGCGCTGGGTGCGATGTATCTTGCCGGGCTCTGGGAGGCGACGAAAAAGTCACTTGATGGCACGATATAAAGGGCGAATACTTGTAGCCGGATTATACGGGAGATCGTCAGAATGAAGACTAAAGTCGAAAGAGCGCGGCGGCTCAAGGATATAGCCAACCGTTGCGGCGTATCGATAAGCTCGGTCTCGCGCGTGCTCAATAACGAGCCAGGCGTATCGGCGGAGACACGGAAGCGTATTCTCGCCGTCGCCGGGCAGCACGATTTCCGGCCGCGCTCGCGGAAGCGCCATCTCACCCGCTCGATGCTCGACCTGCTCGTCGTGATTCCCGAGGAGGAGGAGCTTTCGGCCAATCCTTTCCTGAATATCTCCGAGCTCGTCGGCGCGATCAATGAGGCCTTCAGGGAGGAAAAAAAGCGGGTGGAGATAGCGCCGATCGGCGATTTTATTGACTCGCTGGGCGGCGAGGCGGCCGGCGTGGACGGGGTCCTGTTCGCTTACCGGAGCGTTGAAGAGAAGTTCCGCGGGCGGCTCGTCGATCTCAGAATACCCTACGTGTTCATCAGCCGCGTCATCCCCGGCGAAAATTACGTTTCATGTAATTATTACAAAAGTATGCTGAGCCTGACGCAGATGATGATCGAAACGGGGCACCGCAGGATCGGTTATCTCGGCAACGCCGGCAATCCGAACAATACCGACCGCTGTCGCGGTTATTCCACGGTCATACGCGAGTCCGGCACGCAGGAGCCCATCAGCATTATGGTGGACTCCATATTCGGTGTGGACGAGAGCGCGGCGCGCGGTTTCATCGAAAAGGGATGCGATGCGGTTCTCTGTTTCAACGATTATATGGCGATCGGGCTGATAAATCATTTTCAGGCAATGGGTAGAAAGGTACCCGCCGATATTTCCGTAACCGGGTTCGACGATTCGCCGCTCCGGCGGGTTGCCGCGCCGCTTCTGGTGACGGTCCGCCAGCCGACCTCGGATATGGCCTTCCTGGCATCGCGCTGGCTTCGGGACAACATTCTCAACAAAAGCAACCGGCGCCTCTGCATCGAGGTGGAAGGGGAGATCATAGCGGGCGACAGCGTGAGGAAGCGAAATTGATTCAGAAGCCCAGCGCGCGTGCCGAGGACCACGCCATGAACAGTCCGGCCGCGATGCGCAGGGCGGCGTCGATAAAGATGAGCCGGCGCCCTGCGGAGGCCGCCATGTCCGATGTGGCCGAGAGGAACATCACCCGGACCCTGTCCGCATAGATGAGTATGAACGGCCCGGTGAAGACGAGAAGCAATCCGAACGAGAACAGTATGCACCCGGCGGCGGAGCCGCCGGCGCAGGTGAGTGGAAGGCCCGCCGCGATCAGCATGCCCCCGTGAAGGAAAAAGAGACGATGGGCGATCCAGCGCCGCCAGAGCGCGAGCACCCGCAAAGGAGCGGCCACCTCGAGTGTGCCCATCAGCAGAAGGACTATTCCAAACGCCATAATGTAAATATTTAGCATTGCCGCACCTTCCGGATCGTTCACCCATAAACGCGCCCGCGGGTCGAAAATCAAGCGAAAATCCTCCCTCAACCGAAACAAAAAAATGATTGGTTTTTTTGTTTGACATATATTTCTTTTAAAACGCGAACTGAACACCGGCTTGAGCCTGGTTTTAATCGGGGAGGCTTCCGCGGTTGTCGCGTAACCGGGAAAGGCTTTTCCCCTCCTCCGCCGGGGAACGCCGGTTTTGTGACGAATCTTCCGCAAACGAGGAAAGCATGGCGATAGAGAGAAAAGAGATAATCAAATTCGCGAAAGCGAGAAAAAACCACGAGCTTGACGACACGCCGTCGCCCAACCTCTACCGGGACATCTTCCCCTACGACAAGGTGTGCCGCGTTCCGTTCGGGAACGAGATGATTCCCCTGGTGCCGGCGGGGAGATTTCGCATATCCGACACCACCTTCCGCGACGGACAGCAGGCGCGTCCCCCGTATACGGTCGATCAGATCGGGACCATTTTCGACTTCCTGCACCGCCTGTCGGGGCCGAACGGCCTCATCACGCATTCGGAGTTTTTCCTCTACACCCAGAAGGACCGCGAGGCGGTTGAGCGGTGCCGGAGCAAGGGATACGCCTTCCCGCGCATCACCTCGTGGATACGGGCGAACAAAAAGGACTTCGAGCTCGTCAAGCAGATGAATATCGAGGAAACGGGAATCCTGGCCTCGGTGTCGGACTATCATATCTTCCTGAAACTCAACAAGACCCGCCGCGAGGCCATGGAAGATTACATGGAGATCGTCTACACCGCGCTCGAGAACAATATCATCCCGCGGCTCCATTTTGAGGATATAACCCGGGCCGATTTTTTCGGTTTTGTTATCCCCTTCACCCAGAAGCTGGTAAGGATAATGGAGAAGGGCAAGATCCCCATTAAGATCCGCCTCTGCGACACCATGGGTTATGGCGTGACCTACCCGATGGCCGAGCTCCCGCGTTCGGTGCCGAGAATGGTCCGCGCCATGATCGACGAGGGCGGGATGCCCGGTGAACTTCTCGAATGGCACGGGCACAACGACTTCCACCGCGGCTTCACCAACGCGACCTATGCATGGATGTTCGGCTGCGAGACCGTCAACACGACGCTCCTCGGCTTCGGAGAGCGTACCGGCAACACGCCGCTCGAGGCGATGGTCGTGGAGTATCTCTCGCTTACCGGCGACGATGAGGGCATCGACCTCACCGCGATCACCGACATGGCCCATTACTTCGAATCGATCGGCTTCAGGATCCCCGAGAACTTCCCGTTCGTCGGCGCCGATTTTAACGTAACACGGGCCGGCATCCACGTGGACGGGCTCGTAAAAAACGAGGAGATCTACAATATCTTCAACACCGAAAAGCTACTGAAGAGGCCGATCGCGATCGCGATAACCGACAAGAGCGGCACGGCGGGGATCTCGCGCTGGTTGAACAGCCATCTCGGCCTCGCCGGCGAGGGCTCCATCGACAAGAAGCATCCCGGCGTCGTCGGCATGCACAAGGAGATACTGAGGCAGTACGAGGCGGGCCGTGAGACCTCGATGTCGAACGAGGAGTTGGAGAAGCTGGCGCGCAAGCACCTGCCCGTGTATTTCATCTCCGAATTCGACCGGATAAAATTCCGCGAGAAGAAATACGCCTTTTCGCTGCTCGAGCTTTTTCTGGAGAACCCGGACATCAGATCGATGCAGTCGGAAAAGCAGGAGGTCCTGTTGCAGGAGCTCGTCGAGGAGTACCCCTTCGTGTCCTTCGCGTACGTGGTGGACACAAACGGCGACAAGGTGACCAGGCACATAACGCAGATCACCGACAGGTCGAAGTACGATAAAAACCTCATCGACAAGAATTATTCGGACCGCGACTGGTTCATCAACGTGGTGAAGACCGGAAAGATCCATGTTTCGGACATCTTCACCTCGAAGATAACCGGAAGCCTGATGATAACGGTTTCCGGTCCGATCTCCGATACGAATGACACGCTTGTCGGCGTTCTGGGCCTCGATATACGGTTCGAGGACGTGGCCAAGATAGAGGATATGGAAGTGAGCGAAAGCACGCGGGGAAACTGAGTCGTTCCGTGCCGGCGGCCCGTGAGCGGCGTGATCGCGGGCGCCGCTCACGGTGCGAACCGGGCCGGTTTTTACGTCCCTTTTAAATATGCCGTTCGATCGATTCGATCAGCGCTTCCTCGACTTCGTCGAGCAAGGCAATCCGGTCTTCAAATGGAAGCGATTCGAACGGTCGGAAGTGCTCCACTCCCTCGTCACCGCTCTCCCCTACCACGGGGGATGAGTCGGTGGCGTCAACCGAAATGGCCGCGCAGACCGTCACCACCATGCCGTTTATCCGGCGCCGCGTTGTTATATTTAGCACTGTCCTCATCGAGATACCCGTTTATTCCGAGGCCGCTCGTCGTTCCCGGCATGGGTGCCGATCCAGGGAAGGATTTCGCTCCTGAGGAGATCGAGGTCTTCGCCGCGCGTAAGGTTGTGATCGCCGTCGGGGACAAGGAGGACCCTGTGGCCGGCCGCAAGGGAGTCGTTCAGGATGCGGGCGTTCCGGACATCGACTACGGTGTCGAGGGCCCCGTGGATGACGAGAACGGGCGCACTGATCGAGCGCATCGCCCGGGGTATGTCGAGCGCAAGTGCCTCGTGAAAGAATTCGTTATGAACCGGGATGCCGTCGATGACGGTCGTGCCGTTCTCCGGAAGGTTTTTGAAATCACTATCTCCCGACAGCGTCGCGATGAGCGCCGGGAGATCGACCGGGGTCGCGATGAGGCTCAGGGAGCGCAGACATTCAGGCCGCGAGGCGGCGTAGAGCAGCGCGACGACACCCCCCATGCTCGACCCTATGAGGTGCAGGAATCGGACGCCCCGCGTCAGGAGAAAGCGCGCGGCCGTCTCGAGCTCACGGACCTCCTGCCGAATCGAGAATTTGAGGAAGCTCTGCGGCATCCCGGACACGAACGAAAAGTCGAAGGTTAAAAGGGTGAAACCGGCCCCGGTGATATCGCCCGCAAGGTTCAGGATTTTATACGCGTCCTTCGAGGAAAAAAACCCGTGGCAAAAGATGACGCCGCCGTACGAGAGGCGGTCCGGATGATACAGGCGCCCTTCGAGGCGAACGCCCCGGTCGCTTAGAAACTGTATTTCCTCGGTGTTCATGTCGATTAAGGCCATAGTATGAATAGACTTGTTTACTATCTTGCAGATATTCGTTTTCTTCCCGCCGCAGGCGGGAAGAAAAACGGATTAATTCCAAGTAAGGCACCAACTCTACTATAGCGCATCGTATCGAATGTGCCGGCACGACGGCTCCTGGAACTGCGTAGCAAACCTCGGGTGAATGGACAATATAATTTTTTATTTTAATCAATTTTTAATAGAGTTGCTGCATAACTGACCGATACGGCCGGTTTTTCCCCGCCTGCGGCGGGAAAAACCCGACATTCCCGATATTTGCAACAGGTCTCGCGCTAGAACGCCGGCAGAGCGGCTATGGAGACTTCGCGAGGCGGATCTCGGGCTCAAAATAGCCGTCAGAGGAGCGGCCGTCTATGACCATTCTGACGGGGGAAAGCTGGAGTATCGGCGTCTTGCCGCCGCCGGGGAAAGCGGCGCGGAAGACAAAGTAGGTCGATGATGTTTTGGTAAAGCCGGTTCTGCTCGAGGGGGAGAAAGAATTGCAGTCGTTCTTCATCTCGTAGATGTTGATCCTGATTGAATGGTCATCTTCTATGGAGTAGATGCCCTTGAAAATGACTGCGCTCGTGTTGAGGTGTATGATGCAGACCGACCGGTAATTTTTATAAAACTGGAAGGTATAGCCGTAGTTTCCCTTGTAAATAAGGCGCCAGGTGCCGAGAAGCCGGGCGGCCTGGAGCGTATCGGCGGCACCGGGGCCCGCGAGGAGCGCGACCGAGGCGATGATAAAAAGTGAGGCGAACCGTTTCATCATGCGCGAAGCGTACAGGGACAACCGGCTTTCCGCAATTCTTTTATGAAAGGCGACGTATCCCGGCCTACACCGTCGTCAGGGGCCGTTCGCCGAGCCGCCGTACGACCTCGCCGGGGATTTCGGTGATCCGTTCGCAGCCGGTGAGAATCATCGCCTGCTCGAGCTCGCGTTTGAGCCCGTTAAGATAGAAGCTGACCCCGCGCGAACCCATCCCGACCGCGGCGATCGCCACCGGGCGGCCGATGAGCACGTAGTCCGCGCCCAGGGCCAGCGCCTTGAGAACGTCCACGCCGGTGCGGAAGCCCCCGTCGATCATGATGCGGATGCGTCCGCGGACCTCGCGTACGATCTCCTCGATGACGTCCATCGTGCCGGCCATCTCGTCGAGTACGCGCCCCCCGTGGTTGGAGATGACGATGCCGTGTGCCCCCGACTCGACCGCGAGGACCGCGTCGCGCACCGTCATGATCCCCTTCAGAATAAATGGAGCGCGGGTGGAGCCGATGAGCTCCTTGAGATCCGACGGGCTCTTGGGGCCGACCGCCTGATTTTTCATCGTCATGGTCTTGAAAACGACGGCATCGATGTCCATTCCCACGGCGACTGCGTTGACCCGTTCAGCGGCGTCGATCCTCAGCATGATTTCCCTGTTGTCGGCCCTGGGCTTGAAAATGGGGACGCCGGCGCCCTGGGCCTCCGCGAGGGCCTGCAGGCCGATCTTGTATTTGTCCGGTGTGGCGCCGTCGCCGACGAAGGCGATGGTGCCGGCCTCCATGCAGCCCTGGACGACCGCGCGGTTGTATTCGAGCTCGTCCATGGCGCCGCCCATGTTGGTGACGCTCCCCGTAATCGGGGCCGCCATCACGGGCAGTGTGAGCGGTGTCCCGAAAAAGGACGTGGAGGTGTCCGGACTCGTGACGGCGTGTATGATTCTCGTGTTGATCTTATACCCCTGGAAGGCCTCGCTGTTGCGCCGGAACGAAGCGCCGGTCCCGGCACCGCCCATGCCGGGGACCCCCGTGGGGCAGTCCCGCCCGTCGCAGGTCTTGCAGGCGTAGCAGGACTTTTTGAAGCGCTCGCGGGCGGCCACGCGGATGACCTCCATGGAGAGTTCGGCCTCCTCAAAGACCTCTATGGACAACACGTCGTGACAGCGCCGCACCGCCTCCTCCGCTTCTACGAGCGTGCCGGCGACGGCTATGATGTGTCCTGATTTTTCCACGTTGGAACGCGGCTCGAGTACGCGGTCGCCGGGTTTGACGTTTATGAAGATTTCGACGATCCCCGGGATTTTCAGCGCTTCCTCGATGCCGTTCACGCGGCGAACGATGCCCGGCCGGGTGATGATCGCGCGTTCGATCGCCACGCGATGGTGCAGCGGTTCGAGGTTCCCCGGCTCCTGCCCGAGCGCGATCTCGATCGCGGTGCGGATGAGGTCGACGCCGCTCGAGAGCGGATAGGTATAGGCGGACATGAAGCCGCCGGACAGCCGCGCGGCGAGCTCCCCGATCATCGGTCCGTGAGGGGTGAGCTTGATGTCGCCCTTCGCGCAGCCGTTGTCGATCCCGAGGGCGCGAATGCCCTTTTTCATGACTTCACAGGCGGCATGCTGCAGATCTTCAGAAAGCTGTGAGGGCATGGTATGGCCCGTTTCGACGAAGTAGGGCGCGCGTTCGATTATCCTGTCGGCGACCCCGGTGATGCTGATCTCTCCTTTGTACACGACCGCGTCGATGGAGAGTTCGGGCCCGTCCATGAATTCCTCGATGATGAGCTCGCCGCTCGGCGAGGCCGCTTTGGCGAACTTAAAGGCGTCGGCGATCTGCGTACGGTTGTCGATGCGCATTACGCCGCGCGCGCCCATGTTGTCGGTAGGCTTGAGCACGAGCGGGAACGAGAGTAGCTTGCAGGCCTTTTTGGCGTCCGAGAGGGACCAGACGGGAAGAAAATTGGGACAGGGCACGTTATGGGCCGTAAAGCGCATGCGCATTTTGAGCTTGTTGGTGGACGCCTCGGCATCGTCGAACTTGATGCCGGGAAGCCCGAGAGCGTTGGCCACCGCCGCCACCGTCATCGAGGCGTCGGTCCCCACGGTGAGGACCGCGTGTATGGGCGTAATCTCGTTCTGGGTCTTCGCCGCGCGGACCGAGCCCTCGATATCGCGCGTGGACATAACGATCGGGATATCCGCGTATTTCATCCCGAGGGCGTTGGGATTGTAGTCGGTTACGACGACCTGGTGGCCCATTTTTTTCGCGGCCTGGACGGCCGGTGTCTGTAAAAGGCCTCCGCCGATTATCATGATGGTCTTTTTCATGGGGACCGCCTGTTCACGCGTAGGGTGTGCGGCTATTCCGGGTTATGTCACACTGTGTCTATATTTTCGGAGTGAGGGAACGATTTATTGATCTTTTTCTTCTGCGGGCCGGGCAAATAGTGAGCGAGGAATGGACTTGGTGGGAATCCTTGAAATATCGGGTTTTCCCCGCCGCAGGCGGGGAAAACCCGATATTAGTTCCAGATTATGCACCAACTTTAATGATTATTTCCATCGCAGGACGGGCCATCCGCGGAGCCGGGCGATTCGCCTGAGGCGGCGTCCGGGGGTTACGCACATCGGGAATCCGACCTTGTCCAGCACCGGGAGGTCGGCACCGGAGTCCGCATAGTAAAAAGCCTCCTCCAGGGAGTTGCCCGTCGCGGCGCAATAGAGAATGACCCGGTTGAGCTTCTCGGCACCATAGCAATATTTTCCGGCCAGCCTGCCGGTCAGAACGCCGTTTTCGGCCTCGAGGGCGGTGCAGAGGCAGTCGTCCATCTCGAGGTGCTTGCGTACGAGTTCGCAGATGTACGTCGTGGAGGCCGACAAAATGACCGTTTTCCCGCCGTTGGCGCGGTGAAAGGCTACAGCCTCCGCGGCCGAGCGGCGGATGCGGTCGGTCAGCACATCTTCGAAAAAACGGACGCTGTAGTCCCGGATTTTTTTCTCAGGCCAGCCGCGGTATTTCATCGCCCAGCGGGCCACGATGGCACCGCTGTCGACGAGTCCCGCCCGGTAGAGGAGCGAGGAGTAAATGCCGAATACGAGCTCGCTGTGGCTGAGCAGGCCGTTTTTGTACGAGTAGCGGACGAGATACCTTCCGCTGCTTCCGGCAAGAAGGGTGTTATCGAGATCGAAAAACGCGATATATGGTTTCATGCATACCCCGCTGTCGCTGGCCTCATGGTGCCGAACGGTCCGAATTTGTCCATATTTTTGTGAAATCGGTGAAGCGGAATTTTTTTATTATTTACGTTGACAGCCTGCCGTGCGCTCCGATAACCTTTGGTTTTAAGATGAACGGGCTCAAACGAAAAGACATTCTCGATATCCAATCCC
Source organism: Spirochaetota bacterium (assembly GCA_018263175.1). Classification (GTDB taxonomy): domain Bacteria; phylum Spirochaetota; class UBA4802; order UBA4802; family UBA5368; genus MVZN01. The sequence continues at coordinate 9,097 of JADFDB010000002.1, forward strand.
TGACCACCGAGGAAATATCCCTTATCTGTCAGTCCGCGCGCTATTTCAAGGACCTGTTTACGCGCTCGGTCAAGACGGTTCCGATACTTCGGGGCAAGACCGTCTGCACCCTCTTTTACGAACCTTCCACGCGGACGCGCATAAGCTTCGAGCTGGCCGCCAAGCGCCTGTCGGCGGATATGATCAATGTGGCCGTGGCGACCTCGAGCGTGGTGAAGGGGGAGTCGCTTATCGATACCGTGCATACGATGGAGGCCATGAAGGCCGATTACATCGTGATGAGACATGCGGCGTCGCTGGCGCCGCATTTTTTATCGAAAAATATCGAGGCCTCGGTGATCAATGCCGGAGACGGGTTCCATGCCCATCCTACACAGGCCCTTCTCGACACCTATTCGATCCTCGAAAAAAAGGGGACACTCGAGGGGCTGCGCATCGGGATCGTGGGAGACATCAAACATTCGAGGGTGGCGCGCTCGGACATGGAGGCGTTCAAGCGCCTTGGTGCGCGTGTGGTGCTCTGCGGGCCGCCGACCCTTGTTCCGGACGAATTCAAAATATACGATGTGGACATCTCCTACAATTTGGACGAAATTCTTCCCGAGCTGGACGTCGTCAACATGCTCCGCATACAAAAGGAGCGTCAGAAGGGCTCGCTCTTTCCGTCCCTTCGCGAGTACCACCGGCAGTACGCGTTGACCGGGGAGCGTCTGGGGCGGTGCAGGAGCGACATTATCGTGATGCATCCCGGTCCCATAAACCGCGGAATAGAGATAGACCACCTCGTGGCGGACAGCCCGAACTCGATCATCAACGAGCAGGTCACCAACGGTGTGGCGGTTCGCATGGCGATCTTCTACCTGCTGGCCGGCGGAACGCCCCTCGATGAGATGGAAAAGGTGTAACGATGGCGATAATAATAAAAAATGGCAGAGTGGTCGATCCGGCCTCCGGCCTCGATGAGCTCATGGACGTGCATATCACCGGGGAGATCGTCTCGCGGGTGGCCCCGGATATCCCGGTTGAACCGGGGTGCGATCTCATCGACGCGGGCGGGTGCGTCGTGCTGCCGGGCCTTATCGACATGCATGTTCATTTCCGCGAGCCGGGGAGCGAGGACAAGGAGACCATTATCGGCGGCTCGATCGTGGCGGCCAAGGGCGGCTTCACCTCGGTGTGCACGATGCCCAACACCACGCCGGTCATCGACAACCAGGCGCTCGTGCGCTTCATCAAGCTCGAGGCGGAGAAGGGGCCGATCAACGTATTCCCGATCGCGAACATCACCAAGGGGGCGAACGGCGAGGAGATCACCGAGATGGGCGAGCTCGTGAAGGGGGGCGCGGTCGGCTTCTCCGACGACGGGAAGCCCGTCCTGAGCTCCATACTCATGCGGCGGGCGCTCGAATACGCGCGCATGTTCGACGTTCCGATCATCACCCATTCAGAGGACACCCTGCTCTCGGACGACGGCATTATCAACGAAGGCACAACAGCGACCCTGCTCGGGCTCAAGGGGATACCGCGCGAGGCGGAGGAGGTGATGATCGCCCGCGACGTGCTGCTCGCGCGGCTCACCAGGGGAAGGCTCCACATCGCGCACGTTTCGTCCGGAGGCTCCATCGAGATCATCCAATGGGCCAAATCACGAGGCGTGCAGGTTAGCTGTGAAACGGCGCCTCATTATTTCGCGCTGACCGACGCGGCGGTTGAGGAGCACCTGTCGATGGCCAAGATGAACCCGCCGCTTCGAACCGAGGAGGACCGTATCGCCATGATAGAGGGCCTGCGTAGCGGTGTCATCGACGTCATCGCGACCGACCATGCCCCGCACCTTTTAAACGAAAAGATGCAGGAGCTCGAGTACGCGCCCTTCGGCATCATCGGGCTCGAGACCGCGGTCCCGCTCGTCATCAGCGTGCTGGTTAAGCAAAACGGCTTTTCTCTCGGCGCGGCCTTCAGGCCGCTGACGATCAACCCGTCGAACATCCTCGGCCTCGGTCGCGGAGAGCTCAAGGCGGGCGCGGTCGCCGACATAGCCATCGTCAATGCGGATAAAAAAATCCGTATCGATGACAGCTTCATCATCTCCCGCTGTAAAAACACACCGTTTATGGGAATGGAGCTGTACGGCTCCGTCGAGTATACCATCTGTTCGGGCAGGGTGGTGTACTCGGCCGGGCATTGACCCCCGCCCTGCAGCTTCGGCGGCCGGCGACGTCTTGAGACGGAAGACGCCATCGGCGGCAATGGGTATGCGATCAGGGATACGGCATCTTTATCGTAAAAACCGTTTCCACTCCCCGCGCATATTCCAGCCCGCCCTGCAACTGCCGGGCGAGGACTCGTGCGAGCTCGATTCCCAGGCCTTTTGAAGCGGCGATATCGAAATCTTCCGGCGGACCGATGCCGTTGTCGGCCACCTCGAGCAGAAGGCCGTTTTCGGTCCGTGCGAGCCTGATCCGCAGCCTCCCGCTTCGCCCCTCCGGGAATGCGTGTTTGAGGGCGTTGGTGACCAGTTCGTTCAGCACGATCCCGATGGATGCCGCCCTCTTGAAATCCACACAGACCCTGTCCAGGGCGAAATCGATATCGATGCTCCTGCCGGCCTCGAGGTGCGTGGCGAGCAGAGACCTGCCGATCTGTTCGAGGTAGGTGTCTATATGGATTTCATCCCCGCCCTGGGATTGATAGAGCAGCGTATAGAGCCTGGAGAGCGTGTTGACCCGGGTGTGGATGTTTTTAAGGCAGGAGCGGGCCTCATCGTTTTTGGAGCGGCCCGCCTCCAGGTTGATGAGCGAGGTGATCATGCTCAGGCTGTTTTTTACGCGGTGCTGCAACTCGCGCAGCAGAAGCTCCTTCTCCCGCAGTGACCACTCGAGCGCCCGCTCGGCGCGGTGCCGCTGCAGCGCGATGGAGGCCTGCTTGACGAAGGCCTCGACGATCGAGGTGTTGTCCAGGGTCATGCCGCGCGGCGCGATGAGCAGCACGTTGCCGTAGAGCGTTTCGTGCCGCGCGAAGCCCATCCCGTAAATGGTCCCGATGTCGAGCAGCCGGTCGATCTCCATACATGCGGTCATGGGCAGGGTCCCGCCCGACAGTTCGTGGGTTCCACCCGGCGCGATCCTCACCTGCTGGCCCAACAGCGCCTGCCGGTGCTCGACCGGCATTGTTGTCCTGAGGCCGAGGGGGCTTCTGCCGAGGAGTTGTATCACGCTGTCGAGCACGCCCTCCTCGCCGGCGAGTGCGCGAATGACGGTCGAGTTACCCGACGGGTCGAATTCGTTGACGAGGACTTTGAACGTGGGCAGAATCTCATGAAGGCAGCGCGCAATGTATTCATGGATATCGACGTTTACGGGCAGATCGACGAAGCCCATCGCACAGCGCGAGAGAAAGGCCATGTCGGAGGAATATCGGGTTATTTTCATCTCGGCGATCCGGCGCTCGTCCTCTTTGCGGAGGTATTGCATGCGGGCGAAGAGGAGCGGCGAAATATACCGGGACATCTCCTCGAGATCTTCGAGGTGGCGGTCGTCGTACCCTCCGGGTTTGTTGGCGAGCGTGAAATTGCCGATGACCCTGTCGCCATACATGATCGGCGTGCAAAGAGCGTTCGCAAGCGGTGCATGGCCGGGGGGAGCGTAAAGGCCGTCGTTTTGATACAGGGGGCGCCCTTCGGTCAGGGCGCGGCCCCACAGCCCCTTCCAGGCCTCGTGCGGGAAAACCCGGTCGCTTTTCGGGACATCGCATGAAGCCGGGTTCATTCCGGCCATCGCCAGATTGACGAGTCGTCCCTCTTCGTCGATATGGCCGAAAAAGGCAAGCTCGCTGTGGAGCATCTCCCGAACGATTCCGAGGATCGCGTCATACAGGTCATCGCCCGGAACGGTGAGAAAAAGCTGGGCGATTCGGTTGCGAAGATACAGCTTTTTTTCCGAGGAGAGCAGGCGCTCCTCCGCGCGCCTGATTTCGGTGATGTCCCGTATGAACCCTCCCACGCCGGGGTTCCCGCCGGCAAGGCTGACGGGGAATTTGCGCGACTCGTAAACCCGGCCGTCGACCTCCTCTATACTGATGGCGAGCCTGTTCATCCTGAGGGCCTGCCGGTCGGTATGAAGGCAGTGTGCGGCCGCGCTTTCGCTCATGAGATCGAAATCGGTCTTTCCGAGGATCTCCCCCTCCGTTCGGTTAAGAAACTCCCGGTTGGCCCTGTTGAGCATGAGGTAGCGCAGGCGGTCGTCTTTGATAAAGACGAGATCGGTAGTCGAGTCAAGAAGAGATCCATACAGCTCGCCGCTTAAGCGCGTAAAATCGCGTACGGGGGAGGTGGTTCCGGCGGCCGGCTTGCGCCCTTTCGATGGAGGCTCAATCGCGCCCGGCCGGATAGGAGGTCCGCCGGTTCCAGCGTGAAGGCGCAGGGCTGTTTCCAGCGAAGCGAGAAGAAGGCCTTTGCCGGATTCCTTTTCCACGAACCCGTAGGCGGCGGGTATACCAGCTTTAAAAAGATCGCCGGTATCGCGGGAACAGAGAAAGACGATCGGGATGTTTCGGTCCCCGAAAGGGGCGTCGGCCGAAAGGCTTCCACCGGAAGATCGGAAAAGATCGAGGTCCGTGAGCAGGAGGTTTATCGTCCGCGCGCCTTCCAGAATTTCGACGGCTTTTTTTACGGTCTTTGCGCGCAGAACGGCATAGCCGGCGGATTTCAGCAGTGCGCTGATCGACGGCACACCGTGGAACCCGGCCGATACAAGCAGTATGGTCTTTTTTTCGCGTGTGGACATGTACCCACCAGTGACCGCCGCGTATCGCGATGAAGGCCGGCCATCCCGCGTGCCGGTCGTGTTTAGCGACCGGCGCCGGAACGACCCTCGGCGCCCGGTAGGAAGGGCTGCGGCGTTCCGTAAAGCTCAGGGTGTAGCGTGCATGGAGGGTGGAAAGCTTGCAATCACTTTATCGATCCAAAACCGTGCGGCCACGCGGGTGATGCGCCGCCGGCAGCTTGCGGCGAAGGCTGCCGACGCATCTGAGGGCACCTATCCGATGTCGAGCATTTTCGCGGCTACGCGGTACCGGCCGCCGGGCAGTCCCTCGACGCGAAGCACCTCGATACGGGCGTGCATGGGCTCAAACCTGGGATTGCCGAGGTCGAGGGAAACGGCAAGCCGCTCCCCGGCGGACAGGGCGGTCGCAGTTTCCATCTGCATCCCGGTGTGGCTCAGATCGAGGCATCGGCCTGAAAAAACGGTGTCAGAGCCGTCGCGGGTGAATGAGAGCCGCGTGTCCATCTCCATGCGGATAAAATCCCGCCGCTCGTTATGGTGAAGTCCTGGCAAGGGCGATACCTCCTTCTGCCGTGTTATTTCCGGCGGCACCGGCCGCGGGGCATTCGATACGCTTTCCCTATGAATATCGGCCTGAAGCGGTCCGTATTTAAGGCCCTGAAGCGGCAGGCGCACGGGCGAATGAAATACTTGACTTCGATGGAAAACAGGACAGGATCGAGGGAACAGGGCCGTACGGATCGGGACGGTTCCCTGATACGAGGATTGGAGTGGGAGAGACGAAGAAACAGCTCAGGGCGCTCCTTCGGGCGGCATTCGATATAAACTTCCAGGCGATGGTGCACATTGGGAGGGACCGGACAATCCTTGCGATGAACGCGAGCGCGCATGAGCTTGTCCACCGGGTCTACGGCAGGGAAATTCTGCCCGGCGAAGCGGCCGCCGGACTGCTTCCTCCCGACGATCTGGATGCTTTCTCGGCCGGTCTCGTGAAGGCGCTGGATGGAGAGCGTGGGCGGGAGCGGCTTTTCACGATCGTGAAGGGCGTCGACGACGAGGAATACTGGCTCGAGTACCTGTTTTATCCGGTCGAGGTGGATGGTACGGTCGAAAGCGTCTTCATGGCCGTCGAAAATATCACCGGGCGAAAGATCGCCATCGACGAGATTGCCCGCAGCGCCCGGCGCTATGAGTCGCTGGTGCAGAACTCATCCGACATCATCATCGTCTTAAACCGCGACGCGACGGTCCGCTACGTGAGCGATACGGTGGAGCAGATGCTCGGCTACCGCCCGCGGGAGCTTGTGGACAAAGACCTAACGGATTGGATATTTGCCGGGGACCTGCGCGCGTTTCGCAACGCGCTCGACAGGGTCGCCTCGCGCAGAGGGACGCAGTTCTTCACTCAGTTCAGGTTCCGGCACCGTAAAGGCGAATGGGTCTTCTTCGAGGCGGTGGGAAACAACATGCTCGAAGACGAGGCGATACAGGGCCTCGTGCTCAACTGGCGTGACGTGACGGAGCGGAAGCACTACGAGGAGATGCTGGCCAAAATCAGCAGGCAGAGCGAGCTGATCCTTGAGGCCGCCGGTGAGGGCGTGTACGGAATCAACACGGAGGGGTTGATCACCTTCGTCAATCCGGCGGCGGCGCGGATGATGGGAATGCGCGTCGAGGAGATGATCGGCAGGGACCACGGCGAGGTCGTTCGCCAGAGCGGAGAGAACGGCACGCTCCGCCCCGAGGAGGAGGGTCTTTATTTCGAGGCAATGCGCGACGGCAGGGTGCACACCGGGGACGGGGTCCTCTTTCGCCGTCTCGACGGATCGCTTTTCCCGGTGCAGTATATCGCGACGCCGATCCTCGAGCGCGGCCGAATCGTGGGGGCGGTGGTGACCTTCAACGATATAACCGGGCGCAGGAGGGCGGAGGAAGACCTGCGCCGGGCCAAGGAGGAAGCCGACGCCGCCAATCGTGCGAAGAGCGAGTTCCTCGCGAACATGAGCCATGAGATACGGACCCCGATCAACAGCCTGCTCGGATTTCTCGAACTGCTGCGCGATACCGGCCTCGATTCGACCCAGCGGGAATACGTCGACCTCATAAGCGAAAGCGGACGGAGCCTGCTCGGCATCATAAGCGACATACTGGATTATTCCAAAATTGAACGCGGTAAAATGGATATCGAATCAAGCGCGTTCCCCGCGCGTTCGGCGTTTGAGTCCGCGGTCGAGCTGTTCGCCGCACGGGCCTCGGAGAAGCGGATCCGCCTCCTTTCATTCATCGATCCCCTCATCCCGCGCGTGCTGATCGGCGATTCCCTGCGGGTGCGCCAGGTGCTGAACAACCTGATCGCGAACGCCATAAAGTTTACCCCGCCGGAAGGTACGGTGACCATAGAGGTGGAGTGCGGGGAAAAATGTGGGAATGAATGCAGGGTGCGCTTCTGCGTACGGGACACCGGCGTTGGTATCGCACCCGACAAGAAAAGCGTTATCTTCGAATCGTTCCGCCAGGAGGACAATTCAATCGCACGGCGTTACGGTGGTACGGGGCTTGGCCTTGCCATCAGCTCGAATTTCGTCCGGCTTATGGGCGGCCAGATAGGCCTTGAGAGCGAAAAGGGCGCGGGCAGCCGCTTTTTCTTCGAGCTTGTTTTCGGGATCGAGGAGGATGCATCCGCGCCGCAGGCGCCACTTGATGCGGCGATTGGAAAAGTTTTTATTCTCCGATTCGAGGAAAAGCCGGCGCTTCAGGAGACGATCATCGCGCGCTATCTGAACGCGCTGGGCATCGATGCGCAGGATAGTACATGGAGTGGCGTATTCTCGGACGAGCTTCGGGGAAGGGTCGTATTCGCCGATGTGAGCCTTCTACCGGAGGAGCGTATACGCGCCATCATGGAGTCGCCGCCGGAGCGCCTGGTGCTCATCGCCGAGGAGCGGCAGAGGTTGTTCCTCGAGCGGGAAGGCCGGGCCGGCGTCATGACGCTCTACATGCCCCTCTCGGCAACACGGCTTCTCACCGCGCTCGTCTGCGCGCCGGGGCCGGAGAGGGCCGGATCGCTTTCAGGCGGGGAGGTTCCGTTTAACGGGCACGCGCTGGTTGCGGAGGACGCTCCGGCGAATCAGAGGCTGATACGGATAATGCTCGAGCGGCTCGGCTTTTCCGTCGCAATCGCCGCCGATGGTATCCGGGCGGTCGAAATGTTTCGCGAGGGCGCCTTCGATATAATCTTTATGGACATCGGTATGCCCGTGCTCGACGGCGTCGAAGCGGCCGCCCGGATTCATGCCATAGAAAGGGAAGAATCGCGCCGGCATACACCGATTGTGGCCCTCACCGCGCACGCGGTGAAGGGGGAGCGTGAACGGCTGCTCGCCGCGGGAATGGACGAGTATCTCTCCAAGCCGGTGGACATGAGCTCGCTTCGGCGGGTCGCTGAATCATTCCTGAACGGGAGCGGTCGCAGGGGAAGCCACGCGCATGAGGAAGGGGCGGCGCTTCCCGACCTGAACGAGACGGCGCGCGAGCTCGGGATAGACCGGGAGGAGCTCGGGGGGCTCATCGATGATTTTCTCTCCTCGTCGGAGGAATACCTCGGGATGCTCGATGCATCGTCGGGAGCCGGCGCGCCGGACACACTGCGCTTTGCCGCGCATCGATTGAAGGGGGCCGCGTCGAATTATCGATTTGCGCGGCTTTCGGAGCTTTCGGGCAAACTCGAGGAGGCGGCCGAAAACGGAAACAATGCCGATTTCGGGGCGCTCGTGGCGGGGATACGCCACGAGATGGAGCGCCTTCGAAGGATGCTGCGAACGCGATGAGCGCTCAAGGCCTGCCGTTGTTGAGATAGACCTCGAGGTCGCCGAAGGAAATATGCAGGCGGACACGCTCCTCGAAATCGGCGAGGGACACGAGCGTTCCGTAATGCCTCCCCGCCACGACGTTGACCTCCTCGTGCGAAAAGAGCCCCGCGATCACCGAAAGCACCGACGCGTCCTCCGCGTCGACGTCGCCGAGTGAACGGAGGTCGAAGACGATGTTGTCGTTTCGGGCCTGCTTGAGGAAGACGGTGTTGAAGATCGTTCGGGCCTCGGCGAGCACCTCCCTGTCCTTGATTCCCGTCTTAAAGGAAATGAGCGTGGTCCCGGCGCCGCGCGACAGGTTGATGTGCTCGGTGCGCTCTGCGGCCTCCTCGAGCCTCTGGATGCGCCCTATGCGCAATGCCGCGTCGATCTTCTGAGTGAGCATGGCATAGGTATGAGGCTTGATGATGTAATCGACCGCACCCTGGCGCATCGCGGTGACGACATCCTCCTTCTGTGATTTGGAGGTAAGGATTATAATCGGGATGATGCGCGTGATCTCGTCCTTTTTCATCTGTTTCAGGACTTCGAAGCCGTCCATGTACGGCATCATGATGTCGAGAAAGATGAGGTCCGGGTTCCCCGTGCGGGCAAGCTCGATGCCCTCCCGCCCGGATGAAGCGACCACCGCGCTGTGGCCCATTTTTTTTATCTGGGCTTCGAGGAGCTTCAGCGTGTTTTTGTCGTCATCTATCGCGAGGATCAGATACATGGCACCTCCGCCGCCGATGGCGATACCAGTGCATACTGAAAAAACTCCCGCGTCAAGAGCTTTTGACCGCCGGTGCGACGCAGTGTGCGGACACCGGGAATGCTCAGTCGACCTGCAATAAGAGTGATTTAAGATAGGCCGTCTCGGGGCAGAAGATGCTGACGGGATGATCGGCGGGATGATGACCGGTGTGAAGAATGGAAACGGCCCTGCCCGCGTCCGCAGCGGCTCCGAACACCACTTTTTGAAACAGGTCCATGTCGATGAAGCGCGAACACGAACAGGTGAGGACGAGGGCCCCCGGCCGGCATTTTTTTATGGTCTGCAGATTGAGCTCCTTGTAGCCGCGGCAGGCCGCGGCCACAGACTCCCTGTTTTTGGCGAAGGCCGGCGGATCGATGATGATGAGGTCGTAGGGGATGTCCTCGCCGCGCAGATACTCGAAGGCGTCCGCGTGAACGCCGCGTGAACGGTCTCCCAGGCCGTTGAGCAGGGCGTTCCGTTCCGCCATTTGGATCGCCGGAGCGGAAACGTCTACCGAGACGGCCTCGAGCGCTCCGCCGGCGAGGGCGGCGACGCTGAAACCGCCCGTGTAGGAAAACAGGTTCAGGACCGATCGGCCCCTGGAGATACGCGCGATGAGCGAGCGATTGTCCCGCTGGTCGATAAAAAAACCGGTCTTCTGCCCCCGCCGTACGTTCACGATGAATCGCAGGCCGTTCTCCCGGATAATGATCTCCTCCGGGGTGTTTCCAATGATCTGACCGCTTCGCCCGGCGAGCCCCTCGATCGAGCGGCCCGCATGATCGCTGCGTTCGTACATGCTATGGGGGCTATAGACATCCTCAAGCAATCCGATAACGGTTTCCCGCATGCGCTCGATGCCGAGGGTCAGTATTTGAATGACGAGATGTTCGTCATAGCTGTCCACGATCAGGCCGGGAAGAAAATCCCCCTCCCCGAACACCGCCCGGAAGGCATTGGTCGTCACGGTGACGCCGGTGCGCTTTCTCTTTTCGATCGCGGAGAGCAGGCGCTCGCGTATGAGGGCGCCGTCGACCGCCCGGTCCCCGAAGGAGAGCATGCGAACGCTTATGCGGGATCTGCCGTTGAAGTACCCGTAGCCGAGATGAGCGCCTGAACGGTCACACACCGATACGATGGCGCCGTCGGCCGTTCCATCCTCGACCCCGGCGATGGCCCCGGAAAAAATCCAGGGATGGCGCTGGAGAACCGGTTTGTCCTTGCCGGGGCGCAGGAAGATGCGGTTGAATTCGGTCATTGCAGGCCGGCCGGCGAAATCATGCCGATTCGTCGCTTCCACCGCCGGCAGAGGCAAGATTGCGCTTGCGGTATTGCCCGGGGGAGAGCCCCATGTGCTTCGAGAAGACGGTGATAAAGGTCGTATTGGAATTGAAGCCGGCCGCGATGCCGACCGAGAGTATGGAGCGGTCGGGTTCGTCGACCAGAAGCGTCTTCGCTTCCTCAATTCGGTATTCGTTGACGAAGGTGCTGAAGTTTTTTTTCACGCGCTCGTTGAGTATCTGCGAGAGCTGATGGGGGCTTATGCCGAGGTCGCCGGCCAGATCCTTGAGGGAGAGCTCCTCATCGGCGAAGGCCTTTTCATCCTCCATGATCTCGCGCAGGCGCGCGAGAATGCGTTCCAGGTCGAGGCCGTGCAGACGCGAACGCTCGTAGTGCGCCTTCCTGTTCTCAATCTTCAGGAGTCGGTTATAATCGGGATGGCGCTGGGTGGCCAGGTACACGAGGCAGGTGAAGAGATTCGCCATGAGGACCGCCGCTTTAAGAAGACCGATGGAGACGAGGTCTCCGGCCACGGCAAGGATATTCGAGCTCACGATGGACAGGGCGAAGAGATAGCCCATGCGCGAAAGGCGTATGGCGCGGCAGGCCGGTTGTTTGCGCCAGATCGTGATCATCGAAACGAGCGTGGGAAGCATGGCGAGCACGAGATAGAGTTTCGGGAGCATAAACGACGCGTACACGAGTTTGAAATACGGCGAAAGCGAGGCGAAGCTTTCCCCCAGGATGGGACGGGCATCGACGAAGCGGTTGTCCGGCTTGAGTCCATCGATAAACAGGGGAAGCGCAAGCAGGATCGCCGAAAACAGGCTCGGGACGAAAAGCAGCAGGTACCGCCGCCGGAAGATGAAGCGATTCGAAATGATCCATTTATACCGGAGGGCCATGAGCGGCGGAACCAGAAATATGAACGGGACGGGCAGCGTTTTAAGATGGTAGATGCCGGGCCACTGGTCGAAGATGCCGGTGGAATACAGGCTGATATGGAAGAGCCAGAGCCCCAGGCCGGCGAATGAAAAGGAATAGACGAGATGCACCGGCTCCTTGCTTTTCTGGGCGAACTGGCCAAGCGAGATCACGAACGCGAAAAGCGCCCCGAAGAACATGAGGAAATGCAGGATCGTTTCAGCCATTGGTTTTTCGGCACTCATTCCGCATGTCTTCTGATATGATGCGAGGTGAAATCATACAATCGAAAAAAGTTCCGCAGTAAGTTTTATAATTATAATCTTGAAATGCCCGGGAATCCATGGTTATAATCCGGATAGACAATATGGTGATTATGATGCTATTATTTTGTATTGATTGCCGGACTGCCGAAGGCGCGCGGCCCGCGATCGAAGCATACAACCCCGGAGGTGATTATGGCAGTGGACTATTCCAAAGAGTTTGACCGGTTTCTCGAGCGCGAAAAACACCTTGGTCTTATGGTGCGAAGCCGGGCAAAGAAATACGGCGATAAAAAGGTGGCGGTTCGGCACAAACCCCACGGCGAGTGGATTTCCTATAGCTGGGCCCGGTTCGGTACGATGATCGAGTCGACGGCCAGAGCCCTGCTCGATGCCGGGGCGAAGGAAAGGGAGATGGTCGGGATTTTCGCGGCGAACAGCGTGTGGTGGGCGGTGGCGGATTACGCCTGTTTCACGATCCGCGCGTGTTCGGTCCCCGTATACGCGACCAACTCGGCGAAGGAGCTGGAGTACATCGTGAACGATGCCCAGATCCGCATTCTTTTCACCGGCGATCAGGAACAGTACGAAAAGGCCATGGTGGTTAAAAAGACCTCGAAATTTTTAAAGAAGATCGTGGTTTTCGACCCCGTGGTGAAAATCCAAAAGAGCGACGACGTGATGTACCTCGATGATTTCATGGCGCTCGGCGTTAAGGTCGGCAGGGACAAAGAACTCGGGGAGCGGATCGCAAAGCTCGATTCGGAAGACCTTTCCACACTCATCTATACATCGGGTACGACCGGCGAGCCCAAAGGCGTCATGCTGACGCACAAGAACTGGCTCGCGATGCTCTTCGCGACCGGATACTACATTCCCATCATCGAGACCGACGTCAATCTGGCCTTCCTTCCGCTGTCGCACGTCTTCGAACGGGCATGGAGCTACTTCATATCGTGCAACAACGGCCAGGTCGAGTATTGCCACGACACCAAGGCGATTCTTGAATTTCTCAGGGAGTCGAGGCCGCACTATATGTGCAGCGTCCCCCGCATGTGGGAGAAGGTTTACGCCACGGTGCAGGACGGCATCGCGAACGCTCCCGAGAAGAAGCAGAAGATCTTTAAATGGGCGATGGCCGTGGGCGGCGAATACCAGGGCCGCAAGCGCGACAGGAAGTTCATAGGCCCGTGGCTGGGCTTAAAGCACAAGCTGGCCTATACGCTGGTCCTTAAAAAGATCAAGAGCATCTTCGGCGGCAGAGGCAAGGTGTTCAACTGCGGCGGTTCGGCCTTCTCGGGCGAGATATCCGAGTTCTTTTTCAACGCCGGGGTGCTCCTCCTTCAGGGCTATGGCATGACCGAGTGCTTCGTCATCAGCGTGGCCAATCCCGAGCATAACAAGTTCGGCACCTGCGGTCCGGTTGTGCCGTTGATGCAGGTGAGGATATCGCCGGAGGGCGAAATACAGGCCAAAAGCCCGAGCATGATGTCGGGGTACTGGAACAAGCCGGAGCTTTCGAAGGAGATGTTCACCGAAGACGGGTGGATAAAGACCGGGGACGTCGGTTTTATCGACGACGAAGGCTACCTCACCATCACCGACCGCATCAAGGACCTTTTCAAGACCTCGGGCGGCAAGTACGTCTCGCCCCAGCAGATCGAGACCCTGCTCAAGGAGGACATCTATTTCGAGCAGGTGGCGGCGATTGGTGACCAGCGCAAGTTCGTAACGGCGCTCATCGTGCCCGCGCTCGATCCATTGAGCAACTGGGCGAAGAGAAACAATATCTCATTCTCCTCGCGGGAGGAATTGTTGAAGAACCCGGAAGTGATAAAGATGTACCGGGAAAAGATCGACCACTACACCCGCGATCTCGGACAGGTCGAGAAGATTAAAAAGTTCACGCTGCTCGGGAAGGAGTTCACCCAGGAGGATGGTGAGATCACCGCGACCCAGAAGATACGCCGAAAGATCATCAACCAGCGCTACAAGGATGTTATAGACGCGATGTATGCGGAGTGATTGGCGCGCCGCAAGGCGCTGATTTCCCATAATTGAGCGGCGGGACGCGTGTCCCGCCGTTTCTTTGTCTTGACTTCGGGCCGCCTTCCATGGAACATATTCCTGCGGTTTGTGCACGGCAGGCCGGGCCGCCGGTAAACTGAATGAACGCCTTGTCGCCAGACCATGCGAAAGAGTGATGGATATCCAAACCGATTGCGCGGCGCGCTCAGCGGCGCTCCGCGGCGGAAAACAAACGCGGATGCCTCCGGCCGCACCAGGGCGATGGTTGCGGCCGCCGCTCTGATTTTAATCGCACTGATCATTCTGCTTTTTCGAACCTGCGGACCCCGCACGCGCGGGCCGATCGAGAGTGGGCCTGGGGAAGATCGCCTGAGTGTGCCGGATGGAACGGCGGATCGGGCACTCCTGCGGACGAAGAAGTCGCCGCGCGCCGAAACGGTTCCGATAGATGAGGACAGGGATCTGCCGGCGGGATCCCCCAGATACGAGGGGCCGGTGGATCTCGGGACGCAGGTCGAGATGCTGACAAAATAGATCGCCGGCATATGGCCGGATGATCACCACCGGGGGTGATGGCGATGAATGGAACGGGGCGGTCGTTGAAAATCGGTTTGGTGCTGCTTGCGGTCGTTGCACTGCTCTTCAGCGGTGCTGCGTGGTATTTCAGCTCGGTGCTTATGCATCCGGGGCCTTTTGAATGCACGAAAGAACACTTCGTGTACTGCGGAGATCCGCTGGAACAGGGAATCCCCTTCGAAAAAATAGAATTTCAAAGCCCGGACGGACTGATTATTCGCGGATGGTATATGCCGGCCGGAAAGTCGACGAAGGCGGTCGTGTTTGCACACGGCCGGGGGGCGAACCGAAATGAGGGGATGCGCTTCGCCGGATCGCTGCACGACGCCGGGTATGCACTCCTCACCTTCGACTTCAGACACTGTGGGGAGAGTGCAAAATCCTTCAACTCGATGGGTTTCCACGAGAAGAAGGATGTAATCGCCGCGGTGGATTTTTTGGAAAATAAAAAGGGAATGAAAGGCATCGGCCTGATGGGATGGTCGCAGGGCGCCTCCACGGGAATTCTCGCCATGGCGGAAGATAAACGCATAAAGGCCGGGATTTTCGAGGGAGGTTTCGCGAACGCCGCCGACGTGATCGCCGAGGGGGCTGCACGCGATTTCGGCCTGCCGCGCCTGCCACTTCTTCCCGTCGTTCTATGGCTGTACGGTGTCCGTGGGAAACTCGACACCGACGCGATGAACCCGGAGAAGGCCATCGGAACGATCGCGCCGAGACCGGTATACATCATCCATGGCGATGCCGACACCATGGTGTACTACAGCCACGGCGAACGCATCTACAAAGCGGCCGGGCAGCCGAAACAGATGTGGACGGTGAAGGGGGGCCCCCATGTCGAATGCTGGCAGATGGATCGTAAGCGTGCAGAGGGCTCAGTAAAGGAGTTCTTTAAGAAGTATCTCTGATTGCTCAGTGCGTGTGTGAACAGATGGAGCCCATGGAAGATCATACTTACAGCGTTTCCGAGATAACCCGCCTCCTTAAAAAGAGCATCGAGGGCAATCCGGAATTCACGAGCGTGTGGGTTAAGGGGGAGCTCTCAAACGTCACCTACCATTCGTCGGGGCATATCTACTTCACGCTGAAAGACGAGCAGGCCGTGCTCTCGTCGGCGTTTTTCAAGTACGCGAATAAAAGCCTTTCGTTCAGACTCGAGGAGGGGATGAGCGTGCTCACCCTGGGCTCGTTCACGGTGTACGAAAAGCGCGGCAACTACCAGTTCATCGTCACGCAGATGCGGCTCGAGGGAATCGGCGAGCTCCTCAAGCGCATCGAGCAGCTCAAGAAAAGGCTTCTGGAGGAAGGGGCGCTCGATGCGGCGCGGAAAAAAGAGAAGCCCTTCCTTCCACGGAGGATCGGCGTGGTCACGTCACCGACAGGTGCGGCGATAAGGGACATCATAAAGGTGGCCATGCGGCGTTTCCCCAATATCGAGATCGTGCTCGCGCCCGCCAGGGTGCAGGGCACGGACGCCGTTGCCTCCATCGTCCGGGGAATCGAAGAGCTCGGCCGGCCCGTTCACTCGATCGACCTCATAATCTGCGGCAGGGGCGGCGGCTCGTTCGAGGACCTGATGCCGTTCAACGAGGAGCCGGTGGTGCGGGCGATCCTCGCCTCGCGTGTACCGGTTATCTCGGCGGTCGGCCACCAGATCGACCACCCGCTGTCGGACGATGCCGCGGATTACTCGGCTCCCACGCCGTCGGCCGCCGCTGAGATCGCCGTGCCGGTTAAAAGCGAGCTCGTGGAGGAGATCGATTATCTTTTTATCAGGGCACAGACGGCGCTTGCCGCCCGGATGACCCGTGTGGCCGAACGACTATCGGGCATTGCGGCGCTGCGCTGCTTCCGCAACCCGCGGGAAATCGTCGCCATGCGCGAGCTCGAGCTCGTCGACCTCGAACAGAGGATAAGCGGAACGCTGAAAGACAGGGTCGCCGCGGGCCGGCAGGGGCTGCTCGCGCTTCCCGACCTGTACCGCCTGTGGAGATCGGAGGCACGGGAGCGGCGCTCACGCCTCGACGTGGCGTGGGGTGCGGTCGAGAAGCTCTCGCCGCGCGGCGTGCTCGCACGCGGCTATTCGCTCGCGACCGACGAGCGTGGTCGGATAATCAAAAGCATAAGGACGGTGAGCCCGGGCGGGTCGATCGGGGTGATGGTGGCCGATGGCTCGATGGGATGCACGGTGAATACCATACAACGCGAGGTGCACGGTGGAAAAGAAAACGCCGGCGAAGGGGAAGCCAAGCTTTGAGAAGGCGCTCGGGGAGCTCGAAAAGATAGCGGAACGCCTGGAGGATGGAAGCCTCGGCCTCGAGGAGTCGATAGCGGAGTTCGAGCGGGGCTCGAGGCTCGCCCGGTACTGTCGTGAGAAACTCGACGAGGCCGAACGCAGGATCGAGATACTCCAGAAGGGCAAGGATGGGGCCGTCGAGAAGAGGGCCGTACGGGTGAAGCCGGACACCGGCGAGATCGATGACGATGAAGACCTGCAGGGTTCGCTTCTGTAGCGGGGAACCGGTGAAAATTGTGCAGTGAGGACGCGATGAAGAACACACTGACCGTATGCCTTGCGATGTTTTTATTCGTTTCGTGCAAACCGGCGCAGACGGTTTCCTTCTGCGAGGGGGTGACCCCCGAGGGGAAGGGCTCGGGCTGCGGCCCGCGGTTTACGACGGGCGAGGTCACGATGCTCGTCAGCCTCAAACAGCGCTTCGAAGTCGATACGCTGGCCGTTAAAATCCATGAACGCTCCGAGACGAAGGACCGTCTCGTGGATTCCTTCAGCTTCAGCGTCGATCCGGAAAAACAGTCGGCGACGACGAACCTGTCGTTCTATAACGAGGGCAGATACCGCGTAACGGTGACCGGGAAGGAGTTGAAAGTTCTCGGGGAGGCCGAGATAGAGGTGGTCGACACCTATTGACCGGCGGGCTCCTCCCGCTTGCGCCGTTTCTCTTCGCGGTAGTAGTAGATGAGCAGGAGGAAGGCGCCGATGACGATCGCGGCGTCGGCGACGTTGAACGCGGGCCAGCGGAACACCGCGTCGTCCCCGATGTAGATGAAATCGACAACGCCCGGTTTGCCGAGAACCCGGTCGAGAATATTGCCCACCGCGCCCGACATCACGAGGGCCATGGCGCCGCAGAAGAGCGGCGTTTTTTGTTTTTCGAGGCCGTAGTACACCACGAGCATCGTAAGTACCAGGATCGAAACGATCAGAAAAAACGCCTGGTATCCCTGCAGAATGCCGAAGAGGCCGCCGCGGTTGTAGAGGAGCGTGAGCTGGACGAAGCTCCCGACGACGTCGATCCGCTCGTGCAGGCCGATGTGGGCCACCGCGAGTTCCTTGGTGATGATGTCGAGCGCAAGCGATACGGCGAACAGTATTCCGGCAATGACATGTTTTTTCATCGATATCCCCGTTTGTTGTCCAGACGCGGCTACTTGATATTCAGCACGATTTTGGTGCACCGCGGGCAGAGATCCGGGTGCGACGGGTCGGTTCCCGGTTTCAGCGTATAGTTCCAGCAGCGTACGCACTTCCGGCCAGCGCTTTTAGCGACCCGTATGGATGAATTGTCAAAATCCTCCATGCCGGCCTTTTTCTCCGGAACGACGGTCACCTCCGCGACCTGAAAGAACCTCCGGGCCTCGTCGCCGAGATCCACGATCATCCGCCGCGTCTTTTCGTTCGCAACGAAGAGTTCGATGTCGGCCTCGAGCGAGGTGCCGATTGATTTCTCCTTCCGCTTCGCCTCGAGCGATTTCAGGACATCCCTCTTGATGTCGATGAGCGCCTCCATCTTTTCGGCGATGGCCGGGTTATGGAAGGCCTCGTCGAGGCGATAATATTCCCGGCTGTGGACCGACTCGGTCCTGCCGGAAAAGCGCCATACCTCCTCGGCGGTGAATGAAAGCACCGGAGCGGCCAGGCGGGTGAGCGACTCGCTGATCTCGTGGAGCACGGTCTGGTTGGAGCGCCGGAGGACGGAGTCCGCGGCCTCAATATAGAGAATGTCCTTCGAAATATCGAAATACAGGGACGACAGCTCCACCGCGCAGAAGTTGAGAATCTTGCGGTAGACCAGATGAAATTCGAATTTCTCGTAATGATCGATCACCTGCCGCGAGAGCTCGTAGAGTTCGTGCAGTATCCACTTGTCGATGTCGAGCAGATCCGCGTACGGGAGCGCCCGCTCGGGCGTGTAGTCCGAGAGGTTCCCGATGATGAATTTGAAGGTATTGCGGATTTTGCGGTATGAGTCCGCGATCTGGTTCATCATTTCGAGGCCGATGCGCAGGTCGTTGCGGTAGTCCTCGGAGGAGACCCACAGGCGAATGATGTCGGCGCCGAACTTATCGATGAGCTGGGACGGCGGAATGACGTTGCCCATGGACTTGCTCATGGCCTTGCCTTCTTCGTCGAGCAGGAAGCCGTGGGTGAGCACCGTATCGTAGGGCGCGCGCCCGCGCAGGGCGATCGCGGGCCACAGAGACGACTGGAACCAGCCGCGGTGCTGGTCGCTCCCCTCCAGATACAGATCGGACGGCCAGCGATGGTCCTTCCACGAATCGAGCACGACGTAATGTGAAACGCCGGAATCGAACCACACATCGAGAATATCATATTCCTTTTCGAAGTCCTCGCTGCCGCAGGCGCATTTCGTTCCCCGGGGAATGAGCTCGTGTATGTCGAGCGTGTACCACGAGTCGATGTTCTTTTCGAGCGAAAGCTTCGAGAAATGGTGAATGCTCTCCGCGCTCATGAGGTTGGTGTGGCATTTTTTGCAATGGAACGAGGGGATCGGCACGCCCCACGAGCGCTGCCGCGAAAGGCACCAGTCGGGGCGCGACTCGATCATGCCGCGAAAGCGCGCCTGGCCCCAGGACGGTATCCACCTCGTGTCGTCGGCGGCCTTGAGGGCCGTCTTTCTGAGATCCCTGTGGTCGACCATAAAAAACCACTGCTCAGTGGCGCGGAAGATGAGCGGCTGTTTGCAGCGCCAGCAGTGCGGGTAGGAATGCTCGATCTCCGAGGTATGGATGAAGACGCCCTTTTGCTTCAGGAGTTCGATTACCTTCGGATTCGCGTCGAACACGTTGACGCCCTTCATCTCGGGGAAGTCGTCGGTGAACCTGCCCTCGTCGTCGACCGGGCAGTAGACGTCGAGCCCGCTCTCCATGCCGAGCACGTAGTCCTCCATACCATGCCCGGGGGCTATGTGGACGATGCCGGTGCCCTGGTCGAGCGTCACGAAACCGGCGAAAAGGACCTTCGATTCACGGTCGATGAAGGGGTGCCGCACCTTGAGTTTTTCGATCTGGGCTTTCGTGACGGGTACGGCCTCTCTCTTCGGGATGCCCGTTATGGCCGTCGCCGAGTCGGCGAGGCCGTCGGCCATGATGTAATACTCGTCCCCGGAGCGGTAGGCCGAATAGGGAAAGTCAGGGTGAAAACATACGCCGAGGTTCGCGGGAAGCGTCCACGGCGTGGTGGTCCAGATCATCACAAAGAGTTTGTTTTTATCGACGCCGGGGATTTCTACCGACGACGGATCGACCGGGAACTTCACAAAGATCGACGGTGAAGCGTGGTCGTGGTATTCGACCTCGGCCTCGGCAAGCGCCGTCACACAGGTCGGGCACCAGTAGATGGGTTTCTTGCCGCGCGTAATGAATCCTTCCCCGAACAGGTCGCCGAATACTTCGAGTATCTTCGCCTCGTATTGCGGCGACATCGTGAGGTAGGGGTTCTCGTAATCGCCGAAGATGCCGAGCCGCTTGAATTCCTCCATCTGGATTTTTACGAACCTGGCGGCGTAATCGCGGCAGCGCTTTCGGATCTCGTGCTTGGGCATCGAGGCGGCCTTTTCGCCGAGCTCGCGCGTGACCTGGAGCTCGATCGGAAGGCCGTGGCAGTCCCAGCCGGGCACATAGGGGGCCTTGAAGCCCATCATGGTCTTGTGCTTTACGATGATGTCTTTGAGTATCTTGTTGAGCGCGTGGCCCAGGTGGATGTTTCCGTTCGCATACGGCGGGCCGTCGTGCAGTATATACAGCGGCTTTCCCTCGCGTGCGGCAAGCAGGGCGGGGTAGATGTTCTCTCCGGACCACTGCGCCAGCATTTCGGGCTCGCGTTTGGGCAGGTTCGCCCGCATCGGGAAATCGGTGGTCGGGAGATTGACGGTCTTCGAATAATCCATGGTGTCCTCTTGGCGTATGTAAATCCGGGTCTGTAGCGTGTCGTTCGCTCCGGGGGGCACGGTCCCGCGGCAGTCTGCTGCATCATCAAGTCTAACGCGTATTTCGCGCCGATCAAAGGATTACTCACGCGATTGTAAAAAGTTTTGTCAATAGTATTTTTCCGCAGGGCATGGGCCGGATTGTGGGAGATTTGCATGAAAAAAAGGCCGGGCGACGAGCCCGGCCGTAGTTGCCGCCTGTACAATCGTGGTAAAGGATCTACTGCAGTTTGCGCTTGAGCAGCTCCGCCGGCTGGACCCCAATCATCCTCTCGACTTCCTTTCCGCGCCTGAAGAGGATGAGGGTCGGGATGGAGCTGATGCCTAAGCGCTGGGCGGTTCCCGGGTTCTTGTCGGTATTGAGTTTTACTATCCTTGCGCCCCCGTTCAGCTCTTTGGCCAGGCCCTCGAGTATAGGCGTCTGCATGCGGCAGGGACCGCACCAGGGAGCCCAGAAATCGACGAGCACGGTTCCTTCGCCGGTGAGGACTTCGCTGCTAAAATTTCCATCGGTAACTTCGGTCACTATGGACATATCAATTCCTCCATGGGTTGTAAATGATATAGAATTTAATAAAATACTTAATAATCGTCAACATTATTTTCCATACTCATTACACTTTTAAGTAGCACTATTGGATAACCGGAGAACAACAAGTCTGATGTTCAGGGGAGAATGTAAACTCCCGAATCAGGCGTTGAGCTGAAATCCGGGGGCCTCTCCACCTTCGAGGGAGTCGGGCAGAGATTCGATAAAGTCCCGGATCGCGTCGCGCACCCGTCGGTAATGGATGAGCGCCTCCTCCTCGCTCTTCGCATCCATCGCAAGCAGCGGCGGGTCCTCAAAGCCGCGGTGCATGATCTTGGTCTTTCCCGGAAAGAAGGGGCATTGTTCATGCGCATGCCCGCAGACCGTAATCACGTAATCGAACGACAGGTGCGTCACGCTTTCAATACTCTTTGACGTGTGTGCAGAGATGTCAATCCCCACCTCGACCATCACGGAAACCGCGCGCGGGTCAAGCCCCTTGGGCGCCGTCCCTGCCGAATGGGCCTCTATACGGTCGCCCCTCAGCCTCCTCGCCCAGCCCTCGGCCATCTGGCTGCGAGAGGAGTTGCCGGTGCAGAGGAAGAGTATTTTCAGTTTTTCCGGTTTCATGTATTTCACTCGTTTGGGATTTTTTCTATTTTAAATAAGGCACCAGGGTATTTATTCCGTATTGTTGAAGAAGCGCCGCTTGAAGAAAAGAGCCACGCTCACAAGCGAGATGAGCACCGGGACTTCAACCAGCGGTCCGATGACGGCGGCGAAGGCCACGCCCGAGTGAATGCCGTAAACAGCGACCGATACCGCGATGGCGAGCTCGAAGTTGTTGCTGGCAGCGGTGAACGATAGTGTGGCGGAGATCGGATAGGTCGCGCCGATTTTTTTACTCAGAAAAAAGCTCACCAGGAACATTGCCACGAAGTAAATAACCAGCGGAATTGCGATGTGTACCACATCCATCGGGATTTTGACAATATACTCGCCCTTCAGGCTGAACATCACGACGATCGTGAACAGAAGCGCGATGAGCGTAACGGGGCTTATTCTTGGGATGAATTTTTGCTCATACCACTCCCTGGACTTTAGCCTGAGGATGGTGAAGCGCGTGATGATGCCCGCGATGAACGGAATGCCGAGATAGATGAACACGCTTTCGGCGATCTGGCCGATCGTGATGTCCACAATACTGCCCTGAAGGCCGAACAGCGGCGGCAATACCGTAATGAAAAACCACGCGTACACGCTGAAAAAGAGCACCTGGAATACGCTGTTGAACGCGACCAGTCCCGCAGCGTATTCGGCGTCCCCGTGGGCCAAGTCATTCCAGACGATCACCATGGCGATGCAGCGCGCCAGGCCGATCATGATGAGTCCTGCCATGTACTCGGGATATCCGGAGAGGAAGGAGATCGCGAGGAAAAACATGAGCACCGGGCCGATGATCCAGTTCTGGATGAGCGAGAGGAGGAGCACCCGCCAGTTTTTAAATACATCCCCAAGATCCTCGTATTTCACCTTGGCGAGCGGTGGATACATCATGAGGATGAGACCGATCGCTATCGGTATGTTTGTGGTCCCGGCCTGAAATCGGTTCCAGAAGCGGGCCGTTTCCGGAACGAAATATCCCAGGCCGACTCCGGCGGCCATCGCAGCGAAGATCCAGAGCGTCAGGTAGCGGTCCAGGAAGGAAAGCTTTTTCATGAGACCGTTTTCCATAATTTCCTCCGGTCATGAGTTATTTCAACAGATAAATCCCCGCACGGCCTTGGCAACAGATTGTCGTTTTAGTTCAGATAACCGTGTACAGAAGATACACCCCTCCGAGAATAACCAGTACGCCGCATATCCTTTTAAGGGTGAGTACACTCTTCGACCGCTCGCTCCAGTCGAGATATCGCTGCACCGCACCGATAAAGGTTCCCGCAAGCACGATGATAGAACAGTGGCCCATGGCGTAGGCCAGAACAAGTGAGACGGCGAAAACGAGTTGTGCCGACGCAAGGCTGAAGACCACACCGAGCATGGGTGCCATGTAGGCGAAGGTGCAGGGGCCGAGTGCAACGCCGAAGACGAGCCCCAGAATGAGCGCGGCGATTGGGCCACGTCCGGTGAACCGGGGGTTGACTCCGTTCTGCGGAAAGGGTAGTGGAAGAATTTCGAGCAGATGGAGCCCGATGATGAAGAATATCGCCGCAACGAAATAATTTCCCCAGGGCCCCAGGTCTCCCAGCATCCTCCCTGCAAGACCCGTGAGAAGCCCGACGAGTCCGATGGTGACGAGGATGCCCATCGCGAAAAGGAGCGCGAGCGCAAACGCCCGGGCCACGCCGACCCGTCCCTGGCCGTCGATGAATCCGACGATGAGCGGAATGCTTGCGAGGTGGCATGGAGAGAGAAGAATGCTCGCCACCCCCCAGAGAAAGGCCCCGGAAAGTGCGATTCCGGGGGAGCCGCCGAGCGTACCCGAGAGCCAGGTGAAGAACTCGAGCAGCATCAGCGGACCCCTCGCGTCTTTAAAACCCTGATGATCTCCTTTTTTGGGAAGAAGCCCTCGTGACGGAAATATTCATTTCCGTCCCTGTCGAGAAACACCTGGGTCGGGATGATGCGTATGCCGTACTTTGTACCGTATGGCCTTCCTTCCGGCGTCCAGACATCGTAAAAAAGGACCTTCACTTGATCCCTATAATGTTCCTCGACCTCCCTAACGATAGGCTGCATCATTTTACAGGGTACACAGTTAAGCGAGCCGATCTCAATAAAGGTTACGAGTATTTCGTTGCCAGCGGCCGATGCGGATACTGCCGTCCCTTCGTCCGGATCGCGCGATCTTTCAGGGGATATTTCGCTCGAGGGGGCTTCTGCTTTGCCACACCCGAAGACGCTCCCCACAGCGGAGAGAGCAAACTCACCGATAGAGCAGGAACATTCTCCTTTGAGTAAATTCCCTCCCAAGGCGAGAACGAATGCAATAAAAACAGGCAAGACGATCTTGAGCCATCTGTTCATCTCGTTATCTCCTGACGATTATAATGGTATACCATTCGAGTGCGGGTGCATGTTGCCAGGTAGGCCGTGCTTCAGCCGCAGCACCCGCAACCAGCGGTCACGTTTCCCGGTACTGCGGTCTGGTTTTTGCCGTGGATCGTTTCGTCAATGCGCGTGACATTCTCTCCGTTCGCCGGGCTCGAGGCCTTTCCCAGCCTCATCTCAGTGAGCACATATGAAAGCGGGAGGATGCCGATGCACTCAAAATTCTCGCGCGCGCAGGCGGTTGAGCAGCCGTCGATCGTGATCTCGGTGTTGGCCGCCTTAGCCGTCTGTACGTAGCCTGAAAGAGTGGCTCCGATGGCGGCAAGACAGCTTATTTTCGCGAAACTCTCGTCGTGCAGTTTCCGCGCGACCCTGTCTGCGATCTTCCCTACGTCGACGGCACCTCAACAGGCGTTTACCTTCCGTGTTCCTCCGCAGCAGCATTCGACCATAACATGTTCTCGCTGGTTGAAATATTACTCTTTAATTATTTTCTTAATTTCGTCGATGGATGGCACTTTACCGACAAACTTTACCTCCCCGTTCACCACGAGGGCGGGCGTGATCATTACGCCATAGTTCATGATGTCTTTTATTTCCTTGACCTTGGTGATTTCTGCGTCGATTTCGAGTTCCGCCACCGCCTTGCGGGTAATCTCCTCGAGCTTGATACACTTGGCACAGCCGGTCCCCAGTATTTCGATTTTCATGGTGATCCTCCTTTTGTTTTAGAGCGTATATATTCGATGAGCGCGCGCAGAGTCCGCGCGTCGAGATCAACCGTGTCGAGCATCCGGTTGTTGACGAACAGGGTCGGTGTTCCGTCAACCATCAGGCGCTCGCCCTCGAAACGGTCTTCCCGTACGCGTTCGAGGGACTCGGAAGAGCTCATGCACGATTCGAAGATTGCCGTGTCGAGATCGAGGCGCGCGGCCTGGCTTCGCAGCGATCCGATGTCGTGCTCGACGCCGGCCTCGCCGTCAAGGTACAGGGCGGCGGACATCGCGCCGTATTTCCCCTGACGAGCCGCGCAGACCCCGGCGCGGGCGGCCAGGCAGGAGCTCGCCTCTCTGCGATGATCCATCGGGTCGCGGCACTGCTCGCCAAGCGGAAAATTCTTATAGTACACCACGAGTTCGCCGGGCCTTTCTTTTAAGAGATTTTTCAGGCTTTTGTTCATACGCGTGCAGCTTGAGCAGTTGAAATCGCTGTAAACGACGATGCGTACCGGCGCACCGGGCGAACCATCATACGGCACGCCGCCGAGTTCGATGCGCGAGTCGAGCACGGCCTCGTAGCGGGCGATGAGGCGGGACACCCGCTCATCGCCGCCGAAGCCGGACATCGATTCAACCAGGCGTTCCCGCGCCAAGAGGCCGATGCCGGTCCCCAGCATGATGAGCAGGATGATGACGAGGGAGTGCAGGAGCAGGCGGGCCCGGCCGAAGGACGCGAGCGATCGGCGCATGCCGGCGGCGCGCGCTCCCGGATCCGTCCGCCGGGCGTACCGCAGGGCGATCACCGAGGAGAGGAGGATGAGCGCCGCGGCGGCGTAGCTTGCGGTACAGAGCGGGCAGAAGGCCCCGATGAAAAAGGTCGAGACAAGGAACAATACGATACTGACGATGCAGGCGGCGGATGAAAGCGCGGCGGAAAGGCGAAGCGGCAACAGGCCGCCCGCCGTATTCCGCCTGAAGGCGGAGACAAAGAGAAACGCGAGATAGCCATACAAAGCAAAGCCGAAAAGGGCGATCGGCACGTCGCCGACATGCGGGACGCCGCGAATAGCCGCAAACGCGCTCTTCGCAACAGTGCGGCAGGCATTTACGCCGCCCCTCGTGGTGCAGAGCGCGTCGGTCGCGCCGATGGAGACGCCGAAGTATTCGAGGATCAGTGCCGCGCTGATAAGTGCCCCGGCGATCGAGGTGGCGGCGCCGGCAATTATCATGGCCTTCCAAATCCTGGTGTCGGTATGCGTGTTTACCATCATCGACCCTCAAATAAAATTTGCAGACGGGAACCGGAACTAAAATAACGCCCCGAAGATCATTCCGCAGACGGTCGCCATTACGACGACAAGGCCCACGAAGACCACGGTCTTCTGCGTTCCGAGGACGCTTCGTATTACGAGCATATTGGGAAGCGAAAGCGCCGGTCCGGCGAGGAGGAGTGCGAGCGCAGGCCCCTTGCCCATGCCGCTTCCGATAAGCCCCTGCACGATCGGGACCTCGGTCAGCGTCGCGAAGTACATAAAGGCACCGGCGACCGAAGCGAACAGGTTCGACCACAGCGAGTTGCCGCCGACGGCGAGCTCAACCCATTCATTGGGGATAAGACCCTCGTGTCCCGGGCGGCCGAGCAGCGCGCCCGCGATGAGCACGCCGAAGAGCAATAGCGGCAGTATCTGCTTCGCGAAGTCCCAGGTGGCGGAGAACCAGGGGCCCGTCTCTCCCTTGTCGGTGCTCGTTATAATAGAGAGCCCGATTACGCCGGCGCTGAACGCGATGACGGGTTCGCGGTGAAACAGCAGCGCGAGCACCGCCGCGGGGATGCCGGCGAGCGCCACCTTCCACCATTTGAGATCGAACCACGACGCGAGCATCAGCGCGAGCGCGCCGGAAGCGGCCGCGGTAATCACCCATTTATAGGTAAAGATGGCGTGCCATACGCCGGTCTCCTCGACGGGCTTTCCCCAGTTCGCGAAGACGAGAATGGCGACCATGGTGAAGAAATACAGCGCATTTTTCCAGAGGGCCCGGGAAACCCCGGCCTCGGGCATGTTCACCATGGAGTTGGCCTTTTCCCGTTCCTCCCTGCGATAGATAAGGTGCATGACCAGACCGATAACGACGCTGAAAAGAACCGCCCCAACCGCCCTGGCCACGCCGATTTCGAGGCCGAGTACGCGCGCGGTGAGGATGATGGCGAGCACGTTGATGGCGGGGCCGGAATAGAGAAAGGCCGTCGCGGGGCCGAGCCCGGCGCCCATGCGATAGATGCCGGAGAAAAGCGGCAGCACCGTGCACGAGCAGACCGCGAGGATGGTGCCCGACACCGACGCCACACCATAGGCAAGCGCCTTGTTGGCCGCCGGTCCGAGGTACTTCATTACCGAGGCCTGGGAGACGAAGACGGCGATCGCTCCGGCAATAAAAAAGGCAGGGACCAGGCACAGGAGTACGTGTTCCTGCGCGTACCATTTTGTCAGATAGAACGCTTCCATTATCGCGTTGTCGAAGCGCTGAGTGCCGACCGGCAGGTAAAAAGCGGCCAGAAACACCGCGATAATCCAGAAAAACGGTTTCCATTCGGTTTTCCAGTTCATGTCAAAGCCCTCCATGGTATGCACGGGATAGAGTCATCATCACATCCCGTGCGCGATCAGCGAACCAGGCGCATCTGGTCGCGGGCGACGGCCTGCATGACCGACTCGACACAGCCGAAGAAGTCCAGTATGCAGCTCACGCGAAGGCGGTAATAGACCTGGTTGCCGCGTTTTTCGTCGAGGACGATACCGGCGTTGCGGAGCACCGAGAGGTGCTTGGATACGGTGGAGGTGTCGGCACCGATGATCTCGGTGAGCTCGCAGACGCAGCGCTCCTCCTTCGCGAGCTCATCGATGATGATGAGGCGGCTCGGGTGTGCCATCGCCTTTATTATCCTGGCCCGCGCCTCGTAAAGGGCGAGGCGGTCATTATCGCTCTTCATCGCAGTCATCCTGTATTTGGCAATATAGCCAAGTAGCCAATATTCCACAATATTTTTTTGTGCCTCTTGCAATTTTTAGCGGACTACAGCTACGAGGATATTTGGCGGACGTCCTTTTCGGTTTCAGCGGAGAGTGGTGTGCGGGCGATGTACGGGG
This sequence comes from Spirochaetota bacterium, assembly GCA_018263175.1. Classification (GTDB taxonomy): domain Bacteria; phylum Spirochaetota; class UBA4802; order UBA4802; family UBA5368; genus MVZN01. The sequence continues at coordinate 37,251 of JADFDB010000002.1, forward strand.
TCGTTAGCGCGCTCTGCCCGCTCAGGCGAGCAGGGGATGGCGGCTGGCCGCAAGCCGTATGAGACGGCTGCCAAGCTCCCCATAGGAAAGTCCCAGGTGCTCCGCGGCACAGGCCATACTTGCATCGGAGCTTATATCGGGATTGGGGTTGATATCGAGGATGTAGAATACGCCATTGCGAAGCCGTATGTCAAGCCGTGCGTAATCACGACAGTCGAACGCGTGGAAGCAATCGGCACAGGTCTCTTCGAGATCGTCGTATTCGGCTTCGGTCAATGTGGCCGGGATCAGGCTTGTGATTATCTCGTAGTGCCTGGACCCCGGGATGAACTTGGCGTCGTAGGTGCACAGCCGGTCGTGTATGTCGCTGCACTCCGAGAAGTCCATTTCCACGGGCGGAAGCATGAGAAGGGAGCCGTTCCCTATCAGCGAAACATGGAACTCCCGCCCGTCGATGAAGTCCTCGACGAGGGCGGGCTGATTGAAGCTGCGGTGGATATATCGGATCTGCCGTTCGAGCTCGCGCCGGGTGAGCACGACCGACTCGGAGCTGATGCCGAGGCTGCAATGTTCGTTGGCGGGTTTGACGATTGCGGGGAAGCAGTTCCAGTCCGCTGCCGATGCTTTTTCGTACACGCCCCAGAGCGGCGTGGGGAGCCCGCGGGCGGCGAGGGTCTGTTTGACATACTGCTTGTTTTCGCAGTTGCCGATTATCTCGGGCGGAGAGCCGGTGTACACCATGTTGCGCTTTTCGAGCGCGTGCACCACGGCGGCTTCGCTGTGCGGAACGCCGGGGATTTCCTCGCACAGGTTCATGACGATCCAGTCGGTGGGCTTGTAGCCGGACAGCGTGCGCTGAAGAGTGTTGCCGTTGATTTCGAGCAGAGAGACGGGATGACCCAGCTCCTCGAGCGAAGAACTAAGGCGCCGTATTTCGGCCGTCTGGCCGTCTCGTTCGTGTTCTTCCCAGCCGGCATCAAGGTTGTAGATCATGAGAACCGGCAGTTCGGCGGCATCCCTTTGTGAAGGCATTCTCCTCCCGACGCGCGCATCGAGAACCTGCCCCGGACATCAGGTTCTCGCGTCATTATTAAAGAGACATAATGCTTCCCTTGTAGCGGGAAAGCTTTTTCATGTCAAGGCTAATTGGATGTCGGGCCGTATTTTACTCATATTTTTTTATAGTGTGCGCGTGCGCCCGCGTGCACTGAAAATTTCTTGAATGCTTTCCGCCCGTGGTTTATGGTCGGGGACGGAGGCGGCGGATGAACGTGCTGGAATCGAAAGTGGAGTCGCTGGTGCTTCAGAGCGGCGGCATGGAGCTCATGTATGGGCCGCGCGAGAAGACCGGTGTACTCGTGGTCGAGAGCTTCCCGGCGCTCGGGCGGCTGGCGGCGCTGCGCTTTATCGAGTGGGTCCAGGACAATCCCGGCGGCGTGATAGCGCTCCCGACCGGTAAGACACCCGAGTATTTCATCAAGTGGACAAAGCATTTTCTCGCGACGTGGAACGAGGAAGCGACGGCGCGCGCGCTCGAGGCGGGGGGCGTCGATCCGGCCCGCGTCCCGGACCTTCAAAGCCTCCATTTTGTCCAGATCGACGAATTTTACCCGATCGAACCCGCCCATCACAACAGCTTCCATCATTACGTAAGCACCTACTATATCGACGGTTTCGGCCTCGATCCAGGGAAGGCGCTGCTTATCGACTGCTCGCGCATCGGCCTTCCCGCCAGCCGGGGGCTCGAAACGGTATGGCCGGAGTTGACGGTAGACCTGTCGCTTCGTTTGAGGCATGCGAAGAGCGCCACGGAACGGCTGCAGAAAGACGTGCTGCTGCGGATCGATCAGTGGTGCCATGATTACGAGGAGCGCATACGCTCCTTGGGCGGCATCGGCTTTTTCATGGGCGGGATCGGCCCGGATGGCCATATCGCCTTCAACATGAGGGGCTCGGACCACCATTCCACCACGCGCCTCACCGAGACGAATTACGAGACCCAGGCGGCCTCCGCGACCGACCTCGGCGGTATCGAGGTGGCGAAGAAGCGCCTCGTCATCACCATGGGTCTTGCCACCATCACGGCCAATCGGGACTGCGTCGCCGTGATCATGGTCGCCGGCGAGGCCAGGGCGGCCGTGGTACGCGACGCGGTGGAGGCGGAGACGGGGCTTCTCCATCCGGCCACGGCGCTTCGCGCTCTGCCCGCGGCGAGGCTCTATGTGACCGGCGGCGCGGCGGCGCTCCTGGAAGAGAGACGATTCAGGGCCTTCGTCGCGAAGAAGGAGCCCGGACCGGCCGATATAGAACGCGTGGTGCTCGACCTCTCCCTGCGCCTCGGCAAGCCGGTTGCCGAGCTGGACGGCGCCGATTTCGCGGCCGACCGCTTCGGTGCGCTCCTGCCGTCGAAGACCGCCACGGAGCCCCGGGAGATCGCGGGCGTCGTTGCAGAGCGCCTGCGGGTGAAAATCGACGAGGGTGCCCGTACGGCCTCGGGTATGCGCTTTCTCCACACGGCGCCGCACCACGACGACATCATCCTGGGCTATCTGCCCTATGCCGTACGCCATATCCGCGACGCGTCGAACCGGCACGATTTCGCGTACATGACCTCCGGCTTCAACGCCGTCACCAACCGCCACGCGCTCTCACTCGTGCGCACGCTCTGCGGCCTTCTGTCCGAGGGGCGCTTCGATGCCCTTATACGAGAGGGCTATTTCAGCCCCGACAACGTTTACGGCCGGCGGCGTGACGTGTGGCAGTACCTCGACGGCGTGGCGGAGGACCAGCGCGGGACGCGCGACGAGGGGGCCGCGCGGCGCATGCTCCGCAACCTCATCGAGATTTACGAGGACGGAGACATCGAGAACCTGCGTCACCGCATCAACGAACTGGTCAACTATTTCGAGACGCAGTATCCCGGCAAGAAGGACCTGCCCTACATACAGAAGTTCAAGGGCATGATCCGCGAGTGGGAATCGGACTGCAAATGGGGCTATCTCGGCTTCGACAGCGCCTCGATCCATCACCTGCGTCTCGGCTTTTATCAGGGCGAGCTCTTTACCGAGGAGCCGCTCGAAGAGCGCGACGCGCTTCCGGTGCTCCGGCTCCTGCGCGAGGTGCGGCCCGACGTGGTGACCGTGGCCTTCGATCCGGAGGGGAGCGGGCCCGACACCCATTACAAGGTGCTGCAGGCGCTTTCGGCGGCGCTCCGGCTCTATGAAGCGGAGAGCGGCCGGACGGATCTCGAGGTGATCGGCTATCGAAACGTCTGGTATCGCTTCCACCCCTCCGAGGCGGACGTCTTCGTTCCCGTCTCGCTCAATATGTTCGCGGTGCTCCGGAACACCTTCGAAAACGCCTTCGTCTCGCAGGCCGACGCGTCGTTTCCGAGCTATGAGCACGAAGGCACCTTCGCCGAGCTCGCCCAGCGCATCCAGGTGGAGCAGTACCGCATGGTAAAGACCTGTCTGGGGCGGAGCTACTTCTATGAACATACGAGTCCGCTGCTCCGCGCCACGCGGGGATTCGTCTTTTTACGGCGCATGCCGCTTGCCGAGTTCTATGCCTCAGCGCGCGCGATACGGCGCACGGCCGAGGAGAAGTAGCCGGCGATGAAACCGGCGACGGCCATCCTCCTCGGTGCGGGGGACCGCGGTGCGATCTACGCGGCCTATGCACTCCGGCATTCCGACCGATTCCGAATCGTCGCGATCGCGGAGCCGGTCGCGGAGCGGAGACGGCACGCGGCCGGGCTTCACGGCATTCCGGAGGCGAACACGTTTGAATCGTGGGAGGAGCTTCTGGCCCGGCCGCGCATGGCCGACGGGGCGATCATCGCGACCCAGGACGCGATGCATACGGCCCCGGCGGTGCGCGCGCTCGGCCTCGGCTACCACGTGCTTCTCGAAAAACCTATGGCGCTGTCGGAGGCCGACTGCCGGAGCATCGTAGGCGCGGCGGAGGCGTCGGGGCGGGCCCTCTGCGTCTGTCACGTGCTGCGCTACACGGCCCTTTTCCGTACCGTGAAGGAAATATTCGACGCGGGGACGATCGGGCGCGTCCTTTCCATCTGCCATGCAGAGAACGTCGCCTATTACCACATGGCGCACTCCTACGTGCGCGGCAACTGGCGCAGGAGCAATGAATCCTCACCGATGATACTCGCAAAATGCAGTCACGATCTGGATCTGTTGTACTGGTTCGCGGGAAGCCCCCCGCGCTCGATCGCCTCGGCCGGCGGCCTGCATCATTTCACCGCGGCAAACGCCCCGCGGAGGGCGCCCGGCCGCTGTACCGACGGTTGTCCCGCCGCAGACGAATGCCTGTACGAGGCCGTCGCGACCTATCTCCACGGTGTGCCGCTTAAAAAAGCGCTTGCGATGATGAACGCGGGTGCGATCTCGGTCGCGGCGAAAATGCTTCTCGGCGCGCCGGGGCTTTCGCGCATCATCCCCGGCCTGCGCTCCTACGTGCGCTGGAGAGAATGGCCGACCTCGACGATCACCGACGACCTCTCGGAAGCGGGCGTACTGCGGGCGCTTCGTGAGGGGCCGTACGGGCGCTGCGTGTACCGCTGCGACAATGACCAGATGGACCATCAGGAGACGATGATCGAGTTTGAAAACGGTGTTACGGCAGTATTGCGGATGCACGGGCTTTCGGCGATGGAGGCTCGTACGCTCCGGATCGACGGGAGCGCGGGCACCCTGCGGGCGAGTTTCGGCGCCGGCGGAGCCCTGGAGGTCGATCTGCACGGTTCGTCCAGAGTGAACCGGTACAAAGTGAAGACGGACCTCCTCGGCCACTCCGAGGGGGACGAGGGTATCATGGAGAATTTCGTGGCGGTCCTCACCGGCGGGTGCAGCCTGACCTCGGCGCGCGAATCGCTCCAGAGCCACCTCATGGCCTTCGCCGCCGACCGCGCGCGGCTGGAGGGACGGGTCGTGCGATTCTGAGGCATCGGCATCTCGCCGGGCTTTTCCATAATGCAAGCGGTCGGCGCAACGGCATTCCGCTCTACGAAGGCGCGCGGGCCATTTCGTAACGATGTTACTATTATTGTTGATATTCGTAACATTGTTTTTTTATTGACAAATTGTATATAGTGGAGTTATTGTACAACTTGGGACGAGGACCGGTTTCCCCCCGCCTTCGGCGGGGGAAGCCCGATAGTTTGGGCGATTCAGGTCTATTGGAGTTATTGCATAACCTGGAGCGAGGACCGTTTTCCCCCGCCTTCGGCGTAAGTACCGCGGAGTATAGTTCATTACGAGGTTCTTCCCCGTGCGGGCGAAAAGGGTGGGAGCGCAGGGGTGGAATAACCGGGCATTCAGGGTGCAGCGTCGGCATGGCCGCCTGTTCCACTATGGGGCCGGTGCGGCGCGAAGCGCGATAAACAGACAAGGAGGATCGCATGAACTGGAAGAAGCTTAATCTGACCTGGCAGTACGTCGAGAAATGGGCCGCCGAGACGCCGGACGCCGAGGCACTCGTGTTCGAAGAGACGCGACTCTCCTGGAGCGGATTCAAGAAGAACATGGACCTTGTCGCGAAGGCCTTCATCGAGGCCGGCGTGAAAAAGGGTGATCGCGTGGCCACGCTCGCCATGGCGCGCACTGAATTCCCGGTGACCTACATGGCCGCCAATAAGATCGGGGCCATCTGGCTCGGGCTCAATCCAAAGTTTACGCTCGACGAGCTGCGCTATCAGGTGAACGATTCGCAGCCGACGGTGCTCGTGGCGGTTCGCGAATTCATGGGGAACGATCTTTCCGAGACGATCCGCGCCCTCGCGAAGGGATGCCCTTCGATCAAAAAACTCCTCGTGATCGGCGAACCGGTGGAAGGGGCCGAATCGTACGCCGGGTACGTCGAAAGGCCACGGAAGGAGCTCGACGCCGAGCTCGAGAAGCGCGCCGCCGCGGTCGAGGAACACGACAGTGCGCTCCTCATGTACACGTCCGGCTCGACCGGGAAGCCGAAGGGCGTGGTGCACACCCATTACAGCATCATCGAGAACATCAAGGTCGAGGTAAAAAAATTTCATTTCCGCGAGGGCGGCAGGGCGCTGTTGCATTTCCCGATCAACCATGTCGCCGCCGACGTCGAGATAGGCTATGCCGCCATCATGGTCGGCGGATGCCTCGTCTGCATGGACCGCTTCGATCCGGCGGCGACGCTCGCGATGGTCGAAAAGGAAAAGTTGCACGTGATCGGCCAGGTGCCGGTGATGTTTTTATTAGAGATGATGCAGCCCAATTTCAAGGAGGTCGACTGGACGAGCATAGAGCTTTTCGCATGGGCCGGCTCGGCCGCACCCAGGGCGATGATCGAGGCGCTCTCGGCGATCTGCAAAAAAACCGGGGCGAATCTCATCACCGGGTACGGTAGTACCGAGGTCTGCGGGTTCGTGACCTACACGGAGAAGGGCGACGACGAGGCGACCCTGCTCTCCACGGCCGGGAAGATCGCGCCGCCGTTCGAGCTCAGGATCGTCGACGACGCGCGCAAGGAGCTTCCCGACGGCGAGATCGGCGAGATCGCGGTGCGTGGCGCCTTTATGTTCAAGGAGTATTTTAACAATCCCTCGGCCACCGCCGAGGTGCTCGATAAGGACGGATGGTATTACACGAGCGACCTTGCGTTCAGGGACGAGCGCGGCTACATCCACATCACGGGCAGGAAATCGGAGATGTTCAAGACCGGCGGCGAGAACGTCTACCCGCGCGAGGTCGAAGAGGTGATCGAATCGCAGGATGCCGTGCTCTTCGCGGCGGTTATGGGCGTGCCCGACGAGCTCTATCAGGAGGTTGGCTGGGCCTTCGTGATGCCGACGCCCGGCAAAGCCGTCACCGAGGAGGAGCTGCGCGAGTACTGTAAGCCGAAGCTCGCCAACTACAAACAGCCGAAGAAGTACTTCATTCGCCCGCTCCTGCCCCTCCTTGCCAACGGCAAGGTGAACAAGCTCGCGCTCCGGGACGAGATCAACGAGATGCTGAAAAAATAGAGGGGATATGAAGCTCGATTCATCATTTGTGGGAACCCCCCTGAGGGAATACGGGACCGCCGTAAGCTGGCGCAGCACGATGAATTACGCGGCGGCGATCGACGACGAAAACCCGCTGTATTTCGACGACGAGGGAGGCAGGGCGGTCATCGCGCCGCCGATGTTTGCGGTGGCGCTGACCTGGCCTATCTCGGAGCGCATCTGGGAGTTTATCGAGGACAAAAATTTCCCCGTGGATATCATCAAGACCCAGGTGCACTACACCGAGCATCTGGCCTTTCACCGTCCGGTGCGTCCGGGGGACGAGCTGACGATCAGGGGACGGGTGGCGGCCATCATGCCGCACCGCGCCGGTACGGTCACCGTCATCCGCTTCGACGCGCTCGACCGCGAAGGGCTGCCGGTCTTTACCGAGCACATAGGGGCGATGATGCGCGGTGTCGAGTGTGTTGGAGAAGGCCGCGGCGGGGAGGACATCCCGCTCGTGCCCTCCCATGGGAACGACACGCCCGCGCGATGGGAGCGCATTGTACGGATCGACCGAATGCGCCCGTTCGTCTATGACGGCTGTACGAACATCGTTTTCCCCATTCATACCTCGGTGGGTTTTGCGCGTATGGTCGGGCTTCCGGACATCATACTCCAGGGCACGGCGACGCTCGCCTACGCCGCGCGCGAGATGGCGGATCGCGAGGCAGGCGGTGATTCCCGGAAAATAAAGGAGCTCGCGTGCCGCTTTACCGGCATGGTGGTCCCGCCGGGAGACATCCGCGTGCGGCTTACGGACAGGCGCGAACGCGGCGACGGCGCCGACCTCTTCTTCGAGGTGCATGGAGACGGGGGTCGTGTGCTCTCGAACGGCTATGCGCGCGTCGCCGGCTGAACCATACGAAAAAGTTCGCGCGGGCCCAAAAGAGGGTTGAGACTTTCGGCGGGAATACGGATAGTGCGCCTCATGAAAAGCCCTGTGCGAAAAAAAACGTCGATGCCCCGGCCCGCCCCGGCCGCGGCGGCCTTCCCCGAGAAGCTCAAGCAGCGGCTCTATCCGGTGGTGCTCGGGCTTTTCGCCGAAAACGACTTCCACCGGGTCAACATCCGCGAGATCTATAAAAAATCCGGCATCAGCCCCAGCACCATCTACCGCTATTTCCCCTCCAAGGAGGACCTTCTGTTTGCCATCCTCGACGAAAAGATCGGAGAGATCGGTGCGCTGGTTCGGGAGCATATCAAGGGCATCGAGAGCGCGCGGGAGGTCCTGAGAAAGATCTTCTGGGTTACGATGGATTATTACGATCGCAATCCCGGAGTGGCGGTCACCGCGTTCATCACCGTGCCCATGCGTGCCTGGATGAAGGAGCGCTCCTACCGGAGGGAGGACGCCTCGGCCATTCTCGCGGAGGTTGTGCGGCGGGCGCGGGAGCGGGGAGAGATCGATCCGTCCCTGCGTACCGCACAGATCCTCGATCAGTACTACATGCACTGTTACCGGCAGATACACCTGTGGTATTTCAACGGCATGACGACAAAGCTCGTCGATCGTATCCCGATTTTTTTCGATACGCTCTGGAAAACCCTCAGCCCGGCGTCATCGCCGGGGAAGGGTTGATCGAGCCAAACGAAAGCGCAGGGGCCGCGGGTCAATTTATCTTGTGCCGAGCGTTCCCACACGATAAAATCTTCTTGTCAGCGTATCGAATTCCGCTATCTATGACCTGTCCCGGCCGACGGAGGCCGGCGATTTTATTTTCCAAGGATGATACTAATGATTGAACTGGACTTTGAGAAGAGCGGCGGGCTCATTCCCGCCATCGCCCAGGACTACAAGACCGGCGAGGTCCTCATGATGGCCTTCATCAACCGGGAGTCGTGGGAGCTCACGCTCACGACCGGCATCGTCCACTACTGGAGCCGCTCGCGCAGCAAGCTGTGGAAGAAGGGCGAGTCCTCCGGCAACGTGCAGGAGGTGAAGGAGATCCGTGTGGACTGCGACAACGACTGCGTGCTTCTGAAGATCGACCAGATCGGGGAGGCCGCGTGCCATACCGGATTCAGGAGCTGTTTTTACCGTGTGGTGAAAGGCGAGTCCCTGGTCGAGGACGGCGTGAAGGTGTTCGACCCCGAGAAAGTGTACGGAGAAAAGAAATGAGCGCTGACAAGCTGAAGCTCGGCATCCCCAAGGGAAGCCTTGAGAACGCGACCATAGAGCTGTTCCAGAACGCCGGATGGAGGATATCGGTCTCGTCGCGCAATTATTTTCCTTCGGTCGATGATCCGGAAATCTCCTGTGCCCTGATCCGCGCGCAGGAGATGGCGCGATACGTCGAGAGCGGCGTGCTCGACGTGGGACTGACCGGACTGGACTGGATCCTCGAGCACCGGGCGGACGTTGAAATCATCTCGGACCTCATCTACTCGAAGGCGAGCACGCGAAAGGCCAAATGGGTGCTCGCGGTGCCCGAAAACTCGTCCATCAAGACGATAGAGGACTGTGCCGGGAAGACGATTTCAACCGAGCTCGTGGAATTCACGAAGGCCTACTTCGCGGAGCGAAACGTTCCGGTGAAGGTCGAGTTTTCGTGGGGCGCCACCGAAGCCAAGGTGGTGGAGGGACTCGTGGACGCGATCGTCGAGGTGACGGAAACGGGAAGCACGATACGGGCACACGGGCTCAAGATCATCCACTCGCTTCTCGAAACAAACACCAAGCTCATCGCCAACAAGAAGAGCATGGCCGATCCGTGGAAACGAAATAAGGTCAACCATATCGCGATGCTCCTGCGCGGCGCGCTCAATGCAGAGAACCTCGTCGGAATAAAGATGAACGTCCCCAAGGGTAGCATCGACGCGGTCGTCGGGCTCATTCCGAGCATCACCGCGCCGACGGTGGCCGAGCTCTACAAGGCCGAGTGGCTTTCCGTTGAGTCGGTCATCGGCGAGGACGTGGTGCGCGAGCTCATCCCGCGGCTCATAGAGGCGGGTGCCGACGGCATCATCGAATATCCGCTCAACAAGGTCGTCGGTAAAAAAGACGTGGTTTTTTGACGGAGCGGGCCGATCGGTTCAGGACGGTAAAATTTATTTGATCTCCGCCGATTGACGCGTACACTGTAGCCGGGCCGATATGAAAAGGGAACGGATACGATTGTTCCGGGAGACCGCGCGCGAAATTGCCCGCTCGATGGAGCGGCCGGTCTTCTACGGGGAGCGGGCCGCTGAGATGGCGTACGCCGCGGACCTGGCGGACGCATCGGAGGGCGTCGCCTTCGCGCGCTCGGCCATGTGCGACAGCGGCGGTGCGATGGGACACGGTTTCGATCATGCGCATCGGGTCGCCATCGAGGCCGGCGCGATCGTGCGATGCGAGATGCGGCCCGGTCCGGAATGCGACAGGCTCGCGGAGAACGCCCTTATCGCCGGCTACCTTCACGACATCAGACGCGGCGAGAAGCGCCATGCGGAGGCCGGGGCGGACCACGCCGGGGAACTCATCCGCGGGCGAATGGACGGCGCCGATTGCGCGATTATCGTTTTTGCCATCCGCAACCACGAGGCCTTCAGGGACGCGAAACCGGCGGCGGACGCCAGTACGGGCCTCGTTTCGGGGGCCCTCTACGACGCCGACAAGTTCCGCTGGGGGCCCGACAACTTCACCGATACCGTCTGGGACATGGCCGAGGCCATGCGGATCGATCCGCTGCTCATCGTCGAGCGGTACGAACAGGGCGTTCTCGGGATCAAAAATATCCGCGGCACCTTCCGCACGGAAACGGGAAGGCGCTATGGGCCGGATTTTATCGACAGGGGCCTTTTGATCGGGGAACGGCTGATCGCGCGCCTCAGGGGAAATATGGACATTTTTTCGTGATGATGGTATGCTTTTGATGCCGATTTCGCGCGGCGGGAAGACAATCATGGAAGACGTTTCAGCGGCAACGATGGACGAGCGCCAGACGGAAAAACGTCAGGGGAACATTCTTATCGTCGACGACGAGCAGCTTGTGCGCAAGGCGCTCGCGCGCTACCTCGTCAAGATGGGGTACACGATCGAAACGGCCGAGGACGGCAGCGTGGCGATCGCCAAGCTCGAGTCCGATTCCTACGACCTGGTTCTTACCGATCTGAAAATGCCGAACCTCGACGGCAGGGAGCTCCTGACGATGATGTCGGAGAAGTTCCCGGACATCCCGAAGATCGTGCTGACGGGCTTCGGCACCAACGACGACATCATCCTCGCGCTCAAGACCGGCGCTTACGACTTCCTCACCAAGCCGATTATGGACTTTGCGATCCTCTATCACGCGATCGAGCGTGCGCTCGACCGCAAGCGGCTCAACGACGAGAAAAACCGCTACGTGGAGCAGCTCAGGCAGATCAACGACATCATCACGATGCTCAACCGCGGAAAGAAGACCGAAGAGATCTTCATGATGCTGAACACCTCGCTCCGGAAGATCATCCCCTTCAACCGCCTCTCGCTTCTGATGATCGATGATGCCACGGGGGAGGTCGTTACCAAGCTGGTCGAGTCCGACCGGAAGGTCGAGTACGCCGGCATGAGAAACTTCAGTTTGAGCGATTCACTGCTTAAAGAGGTCGCGCTGGGGAAGGAGGTGGTGCTCATCAACGACCTCGGCGAATACCTCGCGGCGCATCCCCAGTCCAGACGAACGGAGACGCTGCTCGAGGAAGGATTGCGTTCGTCGATGATGGTGCCCCTTATCATCAACAACCTTACGAGGGGCTTCCTCGTTTTTAATTCGGTCGAGAAGGGCGCCTTTAACAGCGAGCACAGTTTCTTCATCCGCTCGATCTCAGGCCAGATATCGTTCAGCATCCAGCGCGCGGAGCTCCTCGACGAGCTCCAACTGCACACCAAAAACCTCGAGCACCTCGTAAAGGCGCGCACCCACGAAATACTGAAGACCCAGAAGACGACCATATTCGCGCTCAGCAGACTGGCGGAGGTGCGCGATCCGGAGACCGGCGAGCACCTCGAACGCATACGAAACTTCAGCGTGCTCGTCGGGCAGATTTTGAAATACTCCGGCAACGAGCTCGAGATCACCAACGAGTACCTGCGGGACCTCTACGATTCGTCGATTCTCCACGACATAGGAAAGGTCGGCATTCCCGACGATATTCTGCTGAAACCCGGTCCTCTGTCCCCGGTCGAATACGAGATAATAAAGACCCACACCACGATCGGCCATACGGCGCTGAAAGAGGCCTCGCGCGATCTCGGAGAGAACTCTTTTCTCAACATGGCCATGGAGGTAACGCTGTACCACCACGAGCGCTATGACGGCGGCGGATACCCGACCGGGCGCAAGGGGCTGGAGATCCCGCTTGCGGCGCGGATCGTCACCATCTCGGACATCTACGACGCTCTGACCTCGAAACGGCCGTACAAGGAGGCCTTCTCCCACGACAAAAGCGTCAAAATAATGAGGGAAGAATCCTCGCGTTTCGACCCGATGCTTTTTAAAATATTTCTTGATAATGAGGGCGAGTTCAACCGTATTAGAAAGGAATTCAGCTGATAATGAAGGGGCAGGTTTCCTGAAATGCGGCAGACCATGAATGTTCGTATCGGCGGACCGATAACCCCGGTGGTCAAGAACCTCCTGATTATCAACGCCGTGGTGTTTCTCTTCCAGCAGTTCGCCGCCATGCTCGCTCCGGGCATGATCGAGAACCTCTTCGGCCTCAACCACCAGGGGCTCGTATACGACTTCCGGTTCTGGCAGATCGCGACCTATATGTTCCTGCACGGCGGCTGGCTCCACATCCTGTTCAACCTGCTCGGCCTCTGGATGTTCGCCGGCGACCTCGAAACGCTGTGGGGGAGCCGGCTCTTCCTCCGCTATTATCTCTTCTGCGGCATCGGCGCGGGGATATTCATCGCGGCCATGAATTACTTCGTGGTCGTCAAATACGGCCCCAATCCGTTCGCTCCCTACGCCCCGACGACCCTCGGTGCCTCGGGGGCGATTTACGGCATCCTGCTCGCGTACGGGCTCACCTGGCCCAACCGGGAGGTGCTGCTCTACTTTCTCATTCCGGTAAAGATGAAGTACCTGGTCATCGTCTTCGGCGTCATCGAGTTCTTCGGCACGCTTACCAGCGTCAAGGGTATGGGCGGCAATATCAGCCACATCGGTCACCTCGGGGGCCTGGTCAGCGGACTGGTCTTCATCCTTGTCCGGTCCCGGTCCGGACAAGGCCGGACCGGGGCGAAGCCCGCCTCCGCTTCTCCATGGGCGAAGCTCATGAAAAAGCGCCGCCTGAGGAAAAAACAGAAGGAGATCAACGAGCGCATCGAGGCCAAACGGATCATCGACACCCTGCTCGAGAAGATCGCGCGCGACGGCATGAGCGCGCTCTCCGACGGGGAGCGCAGCAAGCTCGACTGGGCGCGGCACCATTACTATCCGGACGATCGCGAAACCATGCATTGAGCATATCTTCGTTTTTGTTCAAATACAGCATCTCCCTCCAATTTATCATTGACAGGCCCGAAATGGCCGGCCACCGTTCGGTGTGACCGGCCCGTGTGCCGGCGAGGACACTTCATACGATACGAGAATGAACCATGTACTGGAACGAGGAAGTTGAAACCATTGACCGCGCCGGGCTGCAAAAAATCCAGTTCGAGCGCCTTAAAAAAGCGCTCGCGGCGGGTGCCGCGACCCCGTTTTATAAAAAGGTCTTTGTCGAGCACGGTCTCGACCCGGCGAAGATCACCACGCTCGATCATCTGAAAGATATCCCTTTCACCACAAAGAACGATTTACGCGTGAGCTATCCCGACGGCATGGTCGCCGTTCCGAAGCGTTCGGTGGTGCGGATGCACGCCTCCTCCGGCACGACGGGGAAGTCGACGGTCATCTTCTATACCATGAAGGACGTCGATGAATGGGCGCACCAGGTGGCCCGCGGCATGGTCGCGACGGGTACCACTCCCGACGATGTTTTCCAGAACATGATGGGGTACGGTCTGTTTACCGGCGGGCTCGGCCTCCACTACGGGGCCGAAAAGCTGGGATGCATGGTGATCCCGATGTCGACCGGGAACACGCTCAAGCAGATCCAGTTCATACAGGACTTCGGGAGCACGGTGGTCCATATTACGCCGAGCTATGCGCTGCACCTCGTGGAGGAGATACGCGCCCATGGCGTCAATCCCCCGGATCTCGGCGTAAAAAAGGCGTACCTCGGCGCCGAGCCCTATTCGGAGGGGACGCGCGACAAGATCCAGGAACAATTCGGCGTGGACGCCTACAACAGCTACGGCATGTCCGAGATGAACGGTCCCGGCGTGGCCTTCGAGTGCGTGCATAAAAACGGCATGCACCTGTGGGAGGACTACTACATCGCCGAGATCATCGATCCGGAGACCGGAGAGAACCTTCCCGACGGTGAGGAAGGGGAGCTGGTGCTCACGCACATCAACCGGGAGGCCATGCCCGTCTTCCGCTACCGTACGCGCGACCTCACGAGGTTCATCCCGGAGCCCTGCCCGTGCGGCCGCACGCACCGCCGCATCGAGCGCATAAAGGGACGCACCGACGACATGATGATCGTCAGCGGCGTGAACGTGTTCCCGTCGCAGATCGAAACCGTCCTCATGAACATACCGGAGGTCGGGAACAATTACCAGATCGTGCTCGAGCGCGAGAACAACCTGGACAGGATGCATATAAAGGTCGAACTCTATTCCAAGCTGTTCCACGGCGATATCAGGGAGCTCGAGCGGCTGAAGAAGAGGATGGGCGAGGCGCTGCGCGCCATCATCACGATCAACCCGAAGATCGAGCTCCTCGAGCCCGGCTCGCTGCCGCCGAGCCAGGGCAAGGCCAAACGGGTATTCGACAACAGGTCCT
>JADFDB010000030.1 GCA_018263175.1 Spirochaetota bacterium
AAGCACCCTCGCGGGAGCGGTTCTCGCGGTCATGGCCGTGCTGATCGCGCTTCTCGTGCTCCAGCCGGCGGCGCGTCTTGGTGCGCAGGATGCGCCTCCCGATTATATCGACCTGTACGCAAAAGGCGACTACTCGAAGGCATATGAGGCCATACGAAAGCGGCTTCTCGCGATCTACGACATGAGGGTGGACAACAAGCGTATTCCGACGGATTTTATCACCGCCAAAAAACTCGAGGAACGGGTCAACATCAACGATCTCTTCCAAAACCGCGTGGCGGAAGGATTCTTTATCGAGCGCAATATCGAGCTCCATACGCTTCATCTCGACGCGGCGCGCTGCCTGTACCGGCTCGAGCGGCTGGACGAATCGCTCAACCACTTCGGTCAATGCCTGAGGTTCAAGGAGCTCGAACCGGAGAAGGACGACGGCATTCTGATGGGAATCGCCGAGGTATATAAAAAACGGGGCGATGACGGGGCCTATGCCCGCGCGCTCGAGGCCGCCTACAGCCTCAACCCGCAGAACCATGAGTACTCCCTGAAGCTGGGTCTGGCGCTTTACCGTACGGCGGATAAAAAGCGGGCGATCTTTCATCTGGAGCGCTATATCGAGTGGAAGGGCGAGCGTCTCGAGGACCCCGGCCTGTACCTGATGATCGGAAATCTCAACGAAGACATCGGGCGGTATCTGGAAACGGTGCGCTACTACCGGGCATACCTGGCTGCGAAGCCAGGGGACGGATACATCCATTTCGCGCTGGGGCATCTCGCCTTTACGCGTACCGGCGATTTCGATTTAGCGCGCCGAAGCTTCGATAAGGCACTCGAGCTTCTGCCGGAGGGCGAGATCTTCAGGCGCTCGAAGGCCTACGAGTACACCGCGGACATGGCGATGAAAGACCTCGATTTCGACAGGGCCATACGGCTCTACGGGGAGACGATCGTTTTCCAGGACAAAATTAAAACGCTGCTCGAGGAGAAGGATCGCGAGATCGGGAAGCTCGCCTCGGATATACGCGATATCAAGGCATCGCTCATAAAGAAGCCGGACTTCGACACCTATAACCAGTATGAATTTTTCCTCGAGGAGGAAAGCAGGCTCCGGCTCGAACGGAGAGAGCGGCTTTATTCGTATTCGAAGCTGCATGCGGGCAGGGTGCGCTGGAATATCGCGGAGTGCTCCGAGCGGCTCGGAAGGCTCGACGAGGCGATGCGGTATTACCGGGAGTGCATCGCGTTCGATTACGACTCCTCACGCGCAAGGGAGCGGATAATAAAATTACAGTTGAAAATTAGCAGGGGTTATTGAGAGGATTTACCTGAGGCGTATGGTTAAGAAAAAAACCGAGGTAGCGTATGTCAGGACATTCCAAATGGGCCACCATCAAGAGGAAAAAGGCGTCGACGGACTCCAAGAGGGGGGCGCTCTTCACCAAGATAATCCGGGAGATCACGGTCGCGGCGAGGATGGGGGGCGAGGATATAAACGCGAACCCGCGTCTGCGCACCGCGATGCTCAAGGCGAGGGAAAACAACATGCCCGCCGACAATATCGAGCGCGCCATAAAGAAGGGCACCGGAACGCTTGAAGGCGTGGTGTATGAGGAGATCGCCTACGAGGGCTACGGCCCCGGCGGGGTTGCCATCATGGTCCACTGCCTTACGGACAACAAGAAACGCACAACCCCGGAGATTCGCACCGCGTTTTCCCGCAACGGCGGTAATCTCGGCGAGACGGGCTGTGTGTCATACCTCTTCGACCGCAAGGGAATGATCATCGTCGAGGGCGGGCAGGCGACGGAAGAGGAGATCCTCGAAATGGTCCTCGATTACGGCGTCGACGACGTGAAGACCGAGGAGGAGAACATCGTAATCATTACCTCGCCGGAGGGCTTCGCGCAGGTGAACGACCTCATCCAGGCGAAGCAGTACAGGCTGGCCCTTCACGAAATCACGTTTATCCCGCAGAGCACCATCCTGCTCGATGAAAAGAAGGCCGAGCAGTGCCTGAGGCTTATAGAGCAGCTCGAAGACCAGGACGACGTTCAGAACGTGTACTCCAACTACGAAATCCCCGACGCAATAATGACAAGGATAAGCGAGGGCAAGTGAGGATTCTCGGGATCGACCCGGGGTTCGGAACGCTTGGCTGGGCGGTTATCGAGGACGGGCTGAAACTGGTGGACTGCGGGGCGATCGTTTCCGGGTCCGCGCTGAGGCTTTCCGACCGCCTGTTGAAAATATTCCGGGAGCTCGACGAAATCATCTCAAATCACGCGCCCGCCGCGCTCGCGATGGAACGCCTGTATTTCGCCAGGAACACCACCACCGCCATGGATGTGAGCAAGTGCATCGGCGTGGTGCTGCTCGCCGCCGGGATGAGGGGCCTCTCGTGCGCGGAGTACACGCCGCTTCAGGTCAAGCGCGCGGTTACCGGCTATGGGAAGGCGACCAAGCGCCAGGTGCAGATGATGGTGGGGAGCCTGTACGGCATGAAAAAGCCGCCGTCGCCCGACGACGCGGCGGACGCGCTGGCCGTGGCGACCTGCCATTACCTCGCATCGTCGGGGGCCGGCGCAGCCTTCGCGGAGCGCCCGCCCGGGGCCCGTACCGGGAGATGACAAATTTATGATAGCGCGGATTAAAGGGCTAATAGAGGAGCTCCGGCCGACCGAAGCGATCGTGGATG
Organism: Spirochaetota bacterium; assembly: GCA_018263175.1. Lineage (GTDB taxonomy): Bacteria > Spirochaetota > UBA4802 > UBA4802 > UBA5368 > MVZN01. Next base: position 2,693 of record JADFDB010000030.1, read on the forward strand.
TGGGCGGCGTCGGGTACCGCTGCGGCATACCGCTTTCGACCTACGAACGCCTCGTCGGGCAGCGCGAGGTGTCGCTGTTCGTTTTCACCTATCACCGCGAGGACCAGCTTCGGCTGTTCGGTTTCTTCTCGCATCAGGAGCGCGATCTTTTCGCCATTCTGATCGGCATCACGGGGATAGGGCCGGCAATGGCGCTTTCGATCCTCTCCGGAATCTCCACGGAAGACCTCGTTCGCGCGGTGCGTTCGGGCGACCTGGCGCCCCTTATGCGGGTTCCGGGGATCGGGCGAAGCAAGGCCGAAAAGCTCGTGTTCGAGCTCACCCGCCGGCTCAAGCACATCGAGGTGGTTTCGAGCGAGGCCGGTGCGAAGCAATCGTCGCGCAATGAGGCCGTCGAGGCGCTCGCTGCCCTCGGATTCGATGAAGGCCGCGCGGCGAAAGCCGTGGATGAGCTTCTTCGCTCCGACCCGTCGCTGACGATCGAACCCCTGCTCAAGGCGGCCCTGAAGAGCGTATCCTCATAATCCGGGCGTCCCCCGGCCCCATGGGCCCTTTTTAAAGGCTATTTAACATAGTAAACCTGGTTACATTTTCTTATAAAAAATAGTATATAATATGGGTTTTTATTGTAATACTAGGGAATTAATCATTGCCCTGGGGGGCCGTAGTATGTATATAATAAACCAATGATTTTAATTTTAATGTTTTTTATCTCGGAGAGGTTAATATGAAAATAGAAATAACGATACTGGGCCTTCTGATGGAGGACAATCTGTACGGCTATGAAATCAAGAAGAAGATAGTCGAGCGCCTTGAGGATTACGTCGACATCAAATTCGGCTCGATCTACTACGCCATCAAGAAGGCGGTGGACAACGGCTGGGTGAAGAGAGTCGGTACCGAGAAGGAGGGGGGGAATCCCGAGCGCTATATTTACCAGATTATGCCCGCCGGCCGCAAATACTACAAGAAGATGCTCAAGCAGTATTTCGACCATACGATGATCCACTTCGATATCGACATTGTGCTGATGTTCTACAACTCCCTGATGCCCGAGCAGAAGGAGGCGTTTATCGAGGACAGGATGGAGGCGGTGAAGGAAAAACTGGTCGCCATCAAGGAAAAAGTCGACGAGGAGATAAAGCTCCCCGAGGAAAAATCACACATACACATCTTCTCGTATCTCGAAAATCACCTTAAGGCCGAACTCGCCTGGCTTAAGTCCCTGAAGAAGGGGGACCTTGTGTCGTCGGAGGTGGAGGCCTAAAAGCCTTCCACTATTTCCGCCAGGAATTCGGCTTTTCGCGACGTATAGAGCCCGGCGACCTCCTTTTTCAATGAAAGGAGGTCGTTTTGTGCGCGCTGGACCTCGTGTAGCTGCTTCTCCTTTTCTCCCGCCCCTGATGAAAGATCCTTTTCGACGATAACGGCGTTGATCGCCCTGATCTTTTCGACATTATGGTAATGTTTTTGCGCCAGCGAGGTGAGCAGGGAGCGCAGAATGCCGGCCTGTGCGCCGGGGATGTTTTTCAGATCGCTTTTCCTGAGGCGTGTGAGCAGGACGTCGCTCTTGGCCTTCAGCGTCGCTGTGCGCTTTTCACCGAGAAGCAGCGCGATCTCGCCGAAAACGTATCCCTGATCCGAGATGGAGGTTACGCGCGTATCGTTAATCAGCACGTCCACGGTTCCCGACTGGAGGATGTACATCTCGTCGCCCATGGAGCCCTCCTCGCAGATTACGGCGTCTTTGGGCAGCTCGAGGGTCGTCTCCGTGTTGACCAGGGGGGTTGTGATTTTCGTGGGTTCGGCGGTGCGCCCGAAGGCCTCGCCCCGTTTGCAGAGGAGGGTGTTCTCGAATTTTTCAGTCAGCATTTTCAGCCAGGGGAACTTGCGTTTTTCGTACTCCCGGCGCAATCGCGCGATTATGCGGTAGTATTCGATCGCCGTTTCCTTGATCCTTTTTTCTTCGCCCTTCAGGTTGTCCAGGCTGGTGTTGATGATCTTGTTGGTGAGCACGACCTGCTCGGCTATGACCATCGAAACGTTGAGCGCGACCGAATAGCTGTCGAGCGAGGAAAGAAAAGTCTCGGCGGGTATTTTTTTTACCTTGGAGCCGGGATCGCCGAGTGCGGTTTCGATGCGGTCAAGGTTCATATCGAGCAGATTGTTGAGTATGAGCTCGGTCGCCCCGAGGATGATGTTATTCCCCTTCAGTGCGTACTTGTCGGAATCCGATACGAAAAAATACGCTCTTCCTTCGTTCAGAAGAAACGCCGACTGCGCGGGGGTAGCGATGGTATACAGCCTGAGATAGTTCTGTCCGCTCATAGAATTTTATTGATGGCTTCCAGCAGTTCCTTTTTTTCGAACGGTTTGGTTATAAACGCGTCCGCGTGCAGTTTTTCGTCGTTTATCTTAAGCGTGGTCGCGCTCATCGCTGATATGATGATTATTTTCGCACCGGGATCGATCGACTGAATTTCGGATACCGCCTGTATGCCGTCCTTGCCGGCCATCGTGACGTCCATTGTGACAAAATCGGGCCTGAGCTTCCCGTATTTCGCTATACCGTCGATGCCGTTATCGGCCTCGGCGAGTATTTCATGCCCTCCCTCCTCCAGGGTTTCGCGGATTATCTTTCGCATGAATTTGGAGTCATCAACTATCAGTGCTCGTGCCATCAGTCCGTTCCCCTTCTTTGCCACGCACTGAAAAAACAGGCGACGCAGGATGAAGGATAGTGTGAGAATGATCCGGCTTTAAAGCCTTTGCCGCAATCTGCGCCTCGCCGGGATAAACAACCGGGGCGCCCCGAAGCGCACCGTTTATGGTGTAATAATAAAAATACGCCTGTATTTTTCAAGTGCTTATTTTATAGTATACCCGCCGGCAGTGCAATAATTTTATTATTGTGTGGCCCCGAAATTTTATGGATACGGAATACCGCATAAAAACCCTCAGAAAGGTGATCGGGAAGGCGATCAACCGCCAAGGGATGATCGCGGAGGGGGACCGGGTCCTTCTTGCCCTTTCGGGGGGGCTCGACTCGCTCGTCCTCCTCGATGCGGTGGCCGGCCGGCGCCGCGCTCTTCCGATTTCGTATCATGTCGCCGCCGCCCATGTACGCATGGAGGGTCAGGGCATACGGACGGACGTCGGCGCGCTCGAGGCGTTCTGCCGCGAGCGCAATGTGGAGCTGCTGGTGCGGACCGTGCGGGACGAGGTCGATTTTTCCGTAAGGGATTCGAGGTGCTTTTTCTGCTCGTGGCACCGCAGGAAGGCGCTTTTCGCGTTGATGCGGGAGGGGGGATTCTCCCGGCTGGCCTTCGGGCACCATCTGGACGATATAATCGAGACTCTTTTATTGAACATGACCTTCCACGCCAAAATCAGCACGATGCCGCTCAGACTTCCGCTGTTCGGGGGTGAGTTCGATATCATACGCCCACTCGGGCTGCTCGAAAAACGCGAGGTCGACGAGTATGCGCGCGCGGCGGGATTCTCCCCCATCGGGGAGGAGTGTCCCTGGTCGGATCATTCGAAACGCTCGGAAGCGCGAAGGATTATCGACGAGCTGGAGCGCCTGAATCCGGGCGCCAGGGTGAACCTGTTCAGATCGATGGAGAACATCGACAGGCATTATCTGCCCCGGGAGAGCGACGATACGGCGTGAATCTGTCAGCCGCCGGCCGAGGGTTTGATGCAGGATATCTCGTCGCCATCCCTCAGGCGGGACCAGAGCCCGGCACGCTCGCCGTTCTGAAAATACGCGTTATGCATCAATTTGCGCATGCCGAGCCGCTTCAATGCTTTTTTCAGCCGCGTTCCATCGCGGACGTCAATCTCGATTCCGCGCGAGGGATCGTACTCCGTGAGTCCGATGTCCCTGTTGATTCCGGAAAACAATTTAATCGTTACTTTCGCCGTGGCGGGCTTTCGAAACAGCATTGTTGTATCAGACCTCCTGCGATCGATCGGGTCCCGCCGCATGTCCGTGAGTGCGCCGGGGTATTCATCGGATACAACGATAGGGAATGATCGCGACGAGGTCAAGGCTAATCCTGCCGGCAGCATCAATCGGCCTCGTTATACCCGCATCCCTCATAAGGGCTCACCGGCCCGCTCCGGTCGAGGTGTTCGGCTTCGTCATAGTAGGGGAAGTCCCGGCACATCCTCGGCCGTATGGGGTGGATGGCACAGGCGGGCAGTCCGTCTGCATCGAGCGCGTAGTGAACGCAGCGGTAATGATACGGCAGGTCCTCCCGCCGGTCTTCGTACAGGAATCGCAGCATGGGAAAGATCAGGTAGATCTCCGAAAAGTTTGGATCGATCGAGGGCGATTTTTTCCAGTAGTGATAAGCCCGCTCCAGCATGTCGGGGGACTCGGCCAGCCTGACGTCCTGGCAGCAGCGTCCGCATCGTTTACACTCGGCCATCGTTTACCTCATAGCGGTCGATGCCGGTACGACCGCCAAACGGATGTTCCGTGCCCGCTGAAAGCACAGGGGTCCTCCCGGCGGACATTGCGATACCCATGCACGGCGCGCAGGCACCGCCTGCGGTTCCTGCCACGAATCCGCCTGCATCAGAATGACACGGACTTGAGTTCGGTGTAGCTCGCGCCATCCGGTGTGGGCCTGGACGAATAGAGCGTAAGACGCGTGAACACGGAAGCGCCATAGAGGGTGTCGCCGTTTTTTTCGATGAACTTCAGCAGATCCCCCGTTATCTTTCTGCCGCTTCTGAGTCTCGCGAGCGTGAGGTGTGGGGTGAACCGGCGCTTATCTTCCTTGAAGCTGAAATTCGAGACGAATCGCTCGACATTTTTATAAAGCTGGGCCATGAGTACGTCCTCGGCCAGAAGGCCCGCCCATATAACCGTCGGCTTTTTCATATCCGGGAAAGCCCCGAGCCCCGAGAGCGTGAACGGGATATCGCCGCCCGGTGTCGGAATCTCGAGAAAGGTGCTTTCGATGGCGTTGGCGACGTTGCCGTCGCACTCCCCGAGGAACTTGACGGTGATGTGGTAGTTCTCCGGAGAGACGGCCTTGAGGACATGATCGTGCCCGGATAAAAACTCGTACGCGGGGCGCAGGGCCGATCGCATTTCGGTATCGATCGGCAGGCCGATAAAGAGGCGCGTCATTCCTGTCCCTCGATGATTATCGGCACCACGACATGCCCCTCCTCGAAGCGCGGCGCCATGGACCGCAGGGCGGAAGCGCCGGCGTATTCATGCACCCGGTCATCACGGAACACATTGTTGAGCTCGACGATGTGGTCGGTCGGGCGCACGTCGGCCGTGTCCATCTCGCTGATTTTTTCGACGTATGCGAGGATGTCCGAAAGCTGGCGCGCGTATTCCGTCTTCTCCTGCTCGGTCAGATCGAGACGGGCGAGCTCGGCGACGCGCAGTATCTGTTTTTCATCAATGCTCATCGGGATTTCTCCTTGGCGCGGGGGACGGATTTCCGTAAGGGCCGCCGCGGGTCCTATACTCGAACCGGCCAAGCTCAAATGCAATACTTTTTTCGGGGCCTTGGGCGGCGGTTCAAATGGAGACACGATTTTTTTGTATCCGAAAAAAGGCGCGGGAGTACAATGTCGCATTTGGAAAGCTCTGTCTCGGGATACATGCCGGTGGAAAAGGAAAGGAGAAGGCGAAGTCGATGGGCCGGGGCGCTTGCCCTGAGCGCGCTGTGCTCACTGCTCGCGCTGGGCTGCACCGCATGGAGTTGGAGCGGCGGGGAGGAGATCGCCGCCGATCTCATCGATGGTTTCGGCGCCGCGATGGTCGAGGACGCCGGCTTCGCGGCCAAATACGCCGACCTTGTACGCTACGAAAAGTTTTCCCGCGACCCGTACGGCACCGATTCTCCGCGTCTGGTCAGGGTCGGCTTCGAGATCGATTCGGAGAAGATGTTCGAGAACATGCGCCGCTCGGTGTACCTCGGGGCCGCGCGGTACTCGCCCTGCCGGATCGTCATCCCGGTGAACGACGACGTCGGCGGAGGAACGCTGGTCTTTTCGCTCGCGGGCCTTGACGTGCGGAATGCGCGCTGTGATCTGTCCATCGCCGTGCTCAGTGGAGGAAAACGCGAAGAAATCTTCAGAGCCGGCGGTAACGGCATCCCCGAGCGGACCTGGCGGGACTGTGCGGTCGATCTGCGCGGTATTTCGCTCGATGACGCGTCGATCGAGCTCCGGCTCTCGAGCGCATCGGCGAAAGCCGCGCACGTCTTTCTGGCCAATCCCCGGATCTTCGCGCGTAGACTGCTATCATCCCGGGCGCCGAACGTCGTTTTCATTTCAATAGACGCGCTGAGAGCCGACTCGGTCGATGCCATCGAGAAGCGCTATGGTCTCACCCCCTCCATCGACGCGCTCGCGCGCGACGGAATCGCCTTCAGCAATCATTTCGTCGTCTCGAACTGGACCAGGCCCTCGACCATCTGCATGCTCGCGGGCGTGCAGGCATCCCGCACCGGCGTGAACATCTTCTATCCGCCCGTGAGCGACGAGGAGAAGGATTTCTTCTATCGGGAAAGCGGCACGCGCCCGATAACGAGCGTTCTGAAAGAGCACGGATACATCACCCGATCGATCGGGAACAACGCCTTTATCATCGATTATACCGGAATCGGCGTGGACCTCGATTTCGACGAGCTCTCGGAGTACCGGACGCCGGTGGAGGACACGGTCGACATCACCGACGAGGCGGTGGCCTGGATCGAAAAGAACGCCCGCCGGCGTTTTTTCCTGTTCGTCAATTACAACGCCCCCCATAACGCGTACATTCCGCCGGCGCGCTATCTCACTCCGCTGCGTAAGCGCCTGCCCTCGCTCCATCCGTGGTTCCGCGCCTATTTAGGCGAGGTCGCCTATACCGACGACTATCTCGGCAGGCTCATCGCCGCGCTGAAGCGACGCGGGCTCTATGACGACACGATTATCGTGGTGACCACCGACCACGGGGAGATATTCAGCCCCGACAAGGAGATGAGTCCTTATACCGACGTAAAGGCCCGCTTCTCCCACGGGCAGACGCAGTACGACGAAGAATTGCGCGTACCGCTCGTCATCAAGCCTCAGAAGGGCCTCCCCTATCGGCGTCGGAGAGTCGACGCGCAGGTGCGCAACATGGACATTGTGCCGACGATCCTCGATTTTATGGGGATCGCGACACCGAAGGATATTCAGGGGAAAACGATGCGGCCGATCCTCGACGGCTCCGAACGCACCGAACGGCCGGTGTACAGCGAGGGAAGGATGATGTATTCCGTTCGTGCGGGCGGCTACAAATACGCGGAGCGGTTTTACGGGTTCGGCGTGCGCCCGTTCCACTGGGGGGGCGATGTCGTGAAGGAATATGCCGAATTGTACGATTTGAAGAAGGACCCGAACGAGCGGAGAAACATCGTGGCTGAACGTCCCGACGAGGCGCGTCGTATGAAGGGCCTTCTGGCGAGGGAACGCTTCAGGCAGCCGGACAATTACCTTGCGGTCGGCACGTCCGCGACAAGCGGCCGGCTGCGCGTGGTCGACGGGTTTTTCTATGATCTGGAGCAGCTTTCTCCGCATCGGGCCCGATCGGCCGTTCGCCGATCGGGCAGAAAGGAGATCGCCTTTACGCTTGCACCCGGCGATCGCCTGCGCTTCCAGACGATACCCGCGGATGCCGTCTGTACGGTGCTGACGGCTGACGCCGGTGCGCTGCTGGCCGGACGCTACCTCCTGCCGGTTTTTCCCCGGGCCGGCGGCTCGTTCCGGCTCGATCCCTCCTCGGGCGCTTCGGACGGTGAGCCCAGCCCGGAGGTGGCGGCGCTGGCGGGAAACGCCCTCTACTACTGGCACGATTCCTTTCATGGCGGTGTGCGCGGTGTCGGCACTGAAAAATATCTCTCGAAGGACGTCAACAGGCTGCTGGAGCGCTGGGGCTATATTCAGGGGAAAGAGAAGAGGGCCGAGTGAACGGACGCGGCCGGGCGCGCTGCGCGCCCGGCCTGTGCGGTGGGGGCGGGGTTTTTCAGAACTCCGAAACCGCTCCCCTGAGACCGAAGCCCAAAAGGACGGTCTGGTTTTTCCCGTCGTCGGAGACGGATTTTACCATGCCGTTGATGGGCACCGCCCGATGATACCATCCCGTTGAGCGCAGCGTCCTTCCGAAGAAGGTGGCCTCCGTCTCCACCCTGTTCGTCCCGACGAAGCTGCCGGCCGGAACCGAGATCATCCCGCCATCGACGTAGGCGGCAAGTTTTACGTTGAGCGACGAGAGGGTGCCCTTGTACATTGCGCGCATCATAGTCAGGACCGGACCCTCGACCCGCTGGATCTCCCCCTTCTCGTTCTTGATCTTTAACCATACGATTTCAACACCTTCGGCGTTCCCCGAGGCTGCGGCTTTTTCAAGGCCGCGGACGCACAACTGTACGGCGGTCTCCTCGGCGGTATTGAGCGCGCCGGTCTCGATGACCCATCCGCCGTCGGCTTTGCCGGCGATCATTGTGCGGTTGATCGAACGCTTCCCGTCCGAATCCGTCGTTCCGTGTATGACGTACTGTCCGACGGCATAGGGCATGGGCTTTATAAACCTGCCCGCCGCGCCGAAATTCCGCGTGGATGCCGCGGCGAATTGCCCGTCTATTTTTTCCTTGAGCTGGGGATTGACCGACGGCCCGCACGAGAGCGCAAAGACGAATGCGGTGAGGCAGAAAAGAATGCGTTTCATGGTATCACTCCCTGTTTATATGCTTATTGACGCGCGAAGGCACGCGCTTTCCCTGAGGATAGGCCCCGCCGACGCGGGCGTCAAGACGAAAAAGCCCGTACGGCCGACTCCACCTCATCGAATTCGCGCCGGGCGGCCGCGCCGGCTCCGCGGGTGATCCGGTTTACGATGAAGATCGCGGCGGCGTTGGCGGCGAATCCCGGCACGATCTCGTAGAGCTGTGCGCCGAGGCCGAGGTTTTTCCATACGATCAGGACGACCGTTCCCGACAGCATCCCGGCGAGGGCCGCCTGCCAGGTCGTCTCGCGGGAGAAGAGCGCGGCGAGCACGACGGGCCCGAAGGCGGCGCCGAACCCGGCCCACGCATAGGCGACCAGGCCGAGGATGGTGTTGCCGGGTTTGAGCGCGAGGAGCAGCGCGATGACCGAGATGATGATAACCGACGCGCGTCCGGCGATCATCATCTCGCGCTCCGAGGCGTTGCGCTTAATCGCCTTCTGGTAGAAATCCTCGGTGAGCGTGGACGACGATACGAGCAGTTGGGAGTCGATGGTCGACATTATCGCGGAGAGAACGGCCGCGAGCATGAAGCCGCGTATCCATGGTGCAAGCGCGACGTTTATCATATAGAGAAAGACCTTCTCCTCCTCGCCGCCGGAGAGGCCGTCGAAGAGCGGAATGCCGATGAGCCCGACGGCAATCGCGCCGCAGAGCGAGAGCGCCACCCAGACAAGGGCGATCGCCGTCGCGCCGGGGACCTCCGAGCCCGAGCGTATGCCCATGAAGCGCGTAAGAATATGCGGCTGGCCGAAATAGCCCAGGCCCCATGCCGCTGAGGAAAGGATCGCAAGGCCGTTGATACCGCCGGCGGGGAAGAGCCCGGCCGGGATTCCCTTTGCGGCCATCGCCGACGCTATCGCGGAGGGCCCCCCCGCCTGGTAACAGCCGATCGCCGGAACGACGACGATGGCGACGAGCATCAGCGCCCCCTGCAAAAGGTCGGTATAGCAGACGGCGAGGAATCCTCCGAGGAAGGTATAGGAGATGATGAACGCCCCGCCGAGGACGACCGCGGTCGCGTAATCGATATGGAACATCGGCTCGAAAAGCTTGCCGGAGGCGACAAGGCCGGAAGACGCGTAAATCGTAAAGAAGATAAGCGTGATGAGCGCGGTGATCGTGCGCAGCAGCCCCGAGGGGTCCTTGAACCGCTCCTCGAAAAACGAGGCGAGCGTGAGGGAGTTGGTCTTCTGCGTGTATACCCTCAGACGTGCCGCGACCAGGCGCCAGTTCAGCGCGGTCCCGACAAAGAGGCCTATGGCGATCCAGGCGGCCGGCACGCCGCCGAGATAGACCGCGCCCGGAAGGCCCATCATGAGCCAGCCGCTCATGTCGCTTGCCTGGGCCGAGAAGGCCGTTACCCAGCGCCCCAGGCCCCTTCCGCCGAGCAGATAGTCCTCGAGGTTCACCGTTGTGCGATAGAAATAGACGCCGATGGCCATCAACAGGACCAGGTAGACAGTAAAGGTGACGAGGGATGGAGTGTCGATCATTAAAAACCTCTGCATGCATGAATTCCCGAAATTGCCGCGGCTGCCGAAGGTTCCGTTGATTTCGGCGGCGCCGGCGGTCCAGGGACCGTGTCGTCCGGCGAGGCCCCGCCCGGGCTTATTTCGTACAGCGCGCTTTCGAGGCGTGCCGTCGACAGGGTTCCACTCGGACGGTCGATCACGAGTATCGTCACGCTCCATCCGCGCATGGCCGAAAAATAGCGGCGGCCGGGCGGAAGTAAAGCAAAAAGCGCGCTCGCGGCTCATTTAAGGTGTGCGGTGTCGTTGATGACGATCGCCCGGAACACGCCGGCGTCGGCCTCGACGACCGTTTTCGACGCGTTGTCCAGCCGTATCCGCCTGAAATCGGAAAGCGGGATGTCGAGCACTTTACAGAGGATGGCCGTGATCGTGAAGTTGTGCGACACGACGAGCACCGTGCCGCACGAGGCGGTGATGCGGTACACCGAGCGCCAAGCCCTCTCCTGAAGCGCGGCGAGCGATTCGCCGCCGGGCATCACCACCGACGCCGGATCGGCTGCCCAGCGCCGGAGAAACTCCGCGTGCTCGCGCGAAAGTTCCCCGAAGCGCATCCCCTCGAACATGCCCTGGTCGAGTTCCATGAGGTCCTCGTCGATCTCGAGGGGGGCGTTTGCGCAGCGGTTGATGATCGACGCGGTCTCGACGGCGCGCCGCAGGGGGCTCGTTACAATACCGACGATCCGCTCGTTTCCGATGCTTTCGGCCAACCGGCCGGCCTGCGAGATCCCGGCGTCGGAAAGGGGCGTATCGCTCCTTCCCTGGACGCGGTTTTCGCGGTTCCAGGCCGTTTCGCCGTGGCGCACCAGAATCAGACGCACGGAAAATCTTCAGCCGTCAGAAGTAATAACGCGCGCCGAGCCCCGCGCGCATTCTGAAATCGACATCGGGAACGACCTCGAGCGCCGGCACCAGCTCCAGGAATGCCTCGATGGGCACGGGCTTGAAGACATAGTTTATCCCGAAGGGCATGCGCGTCTCGAGGCGGTTCTCCTCGTCTTCGTCGTCCCAGACCCTGACGTGCCGGTCGCGGTGATAATGATGGAAGGCGCCGCCGCCGCCGAGATAGAACGTCATCTCGGGTACCGGAAAAAGTCCGCGGAAGTGTTTGAGATAATCGACGTTGAGGTACAACCCATGGCCCGCCGCGTCGCCGACACCGGCGGCGATTGCATGATCGCTCCCTAAAAAATATTTGGCCGTAATGCCCGACGGATCGCCGAGCACGAAACCGAGCCCGAAATTCCCGGCGGCAATGGCGGGGATGGCCGTTACAAGCGCGGAGCCGAGAAGCATCATGAACAAAATCGTGTGCTTATTCATACGATACCCCCTTTTTCCCATTGTGGTACTTGTACTGAAAGACCTTTAGGCTGTCAATAGGTTACAGCCCGCGGAGCGCCTCGATATAGTGTGCCGCGATCACCCGCCAGTCGAAGCGCTTCCGTACAGCCGCGGCGACCCTCCCCGGCGGGAGCGGGGCCTTTGCGATGTGCCGTACGAAGGCGCCGGCGTCGCGCTCCGGCACGAGCCATCCGGTAACGCCGTTGAGTACGGCGTCGCTGATCCCCTCGATATCCGCGGCGATGACCGTGGCCCCGCATGAGGCCGCCTCGAGGGTCACGAGCCCGAAGCCCTCCATGGTGCCCGGCTCGCTGATGTTGGGCATGATGAAGTAATCGGCCGTATTGTAGAGCAGGCGCAGGAGCTCATCGCTCGTTCTGCCGAGGAGGAGCACGCGGTCGGAGGCTCCGCAGTCGATGACGGCAGCGCTGATGGCGTCGCGCTCGGGCCCGTCGCCTGAAACGAGGTAGAGGCAGGTGCGGTCGAGCCGCGGCACCACCGAACGGATGAACCATTCCACGCCCTTGCGCCTGACGAGGCGGCCGTTGGAGAGCAGCAGCTTCCGCCTGCCGGGCGGCATGCCGAGCGTCCGTGCAAGATCGGCGCGCAGGTCCTTCCGCGGACGGTCGAGCGGGAGGACTCCGGGATCGACGCCGTTGAAAATGACCGTGCATTTCTCCGGCGGCACGCCGCGCCGCAGGCACTCGCGCATGGTGGCATTACTCACACAGAAGACGCGGTCGAGCCGCCGCACGAAGTACGCGATGATACGGTCGAGCCACAGCGTCTCGATCATGATGTCGAGGCCGTGGATCGTGATGGATGCCTTCACGCCGGTGAGCTTTTTGATGAGCAGCGCCTGGAAGCAGTGGGGCCCGCTCGCCGCATGGAGATGGGTGATGCCGTGGCGGCGGATGAGGCTGACCGCCTTGAAGATGGAGTAGGGTATGAAGAGCGCGAGGAAGGCATATCCGCCGGGATTGATAAGCGTGTGGGTGGGGGGATTCTGCGCCGCCACATGGGCGGTCAGGTCGCGCATATAGGTCTGTATGCCCCCGATGGTTTCAGGCGGATACACATACGAAAGGAAGAGTATCTTTACCGGTTTTTTTGCCATACGGTCCTGAATTGATTTGATTGTTTGTACCGACTGTATACCACTGGTGTATATCGCAGGGGGAATGTTTTTTGTCCATAATTATACTCTTCTTCGGGACGGCGGCATGACGAAAACCGTGAAGGCTGACGCCAAGAGCATCGAAAGGGCGGCGGAGATACTCCGCTCAGGGGGAATCGTCGCGTTTCCCACGGAGACCGTGTACGGACTGGGGGCCGACGCGCTCAATCCGGTCGCGTGCGCCCGCGTGTTCGAGGCCAAAAACCGCCCCTCGTTCGATCCGCTCATCGTGCATATCTCCCGGCGCGCGGAATTGGATACCCTTGCAGCGGCGGTGCCGCCCCTGGCGCGTTCCCTCGCCGAGCGCTTCTGGCCGGGGCCGCTTACGCTCGTCTTCGATAAAAAAGACATTGTTCCCGATATCGTGACTGCGGGGCTTTCCACGGTGGCGGTGCGGATGCCCGCGCACCCGGTGGCCCTCGCGCTCATCGAGAAAACGGGCAGGCCGATCGCGGCGCCGAGCGCGAACCTCTTCGGCTACATAAGCCCCACCAGGGCCGCCCACGTTGCGGCCCAGCTCGGCGGCGCCGTCGACATGATACTGGACGGCGGTGAATGCGCGGTGGGCCTCGAATCCACCATACTCAGGATCGACGGGGAGCGGGTGCTCCTCCTGCGTCCGGGGGGACTCGCCATCGAGGAGATCGAAAAGCTGACGGGCGGGATTGACGACGCGAGCGGTCCGAGCCCGGGCCCCCGGGCGCCGGGGCAGACGCTCTCGCATTATTCTCCGCGGACTCCCCTCCGGATCATCGCCGACGCGGCGGGTTCCGCGCGCCCCCCCGGCAGCGTCGGACTGCTTGCGTTTCGCGAACCACGGCAGAGCGCCGGTTTCGCACACGTCGAGGTGCTTTCCCCCTCGGGAGACCTCCGGGAGGCCGCCGCCCGGCTGTTCTTCTGCCTCCACGAGCTCGATTCGCGCGGACTCGACATCATCCTTGTCGAGCCGGTACCGGAACACGGGCTCGGCAGGGCGATCATGAACCGCCTCCGTCGCGCTGAATCAGCCTCGGTTAACCGCTGATCCGGCCCGCTGCCGCAGGTATTTTGTTTGACATCCCGCAAAATCGCGTGTAGAATTCCGTTCCACACTGCTGTTGGATAACAGGAAAGTCCCTATCATGAAAAAGAAAACAGACGGTCCCGGGATGGCGCTTTTCGCCGGCGGATTTCTCGCCCCTTTTCGGGCGCTCGGCCTGGTTCGTGAGCGGAAAGGCCTCAAGCGCTATTTCATCATCCCCTTCTTTATCAATATCGTCCTCCTTTCGGCGCTGGTATGGTTTTCGTGGACCCAGGTGTATCCGGCGCTCGCCTCGCTCATACCGCAGGGGGAGGCGTGGTATTTCGCGGTTCTGCGATGGATGGCGACCCCCTTCCTGCTCGCGGCGTTCACGATCTTCCTGGTTCTGTTCTATTCCATCGCGGGGAGCATCGTCACCGCGCCGTTCAACGATCCGCTCTCGGCGAAAGTCGAGGAGCTGTGCGCCGGCGTGAAGCGGGATGAATCGCTTAGCCTCCGGCTGGTGCTGGGCGACGTAGCGAGGATAGCGGCGAACACCGCGAAGCTCCTCGTTATTCTCGCGGCGTTCAACGTGCTGATTCTGTTTCTCAACCTTGTTCCCGTGGCGGGCGGCCTGCTTTATTCAATTTTGAGTTTCGCGTCCGCGCTGTTTTTTTTCGGCTTCGGCTTTTTCGACTTTCCGCTCGAGCGGCGCCGGTTCGTTTTCAGGAGCAAGCTCGGCGTGCTCTGGCGCTTTCGCTACATGACGATGGGCCTGGGGCTCGCCTTCTGGCTCCTGAGCCTTGTGCCGCTGCTCGGCTTCATGGCCCTGAACCTGGGCACGATCGGCGCGACGGTTTTGTTCCTGGACCATATTGAGCCCGGCCTGGGTGAAAAGTCCGCGGGAGGAAATGGATGATACGTTTCGATTACAACTACTTTATGGAAGAGGCCATCGGCCCGGAACACGGCATCACCGTCGGCGAACTGGATGGACTGCGTACCCTGGCCTCGGAGGCGCTCAACAGGATGGCGCGCGAGAAGGCCGAGGGGAGGCTCGGCTTTCTCGAGATTCCCTACGACGACACCGTCGTCCGCTCCATAGAAAAATTCAGGAAATCCGCTGCGGACCGCTTCTCCTCGCTGGCCGTGATCGGGATCGGCGGATCGGCCCTCGGCGCGCAGGCGCTCAGGAACGCGCTCTCACACCTCTATCTCAACGAGCTCGACGAGCGGAAGCGTAAAAAGAGGCTCAAGGTGTATTTCTTCGACAACGTGGACCCGTTCGAGATCCTCGCCGCGACGGACGTGATGGACGTCCGGGAGACGCTCTTTCTCGTCATTTCAAAGTCCGGGGGCACGACCGAGACCAACGCCAATTTCGCGATACTCCTTTCAATGCTGAAGAAGAAGGTGGGAAAGCACTACCGCGAGCAGGTGGTCGCGATAACCGATCCGGAAAAGGGCGTCCTCAGGAAGATCGCCGACGATGAAGGATTTGCGACCTTCCCTGTTCCGCAGAACGTCGGCGGCCGCTTCTCGGTGCTCTCGGCGGTCGGCCTGGTGCCTGCCGCGTTTATGGGAATCGACATAGGAGGACTGCTCTCGGGCGCGCGGACGGCAACCGAGCGTTACTACGGCATGGACCTTTTCCGGAACGCCCCGCTCCTGTGCGCGGCCTTTCATTATCTGTTCGACCGGGCCCGCGGCAAGCGCATCAACGTGCTCATGCCGTATACGCGAAAGCTCTTCCTCTTCGCTGACTGGTACCGCCAGCTCTGGGCCGAGTCCCTCGGGAAAAACCGCGATATCGAGGGCCGGCCGGTGGTCTCGGGCCTTACGCCGATGCCGGCGCTCGGGACCATCGACCAGCACTCGCAGCTTCAGCTCTACCTCGAGGGGCCGAACGACAAGGTCATCACCTTTCTCAAGCTGAACGAGTTCGGCTGCGACGTGGAGATCCCCGATTTCTATCCGGGGATTCCCGAGGTGGATTATATATCCCGCAAGAGCCTGCGCGGTCTGAATCGATTCGAGGAGTCCGCCACCGAGATGGTACTGCGCGAGGCGCACCGCCCGAGCGCCGCAATCATCCTGCCGCGCCTCGACGCGGAGATCATCGGCGAGCTCATACTTTTTCTCGAGATGCAGACTGCCTACGCCGGTTACCTCTACGGCATCAATCCTTACGACCAGCCGGCCGTGGAGCAGGGCAAGCAGTTCACCTTCGGCCTTCTCGACCGGCCCGGGTTCGAGCGCTTCAGAGAGGAGTTCGAGCGGGGTTCGAGCAAGAGGGACGATTACATCCTATGAAGGGCGTTCGTCCGCTCTTCGTTGTTTTCGAGGGAATCGACGGTTCGGGGAAGACGACGATTTCCGAGGCCGTGTTCGCGCATTACAAAAGCATCGGGCATCCGGCGGTCAGGCTCAGGGAGCCCTCGGACGGGCCGTGGGGGCGCAAAATCCGCGAGCTGATCCGGGACGACGCGATGCCCGGTCCCGAGGAACAGGTGCGGCTTTTTATCCGTGACAGGGAGGATGATGTGACGGTCAACATCCGCCCCGCGCTCCTGGAGGGGAAGATGGTGCTTCTGGACCGCTATTATTACTCCAACGCCGCCTACCAGGGGGCCCTGGGGCTCGATGCGGGCCGCGTGATCGGGGAAAACAGGAGCATGGGCTTCCCCGAGCCGGACCGTGTGTATCTTGTGGACCTGGAGCCGGCAGAGGCCCTGCGCAGGGTGCGTGCGAGGAACGGCGCTTCGACCGGGAGGGACGCCTTCGAAAACGAGCACTTCCTCGCTTCGGTCAGGGTCGCGTATCTGTCCATCGCCGACGGGCGTTTCCTCGTACTCGACGGGAGACTGACAGTGCGTGACATCGTTGAATCCGTTGTGCGCGATATCGATTCGCTCCTCGGGGAATGAAAAACAGGATCAAGAACATCGCCCTGACCTACGGGGTAAACCTTCTGTTTGTGTCGCTGCTCCTCGCGTTCGCGGGGGGGCTCGCCATGCTCGAACTCGATGGGATCTTTTCGGTCGTTTTCTTTTTCGCCGTGATCTTCACGCTCCTGCCCGTCGTCAATTACCTGCACACCATCATAGATTCCTTCATAAGCCCGATCCGCTATAACGATCTCTACGTCCAGGCGGTGGATTCCATCCTGAACATCGAGTCGTTCGACGAGGTGCTCCGCGCGACCTTCGACCAGATACTCAATCTCATCAGCGTCGGAACGGGCATGCTCATCTTCTACTACCACGACAGGGAAGAGTTCAATATCTTCTACCAGAAGAACAGGCGGCGCAAGATAATCCGCAACGCCCGGATATCGAAGGATAACATACTCTTCAGGGTCATAAACGGCCCGGAGGATGTAATCGTGCGGAGCAAATTGAATCCCGCCATCCACTTCGAAGGCTCCATCACCGCCGAGCTCGACCGCCTCGGCGGTGAGGTCGTGGTGCCCATCTATTACCACGAAATCTTCCTCGGCCTCATCATCACCGGGGGGCGGCGCCGGCGGTTTTCACCCGGTGAGATCCGCCTTTTGAAGATATTCGCCTCAAAGATCGCCATACTCTCTATCAATCGCTTTTTCTTCGGCGAGATCGTCAGGAAAAAGGAGCTTGAAAAGGAATACGAGCTTGCCGCGCGGGTGCAGAAGAAGTTTCTGCCGCCGGCGGGCGCGGTGATCGGCCGCTTCGAGATCAGGGTGTTCCACGAAACGGCGTCGCTGATGATTCGTGAATTTTACGACGTGTTTGAAAACGACGCGGTCGAGGACGACGTGCGAATTTCCGCCTACAGGATAAAGGGCAACCTCGCCGGGACCTCCATCCTTATGCCGGGGGTTCAGTCGGTGCTGCAGAGTTTCGCGCGCCTGGGGCTGTCGCCCCCGGGAGTGCTTGCCCGGATGAAGCGGATAATAAGGGCCAGGCGCCTCGACGCGCAGGACCTCATCATCATGCACGGTTCGCTACACCGGGACGGGGAGTTTATCTTTTCGAGTTACGGCTATCCGGACCCGCTTGTGTACCGTCGCGGCGAGGGACTCCAGCCTCATCGCCGGGAGGGCCGGGGCTCCGCCCGGTCGCTGCGCATGCGGCCCGGCGATATCATGATTCTGTGCTGCGATTCTTTCTACCGGACGATTATCGGGAATCTGCCCGGTTTCGGGGAGCTCATCGAAAGAGATTCCGGCGCGCCGCTATCGAGGCTCCGGTCGAGCATGGTGCGCTCGTTATCCGAAGACAGACCGGCCGCTACGAACGACAGACTGCTCGTCATGGTGCGCATGGGGGAGGGCGCATGACACGCTGGTTCGTGAACGCCGCCCTCCTCGCGGGGCTCGCTCTTCTTAACGGGTATTTTTTCTTCGATGCCCGCGAGTTCGTGTTCCATGGACAGTTCGCGGCGGGCCCGGCGGGGGCGGCGTTTCCGGGGGACGGCCACGGCGCTGATGCGCTGTGGTTCTACCTGTTCCTCATCGCCTGCGCGGATCTCCAGTTCGTCTGGGCATTCATCGTCCGGATCATACACCCATACCGGCGGCTGGCGCGGCTCTTCGTCTGGTTCGGCTTCGCGCTCTCACTGCACTGCTTTTTCCTC
>JADFDB010000031.1 GCA_018263175.1 Spirochaetota bacterium
TTGCCGGCGGCGCCGCGCACCTTCCGGGGGTGGTCGCCGCGTTGACCACGCTTCCCGTAATCGGGGTTCCCATAGAGACCTCCATCGCGGGCGGGCTCGATTCGATACTTTCAATAGTGCAGATGCCCGCGGGCATACCCGTGGCGACCATGCCCACCGGCGCGTCCGGCGGGGCCAACGCGGCCCTTTTCGCGCTGGCGCTTCTTTCGTCCTTCGATTCCTCCATCGAGGAAAAGCTCGGTGCGTACCGGAAAAAAATGGCCGACGGTGTCGTCGAAAAAAATGAAAAACTGCAAAAGCTCGGGTACAGGGAGTACATAAAGGGTTTAGAGGCGAAGTAATGATCGATCATTCGCCGGGGGGCCCCGCGGAAAAGGTCATGATACTGGATTTCGGCTCCCAGTATACCCAGCTCATCGCGCGCCGCATACGCGAGCAGAACGTATACGCGGAAATAGTACCCTATCATATCCCGTTTGAGGAAATCAGGAGGGAGAATCCATCGGCGATCATCCTCTCGGGCGGGCCGTCGTCGCTGTACGAAAAGGACGCGCCGCGCATAGGTGCAGAGATCTTCGGCCTCGGCGTACCGGTGCTTGGAATCTGCTACGGGCTGTACGTGGTGGTCGACGCGTTCAGGGGGAGGATAAAGGGCTCCAGCCACAAGGAGTACGGACGCGCGGTCATAACGATACTCGGCAAGTCGAAGCTCTTCAGGGGACTTAAAAAAAGCGAAACGGTCTGGATGAGCCACGGGGACAAGGTGACCGACCCGCCCCCGGGGTTCAGGGTCATCGCCGGTTCCGCCGGCGCGGAGACCGCCGCCATCGAAAATAAGGAAAGGCGGATATACGGCGTACAGTTCCATCCGGAAGTGTATCATACGGTCCACGGCACTGCGATCTTAAGGAATTTTCTTTTCGAGATCTGCGCGCTTCAACCGTCCTGGAACATGAAATCGTTCATCGCCTCGTCGGTGGAGGCGATCCGTGCGGAGGTTGGAGACGGAACGGTGCTTCTGGGGCTCTCCGGCGGCGTCGATTCGACCGTGACCGCGGTGCTCCTGGACCGGGCCATCGGCAAACGGCTGTATTGCGTTTTCGTCAACAACGGCGTATTGAGAAAGAACGAGGCCGAGCAGGTTATCGGGCGGTTCAAGCGCCACCTCAGGCTCAACCTGATCTACGTCGACGCCTCGGACCGCTTTTTTCGTAAACTGAAAGGCATCGAGAACCCGGAAAAGAAGCGCCAGGTCATCGGCAGGGAATTCATCAGGGTATTCATGGAAGAGGCCCGGAAGATCGGCCGGTTGGATTTTCTCGCGCAGGGAACGCTCTATCCCGATGTAATCGAATCGGTTTCCACCAAGGGGCCGTCGGACACCATCAAGAGCCATCACAACCGTGTGCCCGAGGTGCTGAAGCTCATCAAATCGGGCAGGGTCATCGAGCCCCTCAAGGAGCTGTTTAAAGACGAGGTGCGCCTGCTCGGGAGGGAGCTGGGACTCGCCGACGAGCTGGTCCATCGCCACCCGTTTCCCGGCCCCGGGCTCGCCATCCGCATCATCGGAGAGGTCACGCGCGAGCGCGTGGCAACGCTCCAGGAGGCGGACGCCATCCTGATCGAGGAGATCCGCGCGGCGGGGCTCTACCGGGAGCTCTGGCAGATGTTTGCGCTGTTTCTGCCGGTCAAATCGGTCGGCGTGATGGGCGACAAGCGCACCTACGAAAACGTCATCGCGCTGCGCGGCGTCACCTCGGTCGACGCCATGACCGCCGACTGGGCGTATCTCCCGGAAGAGGTGATGCGAAAGATTTCGAACAGGATCATCAACGAGGTGCGCGGGATAAACCGCGTGGTGTTCGACATCTCCTCGAAGCCGCCTTCGACGATCGAATGGGAATAGGCCCGGCGGCCTACTCCTTCCCCTCCGCCGGCGCATCCGCGGCATCTCTGAGCGCCTGCCGCTCGAGATGGACCGCCGCGGCGCGTTCCGTGACGCAGGGCGAGTAGTGGTTCGCCATCGCGAGGCATTTCTTGGGGCACACCTCGACGCAGTAGCCGCAGAAGACGCACCGGAGCCGATCGATCTCCCACTCTTTCTGGTCCTTTCTGACCGTGAGCGCGCCGGTAGGGCAGCGCCGCGAGCACAACCCGCAGAAGATGCACGCCTCGATATCGATGCCGATCATGCCGCGCGATTTGAGCCCGTACTCCCGCTTCTCTTTCGGGTAGCGGCGCGTGGACGGTCCCTTAAAGAGGTTCTCGGCTATGTTTCGGGTCATCGATAAAAAGCTCATCGCGCACCTCTATCGTTCGACACAGCTTATGCAGGGATCAATGGTAAGGATGATGTTCGGCACGTCGGCGATGCTCGCCCCCTCAAGCATCTTCACCATGGCCGGCAGGTTCGCGAAGGTCGGCGTCCTCACGCGGAAGCGCTGGAGGTTCTTCGTCCCGTTCGCCTTGACGTAGTAGATCACCTCGCCCCGGGGCTGTTCCACCCGGCTGAAGAACTCGCCGTTCGGGGCGCCCGTCACCTTGACGAAAATCTCCCCCCCGGGCATCTTCCGCGCGGCCTGGCCGATGAGGTCGACCGACTGGAATATCTCGCGCACGCGGACGCGGCAGCGCGCGTGACAGTCGCCGGCCTTTTCGACGACCGGCTCGAATTTGAGATTTCGGTATGCGGCATAGTCGATTTTCCTGGCGTCCATCGCGACGCCGCTCGCGCGGAGCACGGGGCCGACCGTGCCGAGGGCATGGGCCTCCTCGCCGGACAGCACCCCGATGCCTTTCAGCCGGTGCTGGACCGAATAGTCGTTCAGGAAAACATCGGTGGTGCGTCCGATTTCGGCGCCGATCGTCCCGAGCTTTTCCACGATGCCTTTCATGGTTTCGTCGTCGATGTCGCGCCGGACGCCTCCTATTTTACACGAGCCGAAGATTACCCGGCCGCCCGTGGTGGCCTCGATGATGTCGAGAATCCCCTCCCTGAGCCTCCAGCAGTTCATAAAGAGGCTCTCGAAGCCGAAGGCGTCGGCCGCGAGTCCCAGCCACATGAGGTGGCTGTGTATGCGCGAGAGCTCGGCCCACACGGTGCGCAGGTACAGCGCGCGCTCGGGCACGGCGATTTCCATGATCTCCTCCACGGCCTGACAGTAGGTCATGCCGTGCATGAAGCTGCAGATGCCGCAGATGCGTTCGGCCACGTACACGAAGTCCTGGTAGTCCTTTTTCTCGACGAGCTTTTCGAGGCCCCTGTGCACGAAGCCGATGGAGGGGATGGCCTCGATGACGGTCTCGTCCTCGGTCACGAGGTCGAGATGTATCGGCTCGGGGAGTACCGGGTGCTGGGGGCCGAATGGTATGACGTTTCTCTGGGACATGCCGCGTGCCTATTCCTTTTCCGTTGCGTTTCCCGCGTCCGGTTCGGGGGCGACAAACGGGGTTGCGACCGCGGTGCGGTAAAAGTGGCCTTTGTAATCGACGACGATGTTCCTTATTTTAACGCCGAAAAGCTCGCTCATTTCGTTTTCGTAGGTGAAGGCGCTCCAGTAGATGATGCTTATGCTCTGTATCTCCTCGTCGGGGCGTATGCTGAGGCGCAGGTTCTTGAAACGGTACTCCTTGTCGAAAGAGTAGTTTATTTCGATTGTATCGCCGAGCGCGGTGCAGCAGATCTGCGCCAGGCGGTATCCCTGCGAGTGGAAATCGGACACGGCGCCGAGGAGCTCGTCCTTTTCCATCGTGATGGTCGTCTGTTCCTCAGTCATTCAGGTGATACCTCCGCAGTTTTTTCTCCTGGCGGCGCGCCTCGCTTTTCGCCTTCCTGAACTCCACAAGGCGCCTTTCCAGGATGTCGAGCGCGGTGATTATGCCGTCAATGATCGATTCGGGACGGGCCGCGCATCCGGGTACGTACACGTCGACAGGGATCACCTTGTCGACGCCTCCGAGTACATTATAGCACTCCCTGAACACTCCCCCGGAGGTCGCGCAGATGCCGACCGCGACCACGACCTTCGGGTTGGGCATCTGGTCGTAAATGTTTTTAACGACCATGCGGCTGCTCTCGTTCACGGCGCCGGTGACGACGAAGATGTCCGCGTGCTTGGGGTTGCCGGTGTTGACGATGCCAAAGCGCTCCAGGTCGTACATCGGAGTAAGGCTCGCCACCACCTCGATGTCGCACCCGTTGCAGCTCGTGGCGTCGTAGTGGATGATCCATGGAGATTTTTTAAAAAACATGCCGGTTTCTCCTTTTCCGCCGACTCATGGCTGCATCGAGTAATACAGGATGATGATGTTGGCGGCACCGAAGAGCGCAGTAACGAGCCAGGTGCTTTTGAACGTCAGCTCCCACTTAAAACGCGCGTACGTGTTGTCGATGATGATCTCGAAAAAATAAAGTATCAGCATCGCCGCGAGGCCGACGAGGGAGTTGAATGCGAAAAACAGGTAGATGATCCCGAGAAGCAGAACGTTTTCATACCAGTGTCCGATCTCGATCAAGGCGAGCGTGGAGCCCGAGAACTCGGTCTTCAGTCCGCTCACGAGCTCCTGGTGAGCGTGCGCCGACATCGCCAGATCGAAGGGCGACTTACGGAGCTTGATGGTCAGGATGTGCAGGTAGCCGAGGAATACCCCGGGCAGGTAGATGATGAGCGGCTCGTCGTACATCGCGATCGCGTCGACCCTGAACGTGCCGGTCACCTGGTACATGCCCACGGCAACGAGAATTATCATGGGGTCGTAGGACATCATCTGGATGAGCTCGCGCTCGGCCCCAATGTGGCAGTAGGGCGAGTTGACCGAGAACCCTGCCAGCGCGAGAAAAACGCCGGCGAGCGTGAGCGCAAAGATAACGAGGAGCAAATCGCCCCCGAGGAAAAACAGGGAGCCCGTGAATACCATGAAGACGAAGAAAAGGTTTACGTTGAAGTTCTGGAACTTATTGACGATGATCTTCTCCTTGCGGAAAAGCTTGAAGACGTCGTAAAAGGGCTGGATGATCGGGGGTCCTATTCTGCCCTGCAGGCGCGCGCTTATTTTACGGTCGACTCCGGCGAGCAGCCCTCCGAGGATGGGGGCGAGCAGCACATAGACGACGGCCTTGAGATAGATGTTGTCGAGGTGGATGTAATAGTCGATCGGCGTCATACGATCACCACCCCGAGCATGAGGATTACGAGGAACACCGCCGTTACCCATCCATAGTTATAAAGCCTCTTCTCGCTGAAAAAACCATCGAGGTAGTAGTTGCGGATGTCGGCGGTCCTCTGCGCACCGAGCGATCCGAGGAAGTGGATATTATCGACGTTGGCGCCGCCGAGATAGGTGCCGACGCGCTTGTAGTCCTTGTTGAGCCAGGCGTAGTACATGAGCCCGATCGGCAGGATCGTGAGGAGCCCCAGCATGATGATCATGATGATGATTATATTGAACCTGTCCATCGAGGGGCTTACCCCGAATAGTCCGATGATGTACGGCTCGATGAGCGCCGATGAGAGTATCGGAAAGATGATGCACACGCCGATGGTCATGAACGAGAGCACCGCAAGCGTCGTCCATTCCCAGGGGCTCACCACCTTCTCGCGGTTTTTGAGCCCGTATTTGATCGTGATGATCTTTCCCATCCACTTGGTCCAGAAGAAGAGTGTGGCGGCGCTTCCGTAGGCGAGGATGATCGCCATTACGGGATTGAAATCGATGAACGCCTTGAGCGTGGCCCATTTGCTGATGAGCATGCCGAAGGGCGCCAGAAACATGCCCGATATGCCGATGATCATGGCCGCCGATACCTTGGGCATTTCCATGATCAGAAAGTCCATGTTCTCGATCTCCTTGCTGCTCAGCTTGTGCTCGGTTATACCGACGCACAGGAACATGAGCGACTTGGCCACGGCGTGAAATACGATGAGGAGGATGGCGCTCCAGATCGCTTCGTTGGTACCGATGCCGGCGCAGGCGACGACGAGGCCCAGGTTCGCGATGGTGGAGTAGGCCAGGACCTTCTTGGCGTTGCTCTGTGATATAGCGATGAACGAGGCGACGAGAAAGGTGAGCCCGCCGATGTATGAGAGCATGGCCGCGGCCGGTGTGCCCCTGAGCGCCGGGGAGATCTTGATGATGATGTACACGCCCGCCTTCACCATGGTGCTCGAATGCAAAAGGGCCGAGACCGGAGTGGGGGCCACCATGGCCTTCGTAAGCCAGGAGGAGAAGGGGAACTGCGCCGACTTGGTGAGCCCCGCAAAGGCAATGAGTGCCGCGGGAACCACGGCATAGGCCCCGCCTTCGGCAATGAGCCGGTCGAGCTCGAGCGTTCCGGCGAATATGGTTGCGTACGAGATTGCCGCGGTGAACGCGAGCCCGCCCATGAGATTGATCGTGAGCGCCGAGAATGCGCTCTCGATGGACTCCTCGTCCTCGTGGTATTTAATGAGCAGGAACGAGCACAGAGTGGTGATCTCCCAGAAGAAATAGATCCACTTGAGATTGTTGGAGAAGACTATACCGAACATCGCCGACAAGAACAGATACATCAGGAAGAAGAAAACCCTTCTGTTGTCCTCGGATTCCTTGTGCCGCTCGTGGTATTCCTCGATGTAGCCGATGGCGTAAAGGCAGATTAAACTCCCGATGACGCCGATTATGAGGGCGAGGATGATTGAGAAATTGTCCACGAAAAGATTGTGGGCCACGTGCACGGTCGGTGAGACGAACGCCTCGAAATGGACGAGGAGGGCGAGCTGCGCCAGGGTGAACAGAACGACCAGGTAGCGCCTGAACCGGAAGCCCATATAAAGGATATAGACCGATAGCGCGACCTCGAGCACCGTCATCGCGCGTTCAATCCAGATGTTTTCAAGCTCGAAGCGGACTGTCTCGCCGCCCGATTCGTACATAAGGTGGATTGTCCCGGCGATGAGCGCGATATTCGCGATGACCGCTATCAGCCGCCGTACCGATTTTACCGGTATCGAAAGCAATACGAGCGAAATCGCGGCGGGGAAGATTATCAGGAAGATGATGGTTTCCACGTTGGCTTCCGGCCTCTTTGACTTATCGCCCTCGTTCCCGCGGCGGAACCGGCGGGCGAATGGGAGTGCGGCATCGATTCTCCGGACGGTGAAAATTAACGCCGTCTCTTCGCCGTGTAAAACTTATTCGACCTGCTCTATATCTTGCGGATATCGGGTTTTTCCCCCGCCTGTGACGGGAAGAAACCGGTTTACTTCCCGTCCATGCAACAAGGCTACTATGCTACCAGCATTTTTTGCGAAGTCAATATAAAAGTCAGCGGTATTTTTTAAGGGCACGCTGTACCTCGCGGTCGCCCTCTCGCTTCTGGATCGTTTTGCGTTTGTCGTACTGGGCCTTTCCCTTCGCGAGGCCGAGCAGCACCTTGACCTTGCCGTTTTTGAAATACATCTTGAGCGGAACCAGGGTCAGTCCCTTTTCCTTCAGCTTGCCGATCAGGCGCCTGATCTCGTGTTTGTGCAGCAGAAGCTTGCGCTCCCTGGCGGGCTCGTGGTTAAACCGGTTCCCCATCTCGTAAACGGCGATGTTGAGCCCGAGGATGAACGGCTCGCCGTTCTTAACCCTGGCGAACGACTCGTTGATGCTCACTTTTTTCTGTCTGACCGATTTCACCTCTGTTCCGACCAGAACGATGCCGGCCTCGAATGTTTCGAGCACCTCATACTCGAACCGGGCCTTTTTATTTCGGGCGATGTCTGAGAACTTGTCTTCCACTGCAATCCCTCTATGGCGGATCTTCCGCCGACACTCGTATAGTAGGCATATCGCGACCGGAACGGTCAAATCATTTTAGCCGTCCGTAATATTATTTGACTCGGTTCCTTCCGGCGCATATCCTGCGGATGGACGTGGGGTGACTCAGGCTTCACCGGACGGCGGCTTTTTCTCCGGCAGTACATCGTGATCAGGGCGCGGATGAATATGAAGGATAAAGTGAAAAAAGGGAAGACCGCAGGAAGGCCCGCATCCCGCGGGGCATCGTCCCCGGCAAAGACCGCTCCTTCACGGGAGCGGAGGGGCGCTGGTGGGATCATGCAAATTCTCCGCGGGCGCGAGGATTTTTTGCGCCTGATTGCCGACAACGTGCGGGACGCGATCTGGGTGCTCGATATCAGCACCCTGCGGTATATTTACGCGAACTCCTATTGTGAGGAGATCTTCGGCATCCCCGCCGAGCGGTATATCGGATCGCCGGTCGGCATAAACATGGACAGAAAGACCAGGCGTGAGACACGACGCATAATCGCCGACGAAACGGCGAATGACCACGGGCGCGATCCTGACCGGTCGCTTCTGTACGTCGGGATGGAGGTGGAGAAGAGAGGGGGACGCGCGGTGTGGACCGAGACGAAGGCCTCGTTCGTCAGGGACGATTCGGGGCGGCCCATCGCGATCCTCGGCGTTACGCGCGACATCACCGGGCGCAGACGCATGGAGGAGACCCTGCGGGAGCGCTACGAATTCGAGAATCTCATCACTTTAATCGCGACACGTTTCATCAACATTCCGTCCGACGAAATCGACGGCGGCATCCGCCACGCCCTCAAGCTGATCGGCGACTTCGCGCGGGTGGACCGGTGTTATCTGGCGCTACTTTCGAGCGACAGGCGTTGCATCGTCGGCGCGTACGAATGGCGCGCGCGGGGCATCGGCCCGGGCCTCGGCGCGTCGGAGGGGGCGTCCGCGCGGCCGCCGCGCTGGCTTGTCGAACGGCATGCG
This sequence comes from Spirochaetota bacterium, assembly GCA_018263175.1. Taxonomy (GTDB): domain Bacteria; phylum Spirochaetota; class UBA4802; order UBA4802; family UBA5368; genus MVZN01. Next base: position 8,767 of record JADFDB010000031.1, read on the forward strand.
AGGTTCGAGACGGTGCACGTTCCGCGAATGGATGACCTGCCTGCGGCGGCGGGAGGCCTTCGGGGAGCCGGCGGCGGGATTGAGGCGAAATCCATGGTGTCGGTGCCGCTGGTGCTCGACGGTGAACTTTTCGGATTCTTCGGCCTGGACTCGGTGCGGAAATATAAATCGTGGCCCGACGACACCATCGCGCTGCTCAGGATCGTCGGTGAGATTTTCGTAAACCTCTTCAAGCGGCGCAAAGCCGATCAGGAGATTTCGCTCTACCGCCGGATCGTTGCATATATGAAGGATCAGATGGTGTTCGCGGACGTGGCGATGGTGGTGCGCGCGGCCAACGAGGAGTTTATCCGGGCCTTCGGTCTGAGAGGAGACGAGGCGGCCGGGCGCCCGCTTGCGGAGCTCTTCGGGCCGGGATGGTTCGACGAGATAATAGGGCCATCGTTTCAGTCATGCCTCTCGGGCCGGGAGATATTTTTCGAACAGCTCTGTGAGTATCCGGTTCCTGGTTTGCGCTATATGGAAATCTCGATGTACCCCTTCAAGGGTGCCCGCCGCGGTGCGGTCGAGGGGGTCATCATCAACCTGAGGGACATCACCGGACGGCTCAAGGTCGAGGGCAATGTGCTGGCGGCCGCCCAGCGGGAGCGGCAGCGGATCGGCATGGAGCTGCACGACGGCGTGAGCCACCAGCTGCTCGGCGTCGCGATCCGCTGCCGTCTGCTTTACGAGCGCTTGAAGGAACGCTCAATCGGCGAGGCACAGGAGGCGCTTGCCGTGGAAAACGGCGTAAACCGGGCGATCGAAGAGGTACGCTCCCTGGCGCGGGGATTGATGCCGCCGGTCGGAGAGATGGACAATTTTCGCGAGCTGCTCGAGGAGATGCTCCGCGAAATGGAGGGCTGCCACTCGATCGACTGCGTCATCGAGGCGCCGTCCTCCTTCCGGATCGACGACGCCACAGTCGCGGCACAGTTGTATTATATCATCAGCGAGGCGCTGGCCAATGTTATCAAGCATGCCGGGGCCCGGCGCGTGGTGATCGGATTCAATTGGACCGGAGACCTTCTCGCCGTGAGGGTCCGCGACGACGGGGTGGGCATCGGTGATCGGACACGGGAGTCATCCGGGCTGGGGCTTGCCCTCATGAAGCATCGGGCCCGGCTCATCGGCGGGACGCTGTCGGTGCAGAGGGGGCGGGGAGGCGGTACGGAGGTTGTGTGCAAATTCAGAATGAAGAGGCGGGACGGGCATGAGCGGGAAGCCGGCGGGAAAAGGAAAGGAGCCTGAGGCGGCCAGAATACTGGTGGTGGACGATCACCCCATCGTCTACGAGGGACTTGAAAAGCTGTTCGGCCGCGAAAAGGATCTGCGCATAGCCGGTTACGCGGAGGATATGGAAGGGGCCATCCGGGCCGTCGAGAAGATCAGGCCCGATCTCGCAATCGTGGACATTTCGCTCGCGGGAGGAGCGAGCGGCCTCGAGCTCATCAAGGTGCTGAAACGTCGTTATCCGAAGCTCGCGGTGCTGGTGCTCTCGATGCACGAGGAGTCCCTGTACGCCGAGCGCGCCATCCGCTCCGGCGCGGGGGGTTATGTGATGAAAAACGAGCTGACTGCCAGGGTCGTGGAGGCGGCCCGAGCGGTTCTCGCCGGCAGGGTGTATCTGAGCGGTCCGATGTCCTCCCGCCTGCTCGACGAGATGATACGTCGCGGCCCGAATAAAACCGCGAACCCCGTGGAGCGCCTATCGGACCGCGAAATCGAGGTGCTGCGTCTGGTCGGCAGCGGCGATACGAGTTCGGATATCGCCCGAAAACTCAATCTCGGCGTGAAAACCGTGGAGACCCACCGCCGGCGCATACGCGAAAAACTTCATCTGAGAAACAGCGTGCAACTGATGAAGTTCGCGATAGAGTGGATGCACGGTCGGCGATAGCGTGGTTTTATTCTCTTGACAGGCTCTTATTTCAACCTACCATCTCGGGCACTACCTCCTCCGGGGGCCATGTAATGCCGGCCACGCGAATATTCATCGTAGAGGACGAAAGGATCATCTCGCGTGACCTCCAGAACGTTCTGGAGTCGATGGGGTACGAAATCGCCGGCGCCGCCACTTCCGGCGAGGAGGCGGTCGGGGCGATCCCGGGGGCCCACCCCGATATCGTTCTCATGGATATCATGCTGAAGGGGGGGATGGACGGCATCGACGCGGCCGAGAAGGTCCGTGCCGATTTCGACGTGCCGGTCATCTACCTTACCGCCTACGCCGATGATACGACGATCCAGCGCGCCAAGATAACCGGACCGTACGGCTACCTCCTCAAGCCGTTCGACGAGAGGGACCTCTCCATCGCCCTGGAGATGGCGCTCTACCGTCATCGCATGGAGAACAGGGTCCGCGAGAGCGAGCGCTGGTTGTCCGCGACGCTCGGAAACATAGAAGAGGGGGTCGCCGCCTTCGACACGGAAGGCCTCCTCGTGTTCCTCAATCCGCACGGCGAACACCTGACCGGCTGGCCGGCCGCGGAGGCCGGGGGGAGACCGATCGAGGAGGTCTTCGTGGTGGTCCCGGCCTCCGGGGATACCGGCTCAGCGAACGGAGTGAAACTGTCCTTCGCCGGAATGACGGGCTCGTCTTTGAACGACGATTATATTCTGGTCGCTCGCCATGGAGGGGAAAAGCGCGTCGAGTTCAGCACGTCCATCATCCGCGACCGTAAAGAGGCCGTCTCCGGGGGGGTGCTGAGCTTCCGCGACGTCAGCGAGCGCAAAAAGGCCGAGGAGGAGCTGCGCCGGCACCGCGATCATCTCGAGGAGATAGTGGCGGAGCGCACGGCCGAGATCAGCGCCGCCAACGAAAAGCTTCGTAACGAGATCGCTGAGCGGAAAAAGGCGGAAAAGGACCTGAAAAAAGCCATGGAGCTCGCCGAATCGGCCAGTCGCGCCAAGAGCGAGTTCCTCGCCAACATGAGCCACGAGCTTCGTACGCCGCTCAACTCCATCATCGGGTTCTCCAAGCTCATGAAGATGCAGGTCGGCGAGGGGGATTTCGCCGGTTATCTCGAAAATATTCTTTCGTCGGGGCTCCACTTGTTGAAGATCATCAACGATATCCTCGACGTCTCCAAGATCGAATCGGGCAAATTGGATTTCGAGCGGACTCTCCAGCGGCCCGGCGATATCATTGGCGCGTGCGTGGCGATGATGACGGTGCAGGCGGCCGAGAGGGGCGTGGTTTTACAGTACCGGTGGGACCTGCCGGACGAGCTCACGGTACACGGCGACGCCAAGCGTCTGCAGCAGGTGTTCATCAACCTCATATCAAATGCGATAAAATTCAACAGGTCGGGAGGAACGGTCATAATCGAATCGAGGATCGACGGGCCGATGCTCGTCGTCGACGTTACGGACACCGGCATAGGGATCAGGAAGGAGCACCTGTTCTTCATCTTCGAGAAGTTCAGCCAGGTCAATTCGAAGCTCGACCGCGACACGCAGGGGACGGGGCTGGGGCTCACGATTTCGCGCATGATCGTCGAAGCGCATGGCGGAAGGATCGGCGTGCGGAGTGTTCCCGGCGAAAGCAGCACCTTCACCGTGAGTCTGCCGCTCTGCACGGAGAAGGCCCGGGGGGACCGGGAAGAGTGAGCGGAGCGGAATACATCAATCGAGGGGATGCCCATGAATGAAGCCATGAGAAAAACGGCGATCTACCGGCCGAAGGAGCCCATCCTGATCGTCGAGGATACCAGGGAGACACAGGCGCTCTTGCAGGGAATATGCAAGAACATGGATGTTCCCGCGGCCATAGCTCAAAACGGAGAGGCGGCGCTCGGGATGCTCGATGAACGGGAGTTCTCGCTCTTCATCGTTGACCTCATGATGCCCGTCATGGACGGGAAGACCTTTATAAGCAATCTCAAAAAACGCCTGCCCGATTCGGTGGTGCTCGTCGAGACGGCGCTCGATTCACCGAAGACCATCATCGACATCATGAAGATGGGCGCATTCGATTATCTCATCAAACCCATCGATCCGGAACTCTTCCAGAACAGCGTCGCCCGGGCGCTGGAGTACAAGGCCCTGCGCGACCACGAGCGGAACATGAGCATGAGTGCCGGCCTCAAGATCCGCAGCCAGATCGAGTGGCTCAACTACAAGGAGAGCAGGCGCGTGGCCGACAAGGACTATACCGAGACGAAATCGGTATACAACCTGAAGACGTCCCTTTCGCAGGGCGCGGGCTTCGGGACGCTCGTGTCGCTGATCGACGTCATGTCCGCGACCATGAAGACCCAGGGCGACAGCTATGTGATCGGCAGGGACATCGTCGAGATGCTGGTCGAGAACAACGTCTACTGCCGCAACCAGCTCGACGGTCTTCAGGCGACGACCGCCATCATGGACGAAAAATTTCCCCTTTCACGCTCCAGCGCGTCCGCATTCGTCGAGGCGATCCCCGGAATGATACGCGCGCTCGCGCCGTACCTCGAGGGCAAGGATCTTCGCATAACCTATCCGGAGCTCAAGATGAATTGCGAGCTCGACCTCAACTTCGAGAAGCTCGGCCTCATGATGGAAGAGCTTATCGTAAACGCCTACAAGTATTCGGTCAGGGGGAGCACCATAAACATCTTCGGGCACATCAGCGAGGGATTCTTCTGGCTCTCAGTGAAGAACGACGTTCCCGAGAAGCCTTATGGAGGAATCCCGGCCCGATACGAAAAGCTGGTGGTGGAGCCCTTCTTCCGGCTCCTGCCTCCCGACGAGTCGGCGGCGCGCGTGGAAAAGTTCGGGTTCGGGCTCGGCCTCGCGGTCGTCGACAACATCGTCCGCAAACACAACGGCGTTTTCCTCATCCACGACGTGAAGGACCATACCGGAAAGGAGCCCCAGAGCTGCGTGCTCGCGGAGGCGCTCCTTCCCGTAATCGTCGACGAGAAGCGCTGACCACCTGCACGGAGGGACGAATGGAAACAAACGACATCTACCGGGAACTTGCGAAAAAGCTCATGATGGAAAACTCACAAATCCTTCCGCAGATCTGGCGCAGTGTGTGCACCGAGGCGGAGGCCCGCGTTGTGGTGATGCTTCCCGGCACGATTTCAGGACTTGCCGAAAAAACGGGGATGCCCCCGGCGGAAATGGCGAAGATGCTCGATTCCCTTTTCAGGAAAGGGGCTGCCTTCGAATCCGTCCGCGATGGAGAGATCGTCTACCGCATGCCCCGGCATATCGTACAGTTCCACGACGCCACCCTGCTCTGGGATGGCGCCCCCGGGGAGATGAACGAGCTCTGGGTCAGCTTTATGGATACGGAGTACCCCGCGCTCCTGGAGCTCGTCACCCAGATCGGGATGCCCTCGTTTATGAGGGTCATTCCCATCAATAAAACGCTGGATGCAGAGAGCCGCGTACTCGTCTACGAAGACGCGGCGCGTCTCGTCGAGGAGGCAAGCTCGATAGCCGTGGTGCCCTGCGTATGCCGAAAGTCACAAAGGCTGTGCGAGAGGCCGGTCGAGGTGTGCATCCAGCTCAACCGGGGTGCCGAGTATACGCTGAAGCGGGGTACGGGAAGGCGAATAGATCGAGACGAGGCGCTCGGGCTCCTGAAAAAGGCCGAGGAGGCCGGACTCGTGCACATGGTCGAGAATAAGGCGGGGATGGCAAACGCAATATGCAACTGCTGCCCCTGCTGCTGCGAGATGCTGCGGTATGCGTCGAACGCCAGGACCGCCGGGGTGCTCGCCCCGAGCCGCTTCACGGCGCGCGTCGACCGTATCGCGTGTACGTCGTGCGGCGAATGCGAGGAGATCTGCCCCGTGCATGCGATCGATACGGCCGATGGTCCCGCGCGTATCGGTGAAGGATGCATCGGCTGCGGCCTCTGTGCGGCGGCCTGCCCGACCGGAGCGATTACACTTTATGAAACGCGTCCGGCGGAGCACATCCCTTCGTAGGAGGGGGGCGGCCGCTTTACCGGCCTTTTCCGCTGGAACGGCGAATCGCGACGGTCCCGCCGAGCGCGATGAAGATCGTGCCCAGCCAGACGAACCAGATGAGCCGTTTGAACGACACCTCGACGATCGCCGAATCCGGCGGTACGGGCGTTCCTTTCGGCGCCTCGACGAAAATATAGACCGTTCCATCACTCACGTTAAAGTCGAGGAGGCGCACCTCCTGTCCGGTAAAGGGCATCCTCGCGGGTATGGGCTCGCGGCGGTCCGAACCGCCGAGCTGTAGACCGGGTCTGACCGCGGCCTGTGAGGTGCCGCGCTCCACCGAAAGCTTCGCGAAGATCTTCATGTCCCCGCCCGCCATCATGTGTTCGCGGTCGATATCGAACCCGGTGAAGGTGATCTTCATCCCCTGCGTTTCCACAGCCGAGCCCTTTTCGAGGATGAGCCTCGTGAGAGAATCGAGCCCCGAGCGATATTCCACCGGTGAAATGTAGACGTCGTGGCCGAACCCGTAACTGATGTATGGCGCGCGATAGAGCGAGTGCGTTCGTTCGTCGATGTAATACGGTGTTTCGATCTCGCTGACCGAGCGCCCGCGCGCGAAGGTAAAGGCGAGGGCTGGCTTTTCCGCCGCGGTCCGCCCCCTGAACGTGAGCGCGGCCGACTGTACGACCGTGTATTTTCCGAGCGGCAGCTCCCGGTGCTCCGTGGTGGAATGAAGCGACGACGCGATGATTCCAAGCACCATCACCGCCACGCCGATATGCGCGAGCCGCGAAGAGAGGACGGCCGCCGGTTTGTATTTCAGCAGATCGACAATCCCCCGGATCGCCACGAAGAAAGCGGCGGCGGAGAAGGCATAGGCGGCCGGGTTTGCGGTGTGATTTATATTGAAAAGAAGGGCGAGAAGCAGGCAGGCCGCCCCGGTCGCGGCGAGCCCCCAGACGGACCGCCGGGCCTGGAACTGAAAAATTCCGGCAAGCCCGATCGTGCACAGGATGAGCAGTCCCATCGGGACCGAGATGCCGTTATAGTAGCCGGGCTGCAGCGAGAACGGTGCCGCGAACAGGGACGAGACGATCGGCATCGACGTGCCTGCCAGGATGAGAAAGGCGTAAAGGCAGAGCGTGATGATGCCGTACGCGACGAGCGTGTCCCACGCGAAGGCGGAATCGCCGAGCTTCGCCGAACGCATGCCGGCAAAGCGCTTTGCGAAGAGAAAGGCCGCGATGACGACGTAGAAGAGCATGAAGAATATCAGGTGCCGCGAAAGTCCGAGGTCCGAGAAGGAGTGCACCGAAAAATTTGAGAGCACGCCGCTACGGGTGAGGAAGGTGCTGTAAAACACCAGGATGAACGAGACGAGCGCCAGGGCGACGTTCGTGCGCACGAGCGCGCCCCTGCGACGCTGCACGAGCATGCCGTGCACGAGCGCGACGAGCACGAGCCAGGGGATGAGCGAGGAGTTTTCGACCGGGTCCCAGCCCCAGTATCCGCCCCATCCCAGAACCTTGTATGCCCAGTATCCGCCCAGGAAAATGCCGATGCCCAGCGAGGTCATCGCGAAGAGCGTCCACCGGTAACTCCGCTCGATCCAGGTCGAAAAATCGTTGCGCAAAAGCGCCGCGATCGCGTAGGCGAAGGGGATGGTCGCCGCGGCGTAGCCGAGAAAGAGCACCGGCGGGTGCGCCACCATCCAGGGATCCTGAAGCAGTGGATTGAGGCCCGCGCCATCGGGCGGAATCGAGCCTGCGGCGAACTGTTCCGGATGCGCCTGCCACAGGTAGCGGAAGGGGCTGTAAATGACGAGCACGAGCAGGAGAAAAACCTGGCTGATGGTGATGATTGACATCACGAGGCACTCGTCGCGATCGTTCGACCGTATGATGAAAAAACCGAGGATGTACAGGATGAACACCCACAGGAGAAAGGTTCCCTCCTGCCCGGCCCAGAACCCGGCGATGAGATAGGCCAGCGGCAGATCGCGCGAGGAATAGTTGTAGACATAGCTGAACTGGAAGCTGTGGCTGATGAAGGCGAAGAAGAGCAGGATGACGGTGAAGGTGATCGCAATGCCGGAAAGGTAGAATACGCGCCGGGCCGTGATCTGCGCCATCGCGTTCCCCGCGGCGCCCTTCGCCAGAAAATAGAGCGATACGAACGACAGGACGAGCGCGACGAGGATAAGGACTGTGCCTGTATTCATTGCCGTTTTTCTCCCGAGTATTTTGACGGACATTTGACCAGGAGCCTGTCGGCGACGAATACACCGCTGTCCGCGTCGTAGGTGCCGAGCGCGACGATCCGGTCGGCATGTTCGAAGTTCTGCGGCTTCACTCCCCTGTACAGCACCCGCAGCGATGCTCCGTCCCCGCCGCGCAGCGTGAACGCGAACGCGCCATCGGAGTTTTCGACCGGGGCCGATCTCGGCCGCTCACCGATGATCTGAACGTATTCGCCGGACTTCATCGCGTCGGCGAACGATACATAGGGGGTGAGCATGCCGCGCATCGAGAAGGCGGCGACGCCGACGCAGGCGGCGACGATGATGATGCCGACGATCCGTTTAACGTTCATCTATCTTCCTCTCGAGCCGGGCGATGCGCCGGTCTATTTTGAAGAGATAGGCGCCGAGTCCCAGCCAGACGACGAGCACGACCCACATCACGCGCGAAAGCGCGTCGTCTTTTTCGGTGATCGCCGGAGCGGCCGTCTCGTTTGCGCCGGATGCCGGACGTACGGCAATGCCATCCATCGCCGGCGCGGGACGCGCGAGCGGAAGCGCTAAGACGAGGGCCATGGCGGCCGATAGCAGTCGTTTATTCATGAGGTGAAACCTCCGCGGCGTTTCGGATCCTCGACAGCCTGTTCAGCAGCTCGAGGAGGTAAAAGTAGAGCAGGGAGAAGGCGACAAGCGAGACGATCAGCGCGAGCCTCATTTCGGTTTCGAGATGTATTTTCATATCGGGATTGATGACGGGGTCCGGATGCAGCGACAGGAAGACGCGCGGAACGACGAACACGAAAAACGGCATGACGGTCATCGCGATGACAAGGTAGGCCGCCGAGAGCCGGCCCCGTGCGGGTTTGCCCGCGAGCGCCGAACGCAGGCTGAAATAGGCGGAATAGATGAGGAGCAGAATGATGATCGAGGTCTGGCGCGGGTCCCAGTTCCAGTAGCTTCCCCACATGAGCTTCGCCCATACCGATCCGCTTGCGGTGGCGAGCAGCGCGGTGAGCGTGCCGAGCGAAGCGGAATTGTGGAACGAGTCCTCGATGCCCGGAAAGCGGCCCCTCTTATCGGCCAGGAACACGATCGCCGCAATCCCGGAGACGGCGAAGGCCAGGACCGAAACCCAGGCGAGCGGTACGTGGAAGTAGAGCAGCCTGCTCGTTTCACCGAGAAGGGCCGCTGTTGGGGCGTAGCAGAAAGCCAGTATGACGGCGGCCGGCATGAAAATGTAGACGAGTCGTGTGATTGCCATGTCGATTGCGCCGCCGGGGGTTATTCTTCGATCCAGATGTGCCCGAAAAGCATATACGATACAGCGATGAGCGCACCCGAAAATGCAAGTAAAAAAACCACACCCTCGGCGACCGTGTTTCCGGCGATCGCGGCCCTGGTGGCACCTATGGCGATCCAGAGCGGGGGGAGCACCACGGGAAACGAAATGATCGTAAAGAGCGAGCCCCGAGAGCCCGCCTTTGCGACGATTGCGGCGAGCACGGTCGTCGAAGAGGCGATGGCGAGGCAGCCGGCGCAGGTCGCGGCCGCGAAGGCAGACGGGGAGGCCACCTCGACGTTGAGAAAAAACGCATAGAGCGGACTGATGACGGCGGCTATGATAAAGATAACGGCGATGTTGAAAAGGAGTTTCGCCGTGTAGACGGCCGCGGCCGGCGAGGTGACGCGCAGAAAGAGCGCGGTGCCCTCCTCCTCTTCGCGGGTAAAGACGTGCGCAAGGCCGTTCATGGCGCTGAAGAACAGGATGATCCAGAAGAGCATGGCCTGTGTCTGCGCGGCGAGGCGTACACCCCCCGCGGTGAGGCTGACGGCGAGCGTCGTTATCGCCGCGAACGAAAGGGCGATGTTGAGGGCGAAGCGCCGCCTGAACTCAATGCGGAAGTCCTTGAGGAGGTTGCCGGCGATCGCGTCAAGCAAGGCTCACCGCCCCGGCGCAGAGCATGGCATCTTCCCGGTCGTTGGTGGCTATGACAATGGCGGTATGCGCACGAAGGGATTCGATATAGCCGGCGAGCTGTCTTTTCCCATCGGAGTCGAGATTCGATCCGGGCTCGTCGAGTATGAGCAGGGGCGGGCGGTGCAGCACCGCGAGAATGAGCTTGAGGCGCTGCCGCATACCCGAGGAGTAGTGGCGCAGGGCCTTGTCGCGGTGCCGGTTGAGCCCGAACGACTCAAACAGCGGCAGCGCCGTCGACGGGTCGACGCCGCGCGCGCGTGCGGCGAAGTCGACGTTTTCCATGCCCGTCAGCTCGTCGTAGGGATTTACCCGCGGGCTCGCGATTCCGATGGCGTTCAGCGGCCCGTCCTCGCTCTGGGCGGTGCCGTTGAGGATATACTCAAGCGAGCCGCCCGTGGGACGGCGGATTCCGGCGACGATGTCGCACAGCGTCGACTTTCCCGAGCCGTTGGGCCCGGTGACGGCGATCGATTCGCCCGTGCCGAGCGAAAAGGAAACGCCCTCGAATATCATGGTGCGGTCGAAGCGTTTCGACAGGGAATGTGCCCTTATGGTTATTTCAGAATTTCTCATAGGATGATCAAAGCATAATGAATCGCGTCCGCTTGTTGAAATGTCAATTATTTTAACGGACTGGGCGGCAGGCCCCGTATGGGTCCCCCTCCGAACAGAGCGCACTCAAAACCCTGCGGGCCGGGCGAGCACGACGAACGGAAATGAGTGGAAGCGCGCCTGCACGGTACGGGCGGACGCGGCGGAGATGCAGGCCGCGGCCAGACAGAGCGCGATGAGTAACGGCCCGCGGGGGGGCCTGGGCTCCATG
>JADFDB010000032.1 GCA_018263175.1 Spirochaetota bacterium
AGTCCGGCGTCGTTAAAAACCTCGACCTGAGCGTGAACGACCGGGAGATTTCGTCCGAGGCTGACGGGGTTCGGCCGGAAATACCGGGCGATCTCCCCGTGCCGGAGGACCGCATCCGGACCGTTCCCGTCGCGCTGCCGGGCGCCCGGGTATCGGCCGCAGGGGAAAGCCTCTCCGGCGATATCACGAGGCTCGCACGCGGGGCCTCGAACGTTCTGCGCATGATGGCCGGCAAAGGAGCGCTTTTTCTGCTCGAGCGTCTCGCGAAAAAGGATGAGGGAACGGCGACGGTGCCGCCGAACGGGCCGTACGCAGACGATCCCGGCGCAGGAATGATGAAACCGAGCCCCATACAGAAGGATTTCTCCGGGCTCAGGGTTGCGCCCGCGCCGGAAATCGCGCGTAATGGGGACGAACTCAGCGAAGACGCGATTGCCGGCCTCTTTGATCAATCGGACGACAAATACGCCCTGATTTCGGATCTCCACGGGCAGGGCTGCCCGATAGAGCTCATTTCCCGCTGTTCGGGCATCCCGGCGGGGGAAATACGGCTGGTGCTGAATTTGCATGGAAAACAGTAAGTCGGCCTTCAGCGTGCCGGTTTTTTTCTCCGCCGCGGACCGTATCTCGCACGTTTTTCGTTGACGCTCTCTTTGCTGAAGATGGAAGGATATGCCATGATCGATTTCGGAAACATAAAGCGCCTTAGCGAGGACGAGTTCCAGCGCTTCGCCAGGCTTATTTACGCGGAGAGCGGCATTTTCCTTAAAGATACGAAAATCACGCTGCTTTCAAACCGCCTGAGAAAGCGGCTCCAGGCGCTTAACCTCGAGTCGTTCTCCGATTATTACGACCATATACAGCGCCTGCCCGACAAGGCGAAGGAGCTCGAGCAGCTTATCGATGTCGTATCCACAAACGAAACGTATTTCTTCCGCAACGAGCGGCAGTTCGACGCCCTGGTTCAGCATTGTCTTCCGGATATTGCGAAAAAAAAGACGAACCGGAAACTGCGTATATGGAGTGCCGGGTGCTCGACCGGGGAGGAGCCGTATACACTGGCCATCTGCGTGCTCGAGAACATGCACCTTTTCCCAGGGTGGGAGGTCGAGGTCATCGCCACCGATATCGCTCCATCCGTGCTCGATTTCGCCCGCAAGGGAGAATACTCGGGCAGGAGGATCGAAAAGGTCGCGCCGGCCGTCCTCGAAAAGTATTTTACGCAGGACCGTCAGTATCCCGAGCTTTTCACGATCAAGGAACGGGCCAGGAAGATGGTGACCTTCCATTATCTGAACCTTTTTAAAAACCCGTACCCGCGCGACCTCGACATTATTTTCTGTCGAAACGTCATGATCTACTTCGACCGTGAGTATCAGCGGCGGCTGGTTGCGGGTTTCGCCGGGGTGCTTTTAAAAAGCGGTTATCTTTTTATCGGACATTCGGAAACTCTCCATTCCATCTCTGAGGATTTTGCTTATGTGAAGCTTCTGGATTCTCCGGTTTATGTTCCAAAGGAGCGTGCAAATGAATTTTAAACTGGTAAATGTCGGCATCGCCGATATCGGCCTGGCCTCGAGTCCGGACATTCTTCGGACCATCCTGGGCTCGTGCGTCGGGATATGCCTGTACGACCCGGGCGCCTCGCTTGCGGGTCTCTCGCATGTAATGCTTCCCACAAAGAGCGATCGCAACTCCAACGACAGAAAATATGCGGATTCGGCGCTTCCGCTGCTCGTCGAGGAAATGGCGAAAAAAGGGGCGTTGAAAACGAGGATAGTCGCCAAGATCGTCGGCGGTTCCACGATGTTCAAAATTGCGGAAAACAGCATGATGGGCGAAATAGGCAGGAACAACGTAAAGAAGGTCCGGGAGGTCCTCGACGAAATCGGCATACGCATTGTAGCCGAAGACGTGGGCGGGGACTACGGCAGGACCATCGATTTCTACGCCGAGGACGGCCGCCTGAAAATAAAGTCGCTCGGAAAGACCGAGAAGATACTGTGAGGGACCGATGGAGAGCATGACCGGCTACGCCGTGGTCGAAAAAACGACCGAACAGTTTTCCTTCTCGGTCGAGATAAAATCGGTCAATTCCAAGTATATCGAGACCTATCTCAATCTGCCGCGTTTTATGAAAGACGATGAGTACGAGATAGAACTGCTGCTGAAAAAGCGATACGCACGGGGCAAGATCGAACTGTCCATCGACGTCCATGACTGGCTTGAATCGCGCCCGGTCATGATAAACAGGCAACTGCTCAAGAAATATTACCGCGAGGTAAGCGCCGCCACCGATGAGCTCGGAGCGAAGGACCGGTTTTCAATCGACGCCCTCCTTTCGCTCGACGGTGTCGTTCAGAAGGAGCGTTCGACGCTCTCGGACAGGTCACGCTCCGATATTTTCGCGGGGATCGATCTCGCGGTCGAAAAACACATCAAAATGCGCCTGCGCGAAGGCGGGGCCACGAGGAAGGACCTGCTCAAATCGCTCGCATCGATTTCCCGCTCCCTTGCCCGGATCGAAAAACTGTCGAAGAACGTGTCCCGGGCGCTCTACGATAAGCTTTGCGCAAGCCTCGAACAGCTCATGAAAACGCGCCCCGAGGATACCCGTCTCTATACCGAGGTGGCGATTCTGGCGGACAAGCAGGACATCAACGAAGAGGTGCAACGCCTGCGGGACCATATCGACAAGTTCCGGCAGCTTGCCGGCGGAGAGGGCCAGACCGGCAAGCAGCTCGACTTTCTCGCCCAGGAGATGTTCCGGGAGATCAACACCATTTCATCAAAATCCGCGAGCTCCGAGATAGCTCATCTGGTTGTGGAGACGAAAAACTCGATCGATAAAATCCGCGAACAGTGCAGGAATATCGCATGAAGACCAATCTTATCAATATCGGTTTCGGGAACGCCGTGGTCGCCGAACGGGTCATAGCGGTGATAACCCCCCAGTCGGCATCGGGGAAGAGGATCCGTGAGGAGGCAAGGGATAACAATCTCCTGATCGACGCGACGCACGGGAGAAAAACCCGGGCCATCATCGTAATGGATTCCAACCATGTGGTGCTCTCGGCCATGCAGCCCGAAACCCTTGCCGGAAGACTGACCAGCAATGCCGAGTGAGCGCTTTTCCATCGTGGTTTCGGCCCCTTCGGGGGCGGGGAAAACCACCATCATTAAAAGCCTCGTGGCGGGCGATGACCGCTTCGAGTTCTCCGTTTCCACGACCACCCGCCCTCCCCGCAGGAGCGAAGAGGGCGCTCATAGCTATTATTTCGTCGGGGTCGAGGAGTTCCATGAAATGGTGCGCAGGGGAGAATTCATCGAATGGGCTGAAGTCCACCAAAACTACTATGGAACGACCAAAAAAGAGGTTGACAGGATAAAATCGACCGGGAAAATCCCCATATTCGACGTCGATGTGCAGGGCGCTCGTCAGCTTAAAGGCAGAATCGATGATGCCGTCTTTATCTTCATCGCGCCACCTTCCGTGGACTCGCTGCGGGAACGGCTGGTGAAACGAGATACCGAATCCACCGGGCAGATCGAATTGCGGCTGAGTAATGCGATAAAGGAGCTGCAGGACTACGTATTGTACGATTACGTAGTAATCAACGATTCGGTCGAGTCCTCGGTGGAAAGCATGAGGGACATCGTCGGCGCCGAGATGTGCAGGATGCACAGAGTTCAATCGAGACTTTTACGACCCGGAGGGACGGATAGTGATAATTCCGCTGAACAGACTGATCGCCTTTAACGAAAACAGGTATATTTTCACAAGGGCCGCGATGAAGTACGTGGACAGGATAGGCAACATCGAGGGATATCCCGAAAAGGACCACAACTGGAAAGTGGTTCCCAATATACTGACGATGATTTTCGACGACAAACTCAAGTTTGAAGTTAAAGAAGGACGCGAAACAGACGACTAACGCCACGCATGTCCTCCGTCATGATTGAGCCCATGGTCATCAGAGTTGTTGCATAACCGGGAATTAAACCGGTCTACACCCGCCACAGGCGGGAGGAAGCCCGGTATCCGCACGATATGCAACAAGTCTATTTTATAAACGAGGTTTCCGCCCATTAAAGCCGCTGTATTGGTGGGACCCACGGCGTCCGGGAAGACGGATCTTGCCCTGGGGCTTGCCGGTGATATCTTTGAAATCATCTCCGCCGATTCGGTGCAGGTGTACCGCCGTCTCGACATCGGAAGCGGCAAGCCCTCGAAGGCACAGCAAAGCTCCGTGCGGCACCATCTCATCGATGTCGTCGATCCCGACCGTCAGTTTACCGCGGGCGACTTTTGCAGGGAGGCGATGCGTGCCGCGCGCGACATCGTGAGCCGGGGGAGGGTCCCGCTTTTTGTAGGCGGTACGGGCCTGTACATCGATTCGTTCTTCGGCGGACTCTCGGGTATCCCACCGATCGATCTGCTCGTGAGCGCGGAGATCAGGGCCGAGCTCGCACAACGCGGCCCGGCGGATATGTACGACGAGCTCCGGCGTGTCGACCCGGTCTTCGCGCTGCGCGTCCATCCCAACGACCGCCAGCGGATAGCGCGCGGCCTGGAGGTGTACCGGGGCACGGGAAGGCCCCTGAGCGATTTTTTCAGCGGGAGGCGCGGGGCCGTCTCGGAGGAGACGCTTTTCATAGGCCTCGGCCCGCCGAAAGAGGAGCTGCATGCGCGCATAGAGCGCCGGTTCGGCGGAATGATGGAGAACGGATTTCTGGACGAGGTGCGCTCGCTGCGTGAAAGCGGCTACGGTCCGGAGCTCGGCTCGATGAAGTCGATCGGTTATCGCGAACTCGGCATGCACCTCGAAGGAAAGCTTTCGCTCGAGGAAGCGGTTCATGCCGCCGTAATCGAAACGAAGCGGTACGCGAAGCGGCAGATGACATGGTTCAGGCGAAACGGAAGGATTCGCTGGTTTGGTGATTTTCAGGTTGAAAAAATAGAGAGGCTGCTGTATACTTGGAGAACGCGCTGACTGCACCATGTCGGCGCGCCGGCAAGGGAGAATACGCCGATCGGGGCAATAAACAGAAGGAATGTGCAATGGGAAATCAGGCTAAGAATCTTCAGGACAGTTTTTTAAATGTTGCACGAAAAGAAAAGGTTGAGTTGACGATTTATCTCATGAATGGAGTCCCCATCAAGGGAAGAGTGCTGAGCTTTGACAATTTCACCATATTGGTCGAAGTCGACAAAAAGCATAACATGATCTACAAGCACGCGGTCTCGACCATCGTTCCGATAAAACCGCTTCAGTATCGCGACGACGAGGCCTGAGAGGCCTTTCGATAAAACGCCATGAAAAGAACCGGAAGAAAATTGTTCGTGCTGTTGCTGCTTGCGGCCGCGGCATATCTGTATTGTACCGGCGTATTCAGGATCTGTCCCGGCGAGTTTGCGCTGATTCGTGACCGGGACAGCGGGGAGCGCCTGATTCTGGGGCCGGGCCTCGGTTTTGTCTGGCAGGGCCTGGTTCCCGGGCGGCTCGAAGTCGCGCGGTACGCGCTGAGGGCCGCGGAGTTCTTCGAGGCGCGCGTGGCAATCCCGCCGCTCGGCGAACTCGAAAGCGATTATTATGCGATAAAGGTTCCGGTAAACGCCGTCTATGAGATCGTCCCCGAGAGCTTCAGGGCCGGTCCGGCCCCGGCGATACGCGAAGGCCGTCCGGGCCAGGCATATATGAAGGATGTTGTCGAGAAGTCCTTTGCCGAGGGTATGGGAGCGTATCTGGCGCAGGGGTACGACCGTAACGCTGTTATGCGCGACAGCGTACGAATCGCCGCGAAGGCCGGGGACCTGGCGAAAAGCCGCGCGGCCAAAGCCGGGATTTCGGTTATCTCCCTGGAGCTTTCCGGACCCATCGTACTGCCCGAGCAGAGGACCTACCTGGAGGGCCTGGCGTTTCTCGCGGACCTGCGTGAGATTGAGCGAAACAATAAAAAGGAGCTTCTTGTGCTCCAGAGCCGACTCGAAAGAGAGAAACAGAGCGAAAAAGAATACCTCGGGAAGCTTTCGGACGTGTCCAGGCTCGTAAAGTCGAATCCGGACCTTTTAAAGTATATTTATATTGACAGAATGGGCGGCGACGTAAAAGTGATACTGGCGCCGGAAAAATCGGGCATGCCCCTTGGGCTTTCGCTTGATGACGAAAAGACGGTGGAAAAGAGGAAGGGCGAGATCGACAATCTCAGGTAGGCCGTTCTTCGGTGATGTCATATTTTACTAAAGGAGATGCGTATGCCGTGCGGTAGAAAGAAGAAACGGGCGAAGATCGCCAACCACAAAAGGAAAAAACGCCGCAGACAGAATCGTCACAAGAAGAAATAGGCGGGTTCCGTAAGAATGACCGAAAAGCGGGGGAGATTGGTTTTTATCCGAAGCCAGTCTCCTTCGTTTATCAAACGGGGAATGCCGATACACGATGAGAAAGAGCCTTTCACAGGGAAAAAAGCCCGACGGTGAAGGGAAGAAAGTCTCCTGGAAACGGAGACCCTCGGAAATCCGTGGGTACCAGGCGGCGCTGTATACCACCACGGACGGAGGAGACTACCTTCGGGTCGACTACAACCTCAAGGACAGAAAAATTCGCATCTATATCGAAGATGCGGAAGAAGGGGGGAATCCCTACTATGCCGTCTTTACCGGCGGCCGGGTCAGCGCCCAGCGTAATGTCACCACCGGCAGGGCCCACCAGGTCGTCGAGAAACTGAAACTGCGCGCCGATGCCATACGCACGATCTCCAACAAGGAAGTGCGAAAAATCGTAACAGGGGCCTTGAAGCTCGATGATGCCCCTCTCCCCGAAAAACCCGCACAGGATGAATCGCGAAAAGAGGCACTCGACCGGACGCGGAAACGGTATTTTCGCCCGGTTGAGGCCAGGCCGTGGGCTTCGGTATCGGGTGGGGCCATAACGGCGCGGTCTTTTTTCCGCGGATTGCTCGATTACACGGTCGGCATCCTGCTGGTCGTCGCGATCTTACTCTATTTTCGCGACTTCATTGCGGCGGGGGTTACGGCCGCCTTTTTCGGCATATTCATCGGCATCATCGAGCTTTTTCTCCGGGGGCGTGACCCCTCGATCATAAAGATGCTTTTCTTCGTATGCGCGGGAGCTGCACTGTACGTATACGGTTATTACTTTCTTTAGATTCGTGCGCATACGGTTTTATTCTTGAATTGTCGGCCGGGTGCTTTATAGTGTATGCCGGTCGCGGCGAAATCCTGAATTTCCGGTTCTCTGCCACGCCGTGCGGGGGTGTCCGGTTTCATGTCCGCGCCGCGGGTCCGGTAATGATGACGCGGGTTTGACGGCAATGATGGCTGTTCCGCGATTATGACGGGTTGGAATCGCGCCGGCAAAAATCGTTGCGTATACCGCGTTTGTGAAACAGGTGAAGAGCGCGGCAAGAGGGAATTCACATGGAAAAAGCCGATACGTCATCGTCCGCACTGCAGATTGTCTGCTTCAAAGTCGGGAAGGAAGAATATGGAATCGATATCCTGAAAGTCCAGGAAATTCTAAAACTTCCGAAAATCACCCGGCTGCCGAAGTCGGCAGACTTCATCATGGGGGTGATGGATCTGCGCGACAGAGTGATCCCGATCATCGACCTGAGCAAGCGCTTTCGCATCGAGAACGGCAGCGCAGGGGCCGGCAAGCGCGCCATCGTGGTTGACATCCGGAACAAACGCGTGGGGCTCGCGATAGACTCGGTAAGCCATGTGGTCAAGGTCGACAGCAAGGACGTTGAACCGCCGCCTCCGATCGTCAAAGGCATCTCCGGGCGGTATATCGTCGGAATCGCCAAGCTCGCCGAGGGTTTTGTTATCGTACTCGATATCGAACAGATTCTGACCGCGGAAGAGCTTACGTCCCTATAACTCGTGTTTGCGCCGGTATTCGTCGAGCGCCCGCGCCATTATGCGCCTGAGCGGCGCGCCTGACTCCCGTGCGGCCGTCGCACAGTCCTCGTATTCCGGCTGTGCCGTGACCTCGCCATCGAGGAAGCGCCCCCTTTTAATCCTGATATCATGACCGTCGATATTCACCGTTACGAACGAGCGCTCGAGTTTTTCGCGGCCGATCGTCCGCACGCGCAGTCCGAGCGTCGTGGTTTCTGTATAGATGATTTTCCGCACCGCGTCGAGCGCCCCCGGGGGGACGATGACGGTCAGAAGCGTCCCCGGCCTGCCCTTTTTCATGCAGACTGCCGTCAGGTACGCGTCGAGCGCCCCTCCGCGCAGAAGAAGATCGACGAGATGAGGATAGATCTGGGGATTTAAGTCGTCGATGTTGCATTCGATCTGGTGCACGTCCTCAACGGCGTTTTCTTCGCTGTCGAGCAGGAGCGCGCGCGTATAGCTGGGGAACGGGTAGTCCCTGGATCCAAATCCGATCCCCGTCCCCCGGACCGCCGACGCGGACGAAACGGCCGACTGCGTTCCGAGGGCGGTGAGTATCGCCGCCGCCGTGGGGGTCACGAGCTCGCCCTCCCTGCCCGTAAACCGGCATCTGAAGCCCTGTGCGAGTCTGACTACGGCCGGAACGGGCACGGGAATCTCCCCATGACGTGAGCTGACGGTCCCGGTGCCGAAGTGGAAGTCGCCGAAGAGGACGCGCCGCGCGTCAAGCAGGTCGAGGGCCGCACAGAAGGCGACGATATCGATTATGCTGTCGATGGCCCCGACCTCGTGGAAATGGACCTCCTCCACGCGTACGCCGTGGACGGCCGCTTCCGCCTCGGCCAGGCGGGCGAATACGAGCATGGCGCGCTCCTTCACGGGCCGGGCAAGCGCGCTTGATGCGATGATCGTCTCGATGTCGCCGTAGTGACGCTCCGTTTCGGCTTCCGTGCACCGAACGCGGGCGGCGGTTCCGGCAATATGATATTTCGTGAGCTTTTCGGGTGAAATGCTCCAGCCGCCAAGGGCGAGGCTGGAAAGTTCCGACACAAGCGCCTCGTAGTCGAGTCCCAGGTCGAAGAGGGCGCCGAGAAGCATGTCGCCCGAGGCGCCGAATTGCAGGTCGAATGAGAGCGTGCACCTCATGTCGTTTGCGCCAGCCTTTCCAGGGTCTTCAGCATCTTGAACGCCAGGAAGGCCGCGCCGAAGCCGTTGTCGATGTTCATCACCGCAACGCCGGGCACGCATGAATTCAGCATCCCGAGCAGGGGAGCGAGCCCGCCGAAGGCCGCGCCGTATCCGGTCGAGGCGGGAACGGCAATGACCGGCGAGGCGACCATGCCGGCGATCACCGAGGCGAGCGCCCCTTCCATGCCGGCGACGACGATAATGACCGCCGCGGCGAGTATTTCATCGCGATGGTGCATGACGCGATGTATGCCCGCCACGCCGATATCCTGGGCCATGGAGATGTCGAGCCCCAGCGTTTTCCCGGTCTCGAGCGCTTCGGCCGCCACGGGGAGGTCGGCCGTCCCGGCGGTGGCGATAAGCACCGGACCCCTGACGGGGACGGGCACCCTTTGCACAAGGCTGATGGTGCGCGCCTCTCCGTTATAGCGCGCATCCGGGATGATTGCAGCGACGGCGTCGAACGCGCCGGTGTCGGCCCTGGTGGCGAACAGGTCCGCCCCGCGGTCCACGATTGAGCGTGCGATGGCCGCCACCTGATCGGGCGTCTTCCCCTGACAGAATATGACCTCCGGGAAGCCCCAGCGCAGCTCGCGGTGGTGGTCGACCTTGGCGAAGGAGATGTCCTCGAACGGAAGATGTTCGAGATAGGTGAGCGCCTCGTCCTCGGAGATCGAGCCGCTTTTATAGTTTTCGAGCAGTTGTCTGAGGCCTTCGGTTCCCATTATTTCAGTACGCGGCGATGAGGATGGTTTCGAACTCGTCGCGGTTCAGAGGGCGTGGAGCGTTCTCGATAAAGGGATAGCCGACCGCAATCTCCGCGATGCGGGAAAATTCGGTTTTGGCGATGTCGAACTGCGAAAGGCGCTGCGGGATGTCCAGGTCGATCTCGAGCTTGCGCACGCCCTCAACGGCCTTGATGGCCGCCTCGATGACCGTGATCTCCCGGACGTCCTCGTCCATCACCTTGGACATCTGCACGTACTTGCCGGGGGTGGCGGTGAGGTTGTATTCCATTACGTGCGGCAGAAACACCCCCATCGCCTGATGGACGGGTATTCGCGTACGCGAGGAAAGCGCGAGCGACAGCGCGAGCGAAAGGGAGAGACGGGAGACCGAAAACGCAATGCCCGTCATTACTGATGCGTAGGAGAGGTGCCCCCTCGCCGTGAAGTTCTGCGGGTCCCGATAGGCCGCGGGAAGGTTTTTGAATATCAGGTCGATCGATTTGAGTGCATAGGTGTTTACGAGGCTGTTAGTGCTTTTCGAGATCACCGCCTCGGTGGCGATGGAAAGGGTCGCGGTATTCATCTGCGCGGTGGCTTCCTCGCCGATCTGGGCGCTTATCCTCGGGTCGACTATGGTGGCTCTCGGGAACAGGTATCGGTGGCTGTAGACCCTCTGTACGTCCTGACGCATGTCGGTGAGGAAAAACATGGGCAGGATTTCGAAGCCGAAGGAAGGGAACGCCGGTATGGTTACGAGTGCGATCGGCGGCTGTATCGAGGGGTTCTCGAAGAGGTCCTCGCAGAACAGATAATTGCCGGCGAGTACCGCCACGGCCTTGGCGGTATTGAGCGAATCGGTGCCGCCGAAGCCGGCGATGACGTCGCAGTGGGTTTTGCGCGCGTAGCCGGCGGCGGTGTCGATGTCTTCGGTGTTCGGCGAGTCGGCCATCTCGTCATAGATGATGAAACCCAGGCCGGCCGCGGCCGCGCTTTTCGCCATTTTCTCTATGGCGTCATGAAACAACTCCAGGTCCCTTGACGTCGTTATAAGGAGTACCCGCGATCCGATGGTCTTGAGGATCGAGCCGATGGAGGATATGACGTCCTGCCGGATGTATATCTCCGACGGTACATGGAACTCGGGGCTCAGGCTCGTTGTTGCGCTGGTGGGCATTTCCGTAAATGTAAAAAAAAGCGGATGTCACCTGTCTCCGCTTTTTCCCTCCGTATCGATCAGATTTGATTCGACAGGTCTATTTTCGAAGCAGGTTCCTCGCGATTTTATCGGCAACCATGGACAGTATCTTATCGTCCTCGAACTTGTCGTAGGTCCCGTTCAGAATCTGCTCCTTGATTTCCCGCACCCTTTCCGCGCGGATGTCGGGGGCTTCCTTGACGATCTGGGTATAGTGGCCTATTTCCGCGGCCTTTTTCCCCTCGGAGGATATCTGGATCGAGTCGCTGCGGGGGGTCTCTTTGGTCCGCGATACCGACTTGGTCCCCTTCGGCTCAACGATATTGTTGATGTTCCCGATCTTATCAATAACCATGATCTTTATCCTTTACGGTAGTCTGTTTCTAATATCGGCATAAAACGCCCAATCTTTAATCAATTTGTCCATCCTGGTCAGATTATATAAAAAAGACGCGTATAGAGCAAGAAATATTTATACTTTTTGACCATCCGGGGGGCGGAGATCCATCCCTGATCCTTTACTCCGCCTCCTCATCGCCGCCACGGTTCCAGATCGCGACGGTGAATTCGCCTTTTGCAATAATACTATCGGAACGATCGGCCATATCCTTTACGGTCCCGCTCAGCAGCTCCTCGTGCACCTTGGTCAATTCCCTGCCGATCAGCATTTCTTCATCGGGGAAAACCCCGGCTGCGGCCGCGAGCAGGCGTCCGATGCGGTGAGGTGATTCATACAGCACGATAATTCCTCTGTGCCGGCGGAGTTTTTCGAGTTCGCGCCGCCGTCTGCCGTCTTTTTTACTGAGGAATCCCGCGAAAAGCACCGATTTTTCGGGAAAACCCGCGACCGATACGATGGCCGAAAGGGCCGAGGGGCCCGGAACGGGGACGATGACGATTCCATGGCCGCGCGCCATCGCCACAAGACGGCTGCCGGGATCGGATATGGCCGGCGTACCGGAATCGGTGAGATAGGCGATCGATACGCCCTCGTGCAGCCGGCTGATGGCGCCCGCTATCCGCTCGTCGGAGGAGTGGGCGTGAAGGGAGAGCATCGGGATGCTGATGCCATAGTGATTGAGGAGTTTTCTGGTCTGGCGGGTGTCCTCGCAGTATACGTACGAGGCCTCCTCTTTCAGGATACGCAGGGCCCGAAGCGTGATGTCCTCAAGGTTCCCGATCGGCGAGGCGATGATGTACAGCGTTCCTGTTTTGCGTACGGCTTTTCCCATGAAAGTCCTCCTGCTCCTCATCGCCGTGCCCGTGGGGGGCGGCGCACTTCTTCGTGCGTATCTCTCAGTCCTCCGGACTGTCGAACTCGCCGTTTTCAAAGCGGCCGATCAGGTCGATCGCCTCGTCGAATGAGCTTGAGCGCACGAGCGCACCACGCAGGCGCGCGGCGTTTCTGAAGCCGTGAAAATACCTGGCCAGGTGTTTGCGCATGAGTACGATGCCCCGCTCGCCGTAAAATCCGCTCATAAGCCGGAGATGAGTACGGACCTCTTCGGCGAGCTCCGAGGCCGTCGGGGCCGCCCCGTTGAAGATCCAGGGATTGCCCACCGCGGCGCGCCCTATCATCACCGCCGCGCATCCTGAGGTTGTAAGGCGGTCGAGCGCGTCGCGGTGGGAACGGATGTCGCCGTTGCCGATAATCGGGAGTTTCGACACGGCGGCTATGGCGGCGATCGCCTCCCAGTCGGCGCTTCCGGTGTATTTCTGTGCGCGCGTCCGGCCGTGCACGGCGATAAGCGATACGCCCGCGTCCTCGAGCCGGGGCACCAGTTCGAGGTAGTTTTTCGTCGATTCATCCCAGCCGATGCGGATTTTCACGGATACCGGAAGGCGCACGGCCCCGGTCACCGCCGCGGCGATTTCACCGGCAAACGCAGGATTTTGCAGAAGGCCGGCGCCCGATCCGCCCGAACACACCCGCGGCGCGGAGCAGCCCATGTTGATGTCGATGAGGTCCGGCCCGAGCCGCTCGACGCGCCGCGCTGCCTCGGCCATTACGTCCGCCTCCTTTCCGAAGAGCTGGATCGCAATCGGGCGCTCCTCCGGGTGAAACCGCATGAGATCGAGGGTCTTCCTGTTGCCGCGCACTATGCCCTCGGCGCTGACCAGCTCGGTATAGACCATCGCGGCTCCGTGGCGGCGCGCAATGCGGCGGTAGGGTGAGTCGGTGAAACCGGCCATCGGGGCCAGGATCAGCCTTCCGGCAATATCGGGCGTATCCATCACGCGCGCTCCCCTAAGAGCTCCCTGACGTATATGAGCTTGGCGTCGCCCCGCGAGTAGAAATCCCGCAGCAGGGCCTCCCGGCGGTAGCCGCACCTCGTGTAAAAGCCCTGTGTGGGGAGGTACTGTTTGCGCGACGAGGTCTCGATGTACAGGCGTTCGCCCCCCATCGCCTCGACGATCCGTTCGGTGCGCGCAAGGAGCTCCCGTCCGAGGCCGCGCCCGCGCAGCGCTTCGTCGATTGCGATCCAGTACAGGTCGTAGCTCGATTCGGTGGCGGGTATGGGTCCGAAGCAGGTGTAGCCCAGCATGCCCGAGGGCGAGTCGGCGAAAAGAAAATGGTATCCGCTCACGTCTCCGCGTGCGATGCGCTCGTCGATGAGCTCCACCGCGATCTCGATCTCTTCGCGCGAGAAGTACCCCGACGATTCGACTATTCTCCTGATCGCGGCCGGGTCCGTGGAGCGGGCTTCCCGGCGGAAGGCGGCGCCTGTGGCAGGATCAGGGGGCATCGGAGTCGTTTTCGGCGCTGAGGGCGCGTACCCGCTCGATCTTTCGGGCATAGGCGCCCTCCCACAGGCCGAGGAAAAACGCGCGGGCGTTCGCCGGCAGCGAGCGTATGCGGTAGCCCCCCTCCTGCGCCACGAGTATGGGAATGCGCAGCGAGCCGATCATGTATCCGTTGTTTTCGAAATCCGCGGGCGACAGCGGCCACGAGCCGGTCGGGTCGCCCTTCGAGGTGTCGAAGCCGAGCGCGAGCACGAGGAACGACGGATTGAAGGAGATGATGCGCTTGAGAGCCCTGCCGAGCGCCCTGCGGTACTCGTCGGCGGTGATGGTTTCGGGGAGCGGGATGTTGAGGTTGAAGCCTGCGCCCTTGTTCTCGCCGTGCTCGTCGGCAAACCCGCTGAAGTATGGATAGGCGTGCTGGGGATGGCCGTGTATGGAGACCGTCAGCACGTCGCTGCGCTGGTAAAAGATTTCCTGTGTGCCGTTGCCGTGGTGATAATCGATGTCGAGCACGGCGACCCTGCCGTGCCCGAGCAGGTATTGGGCCGCTATGGCGGCTGAATTAAAATAGCAGAAACCGCCGAACACCCGCGGTTCGGCGTGGTGCCCCGGAGGGCGCACCAGCGCGTAGGAGAGCCGGTATCCCTCGAGCAGGGACTGGGCCGCGGTGAGGGCGCAGTCGACCGAGCGCTTGGCCGCGATATAGGCGTTGCGGTTGATCGGGGTGAAGGTGTCGATGCAGTAATACCCGGCGCGAAGCGGGAGCTCTCTCGGCGGGCGCCTCCCGTTGCGGATCGGGAACACGTAGGGATATACCGACTCGTCGGGCTGGATAAGCGTGCACACCCGCTTGAGATAATCGACGAATTCGCCGTTGTGGACCGTTCGCAGCATGCGCTCGGGGAAGTTTCGGGGAGGTATCTCGTGGAATATCCCGGTGTCCTTTATGCCGTCCATAATCGATTGTATTCTGACCGGGGCCTCCACGTAGCCGCGGTCGTGGACGTGATGGATAAGGTGGCGGTCGTTCACGACCAGGGCGACGCGCCGGTCGATGGACAATACGGGCGTGAGCCGGGGGAGCCGGACCTTCTTGCCGTAACGGGGCTCCCGGATGCGGACCGGATCGTCCCTGAGCGAGTCGACGATCATGTCGATGTAGCCGGGGGGACAGGACGAAGCGTATTTGCGCTCGAGTATGGCGCGAACGATGGCCCGTGCGTCGGCGAGCGAGAGGGCCCGCTCCTTTTTGAGCGGATCGTATACCAGGTACGGGGCGGAGCCGCCGGGTTCGAGCGGGGTCTCGTACAGGGTGCCGGCGATCGGACGGGCCCCGAAACGCTCGTAAAACTTCAATCGCTTCCGGTTCTGGCGCAGATTGTCGGGGTTCGTGACGAGTTTGATGTCGTCGGGAAGGCACTCATAAAAGAGACCTGCGACATCGAGCAGCCGGGCCTCGTCGCGAACGTGCTGATACAGGACCCCGCCGAGACCGCCGCCGCTGCCGCCCTTCTGTACGGAGATGAAATCGAGAAAACAGAAGTGGAGGTCCGGCGCGTGCTGGAGAAGGGCGAAGCCCTTCACCGTTCCGCGGACATCGTCCGCGACGAAGATGATGGAGCGGAAACGGTACTTGAGGGGATTCTTGAGCTCGCGCGGAAGGCGCGCGATCGCTTCCTCGCCAATGCCGCCGAACTGTGCGCGCAGGATATCCTGAACCTGCTCCACGGCCTTCTGGTCGATCTCGGTGGTGGTGTCGTATATGCGTCGTATGCGAAACATTGTCTGATCCCGCCGGTATATGCCGTGCCGTTCTTAAAGGTCGCCGATGATCCGGCCGATCATCGCGTCGTACGAGAGCCCCGCCTCGGATGCCGCGGCGAAGAAACCGCCGTCCGGCGTGAGGCACGGGTTCGCGTTGATTTCCAGTATCCACGGCATGCCTTCGAGGTCAACCCGGAAATCGACGCGGGCGTATCCGCGCAGGCCGAAGCGGCGGAAGCACTCAAGCGCCATCGATCTCAGCGAGTCGAGAAGCGGCGCATCCTTCGCGTCGAAGTCGAAGCTGCGGAGCGTGTTCGCGTACTCGAAGCTGTCTTCGCGCCATTTCGCGCGATAATCGACAATTCTGAGCTTGTCGGGCGGGTAGTCCCTGAACAGGATCTCCGCCGGGGGGAGCACGTACGGCCCGCCGGGCCCGGCGAGTACCGAGAGGTTGAATTCGCGGCCGTCTATGTAGGCCTCGGCGAAACAGGGGCTCCCGTGCGATGGTGAACGGCGCTCTATATGGTCGAGAAGACCGCCGAGATCGTCCGCGCGCACGACCGAGTCGTCCGTAATGCCGGCGGAGGCGTGGTCCCAGATCGATTTGACGATATACGCGCCCGGACGAAACGCCGCTACCTCGTCTGCGCCGGTCGTGACGAACGGAGGCGTCGGTAGGCCCGCCGCGCGCATGAGGCGCTTCGAGAGGACCTTGCCGGAGGTCAGGAAAACAGCCTCGGTGGAGGAACCCGTATATGGAATTCCCATGACATCGAGCAGGGAGGGGGCGAGGTGGATGAAACGGTCCTGCCCGTCCACCGCCTCCACCAGATTGAATACGAACGCCGGGACGATCTTCGCGAGGCGCGCACGCACGTCGTCCAGGTTGAGCCTGAACGGCATCCGTATCGGTTCGTACCCGAGGTTTGCGAGAGCGGCGGAAACGGCGTCCGCCTGGATGAGCGTGTCGCGCTCGTCGAGCGGGGCGTCCGGCGCTATCTCCGCGTGGAGAATGACTGCCTTTCCCATGCGATTTCCCGGCTCAGGCGCCGGTTCGGCTGAAATGGGAGGGGCCTGCTTCGCCGAGGCGTGCGAGCGTGGAGTCCATTATCGATCGGATAAGTTCATTGTAGCTCATCCCCGCGAGCGTGGCGATGATGGGAAGGTCGGAGTGCGTGGGGTGGAGCCCGGCGAGGGGGTTGACCTCCATGAAGCCGGGCACGCCGTCGGCGTTTGAGCGCAGGTCGATCCTTCCGGCGTCGCGGCACTCGAGCCCGCGCCACGCTGCCAGGGCATATTCGGCGGCCTGGCGCGCCTCGTCGTCGTCGGCAAGGCGGTAGTGTACGCGCTCCTCACAGAGCTCCTTGTTGGCAAGGGAATACACCGAAGCCTCGGCATCGCGGCCGAGAATGATCTCCGCCACGCCGATTACGCGGGCGTCGGCGCCGGTGCCGAGGATGCCGGCGGTGAATTCCCTTCCCGGAAGATAGGTCTCGACGAGAACGCTCTGGCGGTACCGTGCGAGGAGCCCCGTAACGACTGATCGAAGCTCACCGCGGTCGGCGATTACCGAGGCGGCGCATACGCCCTTGCCGGTCCCCTCGGCGAGGGGTTTCGCGAAAAGAGGAAAGGGCAGATCGATCGAATCAATTTCATGCACCGAGGCGATGGTGGCGAAGTCCGGGGTGGGGATTCCGAGGTCGCGGACCACCCGCTTGCAGAGCGCCTTGTGCATGCTGAGCGCGAGCACGGAGGCGTCGGAGAAGGTGTAGGGAATGCGATACGCGTCGAGAAGCGCCGGGACCTGGGCCTCCCTCGCCGTGCCGTAGAGCCCCTCGGCGATGTTGAACACGATATCCCAGCGTGCGCCCTCGATGAGCCGGGGGAGGAGCGATCCGAGGTGTCCGATCCGCTCGGTCGAGAAGCCCAGGCCGCAGAGCGCCGTGTCGATGGCGTCGATCGTCTCGATGCTGTCGAACTCGGCGACCTCCTCCTCCC
The DNA here is from genome assembly GCA_018263175.1 of Spirochaetota bacterium. Taxonomy (GTDB): domain Bacteria; phylum Spirochaetota; class UBA4802; order UBA4802; family UBA5368; genus MVZN01. The sequence goes on from JADFDB010000032.1 coordinate 17,543, forward strand.
CATATCCCATCGCCCGGTAATCGTCGCGAAGATCGTAGGCGAGCGCGACGCGCATCAGCGGTTCTCCAGGTTGCAAATTCCAGTTTCGGCCGTATCGGGATACCGGAAAAGCCGGTTCTCGTAGTTTCGAAGCAGGATGTCGTCGCCCTCGCGGCCGGCCAGGTATTCGGGCAGGAGCGGTATCTTGCCGCCGCCCCCGGGCGCGTCGATAACGTAGCTTGGGACGGCGAAGCCCGTGGTGTGGCCTCGCAGGCCCCGGATCATGTCGATTCCCTTCTCGACGGTGGTGCGAAAGTGCGCCGAGCCGACGATCGGGTCGCACTGGTAGAGGTAATAGGGGCGCACACGGGCACGCAGAAGGCCGTGGTACAGCGCGCGCAGGGTCTCCACGCTGTCGTTTATGCCGGCGAGCAGCACCGTCTGGCTTCCGAGCGGGATCCCCGCGTCGGAGAGCCGCGCCAGGGCCTCGACGGCCTCGATGGTGAGTTCGTCGGGGTGGGTACAGTGTATGTTCATCCACAGCGGATGATAGCGCTTGAGCATCCTTGTAAGGTTCGAGGTGATGCGCTGGGGCAGCACCATGGGCACCTTGGTTCCGATGCGGATGATCTCGACGTGTGGAATGCGGCGAAGGCGGATGAGGAGCCATTCGAGCTCATCGTCGGGCAGGGTGAGCGGATCGCCTCCGGAAAGGAGCACGTCGCGGATCTGCGGCACCGCCTCTATGTACGCGAGGGCCTTTTCCCACTGCCGTCGTGAACACGATTCGCCCGCGGAGCGGCCCACCATGCGCGAGCGGGTGCAATAGCGGCAATAGGTGGAACAGAAATCGGTGGTAAGGAAGAGCACGCGGTCCGGATACCGGTGTACGAGTCCGTGCACGGGGCTGTCCGACTCCTCGCCGAGCGGGTCTTCGGACTCGCCGGGGGATTTGAAGAGCTCCGCCGTTACGGGCACTACCGATCTTCGCAGGGGCTGGGCCGGATTATCCTGCTCGAGCAGGCTCGCGTAATAGGGCGTGATTGAGAGCGGCATCGCCCCCGCCCCGTTGCGCGAATTGAGGGCGTGGTGTTCGTCTTCGGACAGTTTCAGAATGCCTGAAAGCGCCGAGGTGTCGCGGATGCGGTTGCGAAGCTGCCATTTCCAGTCGTTCCATTCCGCGGCCGTGGCGTTTGGAAAGTGTTTCTTTCGGAAGCTTCGGGTTTTGGGACTGGAAATGAACCTGGTGTAATGAATAACCAGCCTGGCGGGTTCCGGAACAAGGCTTTCGGAGTCGTCGATGGAAGGGAGAGCGGATAGGGAGGGAGGCTCCTCCGCGTCACACTGTTCCTCCTCCTTCGCTGCGGACTGCGCGGCAAACGCGCTCGGAGGTTCTCCCGTTTCTCCGGAGAGTTCGGTCTCGAAAAGTGAGGGCGTATCCTGCATGCATGTACTCCTTGTTCAGATGGTTTTTTTGCGACATAACGCAGAAAACCACTTTTTTTTAATCGAGTCGAAAGGGCATTACTATAAAAATTCCCAGATGTCAACTTGTATTCGTGCCTCGAACGCGAAATAGAAATTTTTTTCACTTTTTTCCTGCTCAGCGTATCTCACTTTATTTGTTCGACAATATTTGATTTGTTGTAAATCGAAAAAATATCGGGTTTCCCCCGCCTGTGGCGGGGGTGAGTTCTTCGTTGCGTCGATGGGTCTATCGCTCTCGGTTCTCCCCGCCTGCGGCGGGGGAAGCCCGGGAGCATATCTGCCCATTATGCAATAACTCTATTTCTCGGAGTTGTAGCGAAATTTGCCCATGGCACCCGCCTTCCGTACGGGGAAGGGGGCGTCGCCGCCTTCTCGAATGATAGGGCGGTACGGCATGCCCGTGCGCGACCCGTCGGAGTCTCCGTTGGCCCGCGGTCGTGAACGATATTTTTCTTGCAATAGCGGGGCATCCGGCGTAGAAAGAAGCACGCCCGATGCGCGAGGGCCTGCCGTACCCGAGACCATCCTACACGAGGAGATGCACGATGAGAACGCTTAAATCCC
>JADFDB010000033.1 GCA_018263175.1 Spirochaetota bacterium
ATCTGCCGCACCCGTACGGCAGGCTCCTTGAACACGGCTTTTTCTTTTATCTCCCGGTTGTACAATAGCTCCATAAGCTGTGATTCCGCCGCCATTTCCGCAAAGGCGAGGAATTCGCTGTTCTTATCAAAACCCTCCTTAACCGCTTCCTCCACGGCAAAGCGCTCGAGTGCCATCATCTCGAGCTTGTTTTTCTGGTGCCTGGGGGACTTCAGAATCGTTTCCCTGGAAAGGCGCTTCATGTCCATCCAATCGTGGAATTCGCCCCGGGTGATCCTCCCGCCGTCATAGCGTGCGACGATGTCATTCTTGCTTTTGCAGGCGGCAAAGGCCAGTACGGGTACCAGCATGACCGCGAGGATGGATCGATTCATTTTCCGCTCCTGTTGTGGGGGTCTATCTTTCCTGGGAGTGTGGTATATTTACTTATAAGGATTGTCAACAGGATTTTGGCCCGGCGAAACCGGCCCGGCCTTGCGACAGGGGGTCGGGCTTAATCACACGCCCCGTGCCGATAAATTGTATTGACAATTTTTCTTCATCGGAATCATAGTTTTGCCGGATACCGGCGGCGGCCGGCAAGGAACGAAAACCGATACGCTCGACATGAAAGACATCAAAACCTATAATGAAAAAATCCGCAAAATTCTCACGAGCGAGGAATTGCGCGAATATAATCGGGACTCATACAGCCTCGTCGACTTCGGCTACGAATATGTCGAGATGGGGGACTTCAAGCGGGCGTTTCAGCTTTTCAGCCTGGGGGCGCGCGTCAACGGCTCGGACCCCGATATATTAAACGGCCTCGGCATATCGCTCTGCGAGCTGGGGAGGTTCAGGGCGTCCCGCCTCGTTCTCGAGAAGGCGGCTGAATTATACCCCGACGACTCCGTTACACTGGCAAACCTTGCTGGCGTCTACTGGGAAGAGGGTGCATTCGAGCTCGCCATTCACTTTTACTCGCGCGCCATCGAGATCGATCCCGCAGTAACGGAGACGCACTTCAATCTCATCAATCTTTACTATGAAACGGGCGATCTGTTTATGGCCTATATCGCATGCCTCAGCCTTCTCAAAATCGAGCCGGAAAATCCGCAGGCGCTCGATCTTCGCGACGACATCATACTCAACCTCGGCCTCATGGTCTGCTGATGCAAAAGGCGGAAGCACCGGCCCCCGCCTTTTGCCGCACGACGGCTACTTTACCGCTTTTTTAAACCTCTCCGCGAAACCGGCGATGGCCCCCATGTTCTTCATCATCGCAAGGGCGGCTTTCAGTTCGCTCTCCATGTCGATCTTCCAGGCGCCGTCTTCCTTTCTCATCTTGTAGATGTACTCGAAGCCCTTCATGTTCTCGACCGGGTGCTCGACATAGCGCACCTTGACCTGCGCGGCATCACCGTCGATCTTTTCCTCGACCACGTCCCATTTCGCGCCGGACACAAATTTCTTGTCGGCCAGCGACTTCTCTTTGGTCGACTTGGGATTGAGCTTGTTCAATTCTTTCATCAGCTCGACGGTGCCCCTGGTATAGTACTTTTCCGCGTCGTCGAAGTTGTCTGACGCATAGACCTTCTGCATCGCCTTGAGCACGTCACTCGGTTTTCCACCGCCGCCGCACGCAAGCATCACGGCAAGGGTTGCGATCACCGCAGGAATGACAATCCTTCGCATACGATCCTCCTTTGTAATGGATTCGACCGGAAGCCCCCGGCCGGCCCTATTCCCAGAACTTCCGGTATGAAAGGGTTTCCTTCAGCGTATAAAAATCGCTGCCACGCGGAACGTCGCGCAGCCGCGTTTTGAGCGTCACCTGGTCGATAAGCTCCGTGAACGGCACCGCCTTGAGTTCGAAGTTATCGGTAACGGAAACCATCACCCCGAATTCGTCCTGACGGAAAAACTTGAAGGCCCCGTAACCGAGCATGCTCCCCAGCACGACATCGAAGCTTATGGGGGCCGCGGACCTGGTCTCATAGCCTATCTGCTTCGGGATGATCTTCACCTCGAGTCCCGTCTTCTCGCAGTAGATCCGCTTCGCCGCTTCCGAAAGGATCTTGCCTATCTGCGCCTCGCGGTACAGGATATTGCCGTGCTTGTCGGTGTCGTGGGGACGCAGGCTCTCCGGAAGTTTGTCGGCGAGCCCCTCGGAAATCGCGATGATGCCATAGGGCCTGCGGTTGTTCTCGCGCGCGATGATCGTATCGGCTATGCGCTCGGCCAGCCCCTCCACGTCGAGCACGTCGTCTTCGATATCCTCGAGCGCTATCATCAGTATCGCCTCGGCCGCTATGCCCGCGGCGTAGGTGACCCAGCCGGCCTTGCGGCCCATCAGCTCGACCAGGAAAAAGCTGTCGGTCGCCTGCGCGTCCGCCTTCAGATTGAGCATTGCGGTCTGGGCCGTGTTGACCGCGGTCCAATAGCCGAACGTCCAGGGGATGCCGTAATAATCGTTGTCGATCGTTTTGGGGATGTGGATCACCGGGAACCCCATGATGGACAGATAGTTCGCCGTTTTCAGCGTATCGTCGCCGCCGATCGAGATAAGCGCGCCCACGTTGAGATACTCAAAGGCGTCGAGAATGTTGCGGAGTTGTGCGTTTTTCGCGGGGTCATCGATGTCGTCGATGGCCATGATTTTTTTGCCCGGATTCGCGCGCGAAGTCCTTAGATAAATCCCCCGGTCGTTCCGCACCTGGGTGATATTGTAGTTGAGCTCCTCGTAGTGGACTTCCTTCCGAAGTTTCGGATAGTGCACGTTGAAATCCTGAAGAAATTCGTACCCCCGGAAAACGCCGATAACGGGGATGTTGTTGTCGAGGAAATTGAGCGTCGTCGCCGATATCACCGTGTTCGCGCTGGGCGCCGGACCGCCCGAAAAGAGTATCGCCACCTTTCTGTGCTTTGGCTTGAGCTGCATGATGATTCCCCGTTCTGGTTTTTATATGACGCGGCCCGCCGGCCCATGGCGCCGCCGGGCCGCCGGGCCGCCGACAGTATAACCGTACGGTTTGTCGGATTGCAAGAAATAATCAGGCGGATTTCTTTTCGGCCTTCGAGGCCGCGAGAACCACGAGTGCGTCGACAGCGACCGGCTTGTCGCCGTCGACAATGAGGGGATTGATGTCGATCTCGGCGATCTCATCGTACTCGAGCCCGAGTTTGCCGATTCCGACCAGCGCCCTTACGAGTTCGGCCCTGTCGACGGCGGGGCTGCCCCTGAATTCACCGAGCAGTTTTTTCGTCTGTATCTCGTCGATCATTTCGTCGGCGTCCATCTCGGAGAGCGGCGCGATCCGAAAGCTCACGTCGCGCAGGGCCTCCGTGAAGATGCCGCCGAGGCCGAACATCACACAGGGGCCGAACTGCGGGTCCCTGGTCAGGCCGACCACGAACTCGCGCTTGTCGCCCTCTATCCATTCCTGCACCAGGACTCCGTCGAGCTGAACGCCCTTTCCGGCGATCTCGTCGTACGCCTCGGCCACCTCGGCCTCGGTCTTCAGCTTGAGCTTCACCATGCCCATCTCGGTCTTGTGTGTCAGGAGATCCGAACAGCCCTTGAGAACGACCGGGAAGCCGAAGTTCTTCGCGATCGCCACCGCCTCGTTGCGGGAGTGCGCAAGATCGTTACGCGACACCGGGAACCCCGCCATCGCTACAAGACGCTTTGAATCGAATTCCGACAGGGCCTTCTGGCCCCGTTCCATCGCCTTCTTCAGTATTTCTTTCATGGCCGTCCCGTCGTCCTCCTGCTCGTGTATCGGTAATATTCGTATTGCTTTTCAAGGCAGAAGACCGCCTCCTCCGGCGTCTTGTAGATAATGGCCTTGAACCTGCTTCCGTCCCTGTAATGGATCATCTCCTCGCCGGGCGTGGAGATGAGCGCCACGGGATAGATCGGTTTGTCGTATTTCTCCATCAGCTCGATTATGTTGTCAAGAAAGTTCGTCTGGTGGTCGGCAAATAATTGCTGAAGCTCTCCGAGCTTGTCGCGGGAATAATATCCCATGCTTGCCGCCGATTCGTGGATGCGCAGCACGAATTTCCCCGCGCCGACCATGCCGAGCAGTATCACCGCGTCGTAGGCATCGCTCGAAACCATGCTGTTCATGGATTCAAGGAACAGCTCCATGCTGGGCTGTCCGACCAGATCGACCGGATTCCCCTTGCTCCAGAACGGGGGCAGCATCCGGTCCAGCTTCTCGTAGACGTTGTCGGGCAGCGGAGGAAGGGTCAGCCCCCGCTCCTCGCACTCGTCCGCGGTGATGACCCCCCATCCCCCGCCGAGCGTTACGACGCCGACGCGGTTACCCTTCGGCAGCGGCATGCTGTCGAAAGCGGACGAGATGGTGAGCAGTTCCGTCGGGGCCTTTACCAGTATAATGCCGCTCTGGCGCAGCGCGGCCTCGTAGGTCTTGAAGGAACCGGCCATGGCACCGGTATGCGAGGCCGCCGCCCTGCCTCCGGTCTCGGTCCGCCCCGCTTTGAGCGCGATTACGGGTTTTTTCATGCTCGTCCGGCGCGCGGCATCCATGAAGCGCCTCCCATCGTCGATGCCTTCGACGTACATCAAAACAACGCTCGTGTCCGGGTCCGCGCCGAAGTACTCTACATAGTCCTCGCAGCCGAGCACTCCTTCGTTACCCGAACCGACGAACTTCCCGATGCCGATATTCTGCTGTTCGGCCCATTCCATTATCTGGTTGCCGACATTGCCGCTCTGTGCAATGATCGAGATGCCGCCGCGCGGCGCGCGCACCTGCGATCCGGTCGCGTACAGGCTTGCCGCGGTGTTGACGATGCCCATCGTATTCGGGCCGACGACGCTGAGCCCGTTCTCGCGGCAATAGGCGATCATCTCATCCTCGAGCCTCGTTCCCTCTTCGCCGGTCTCGCTGAAGCCAGACGTTATCATCACGACATTTTTTACGCCCTTCTTCACACAGTCGGCGAGCACACCCATCACCGAGACCGCCGGCGTGGTGATAAAGACCAGGTCGACGCTTTCCTCGATCTCCGCCACCGTGGTATACGCCCGATGACCGTATATCGTCTCCCTGTTTTTCGCCACGGGAAAGACCCGCCCGCCGAAGCCTCCCGCTATTATGTTCGTGAAGATATACGAGCCCCACTTGAAGAGGTTCTCCGATGCCCCGACGACCGCAATTGATGAGGGATAAAAAATCTTCCGGATATCCGCCATATATACCGCCCCCTGCGAAGGAATGTCCACTGGAACTCCTGTATCGCGACGGAAGTATTTGTCAACATATTTAGCAATATATGATAATGCAACATTTCATGAGCAGATGTAGGATTCTGCCGGGTGATCGCTTTTAACGGCCCTGCCGTTCCCCCGCGGCCGCACGATCAATAGGCCTTCCTTTTGCCCGAGCGCTCCCACCGCCACGCCGTTTCGACGATGCCGTCCAGATCGGTGTACACGGGGGCCCATCCAAGTTCTTCATTGGCCCTCCGCGACGAGGCGACAAGCCGCGCCGGGTCGCCGCTCCGGCGCGGTCCGTCGACCGCCCCGATGGCCCTGCCGCTCACGCGCCGGGCCGCCTCGATTACCTCGAGCACGGAGAAGCCGCTGCCGTTGCCCAGGTTGTACACCGCGGAAGCTCCGCCGGCGAGGAGGCGCAGGAGCGCACGCACGTGAGCGTCGGCGAGATCGTTTACATGGATATAGTCGCGGACACAGGTTCCGTCGGGCGTATCGTAGTCCCTTCCGAAAACGGTTATCGCATAGCCGGGATCGATCGCCGCGCGAAGTACGAGGGGTATGAGATGCGTCTCGGGAGAATGGCGCTCTCCGATATCGCCGGTCGGGTCGGCCCCGGCGGCGTTAAAATAGCGCAGGCTTACCGATCTGAAGCCGTCGGAAATCCCGAGGTCGCGGAGCATCTCCTCGATGAAATACTTGGTCCGGCCGTACGGGCTCGCGGGGCATAGCGGGCTCTCCTCGGGGATCGGCACCACATCGGGATCGCCGTAAACGGCCGCGGAGGACGAAAAGATGAAGTCGCGCACACCGGCGTCCTTCATCGCACGGAAGAGGACGATGGTGCGGCCGACGTTGTTATCGTAATACTTGAGCGGATCGGCGACCGATTCGCCGACGGCGATATGCGACGCGAAGTTCATGACGCAGCGTATATCGCGCTCCTCGAAAACGCGCGCGAGCTTTGCGTAATCGCCGATGTCGCCCTCGATGAGCTCGAAGCCCGCGACCGCCTCGCGGAACCCTCCCTCGAGATTATCGTACACGATCGGCACAAAGTTCCCGGCCGCCAGCGCGCGGACCACATGGCTCCCAATATATCCGGCACCGCCGGTCACGAGCACCTCGGTCATGTCACCCTCCCTGCGTCATTTTTCCGGCAATGCCCCGGACGGTGTCCGAATAACGACACCCCTGCAACAAGCGTGCCGGCTACAAGCGCGAAAGCGCCTCCGCGATACCCGTTCTCTCGAGGCCTTCGAGCGTTCGCCAGATGTCTGCCTCGTTGTGCGGCTCGAGCGTTACGAGCGGACGCGTGTCCATCCTCCCGATAAAATCAGCAACAAGCTCGAACCGGACCGTTCCGCTGCCGATCGGCCCGTGGGAATCGCCGGAGCCGTCGTTATCGTGCAGATGGAACTGGCGGATGTATGGCCCGGTGACCTCGAGCCAGTCGTCAAGCTTCGTTTCGGAGAACGCGTTAAGGTGTCCTACGTCGACGCAGTGGAAAACGCCCGTGCCCGCGAGCGCCTCGAGGACGCGCACCATGGCCCGCGGGCTCTCCTCGTACACGTTCTCGAGCACGAGCAGGGCGCCCATGCCGCGGGAACGGCCGGCGTAGCGTTCGATTGCCGGTACGATATGCGAAAACCAGTCGTCGGCGACGAAGCCGAACCTGCGGTTTTCGTGATTGAGGTGCATCACCACGGAACGGGGCGAGAAGGCCGCCATGAGGTCGAAGGCCGCGTCGAGCCGGGCGGTCGCCGCCTCGCGAACCAGCCGGTCGGGCGCGCCGGGAAAGAGCTCGTGGAATGGCGCGTGCACCGTCATGGCGATGCCGAGGCGTTTCAGTTGATCGGCGAGATCGGCGAAGTGCGATGCCGGGTAGCTTTCGAGCGCATAGTGGTCGATGCCGATCTCGAGATTGAAACGGTACCGCCCGACGAGCTCGAGCACCCCGGCATCGATACGCCGCACGGGCATACAGATGAACACCCCCGACGCCAGCGAGGCGAGATCATCCCTGCGCTTTTCGTTCATTTCTTCCGTTTTCATCGCGTGTGCTTCCCTGCATTCACGATTTCAGTCCGTCGCCCCAGCCGGAGAACTCGGCGTAGATAAAGGTATGGTCGGACGGGCGCTCGGCCATCCGCGGCGCGATATCGATGCCCGCGCCGACCGAACGGTCCGCCAGCGGAACGGTCGCCCAGATATGATCGACGCGCCAGCCGAGGCCGCGCTCGACGGAGTCGCGCACGCGGTAATCCCAGAAGGTGTACTCACCCGGGCCCGGACGGTGGGCTCTGAAAACATCGACAAGGCCCCACTCCTTTACGTGCGCAAGCGCCCGGTGCTCGTCGGGATGAAAGCCCACATGCCCCAAGAGGCGTTTGGGATCGTGCACGTCGATCGGCTCCGGGGCCACATTGAAGTCCCCGGTCCAGAGAAGCGGATCTCCCGGCGAAAAACGGCCTTCGAAGAATGCACGAAGCCGTTCGAACCAGCGAAGCTTGTACGTAAACTTTTCCGACGACGGGTCCGTCCCCTGCGGAACGTAGGTGTTGATGACCGGCACACCCGCAACGTACGCAAGGATGAGGCGGGAACCCTCGTCCTCGCCCGCGCCGTCGAAGCCGTACCGCACTTCATCGAACGGCAGCCGGCTCAGAATCGCGACGCCGTTGTAGGATTTTTCGCCCCTGTAGACGACGTGGTACCCGGCTGATCGAATCTCGTCGGCGGGAAATTCCTCGTCGCGCACCTTCGTCTCCTGAATGCACAGCACGTCGGGAGAGTGATCGGCAAGCCATTTTGTGAGGATGGGAAGGCGCGCCCGTATCGAATTGGCGTTGAAGCTCGCTATTTTCATCGCCATGCCTTTACTGAATTTGTTGTGAACCGCTTGTTATAAATTCCGGCATCCTTGCCGTATGGTCAATCACTTATCAGCCTCATAGACGATATCGTACTCGGCATGGTGCGCGACCCGAAGGAGCGCCTTCGCGCCGCGATAACAGTCTTCAGGCAGCCGCAACCGTGTCGCCATAAACTCTCTGCGAAAGGTACGGGGCACGAGCCGCCCCCGGTACGAGAGCGTCGCGATCCGTTCGTTATGCATGTCGGGGGAAACCGTGAAATAACGCACACCATTCCCCGTTATCGCAGCGTAGGCGAGGGAATTCACCATATACAGGAACGGACCGCCGAAGAGCTCGATCCCATCGAACCGTTTGAAATATTCAATCCATCCATACGTTGGAATCATGAACCGCCGGCAGCCCCTCGACACAAGGCCGTCGATCGTTTTACAAATTGCCGGGAGCCCGCCTTCCGACACGAAGAGCGGAAGCAGAATGACCTCGTCCGGACGCGGTGGTGCCGCCGCGTCGATGGATTCGAATTCGATCACCCTGAAATCCGCGCGCTCACCTCGTTCCATATCCGCGTATTCCAGGTACAGCCGCTCATCGGTCGACGACGCGTCCCGTATCGTTTCAATCTCATTCAGAATCGCCGTCTTTCTCGCGGCGTCACGATGCACGCGCAAGGCCTCCCATCGCTCGTACATCCGTTTAAAAAAATCCCGCCTGACCGCCTTGAGCGCTCCGATGTGCACAAAGATGCCGGGCGCAAGGCGGACCCTGCACTCCTCTATCATGAACGGATAACGGTCCGTCCGGGTGAAAATCTCCCGGAGCATCGCTTCGCTTAATGCTTCGGTCCGCGCGGGCTCTGAATCGATGGGCCATGAGAATTGCATACGCTCAAAATCGTCGAAGCGCGCCACTACCGTGCATTCCAGAGCGTAGAGGGTGATCTCGAGGCGCAGGGGTATATATTTATGCAGACCGGCCTCGCGCCGTATGGCCGGCCAGTCTCTGAAGGCCCTGCTCTCCCCGGTGTGGTGGACGAGCATACGACCGGCACGCGGCACCCGCTTCGTCAGTTTCCATTCGTAGAGACCCGCTCCGGGTCGGGCATAGTCCAGGAGCGTCCCCTCGTGCAGCATCTTTCCTTCCCCGTCGACCACGCGCAGGCGCGATCCCTTCGCGAGCTCCGACTCCGACGCGAAGACGAGTTGAGATCCTTTAATTGAAACGACCTCGCCGATCAACTCGCCGGAGCTGCCCGCCCTCTCTGCACCGACGAGCCTTCCGTAGTCACGCCCGCGCAAATAGCCGTCCTCCGCTTCCCGCTGGCCGGGCGCCGCGCGTTTCCCCATGCGCCCCCTCGTGCCGCCGGTCGAAGCGGCCCCGTCGATAAGCGCGCGGTACAGTGCCACCGTCCGCGACACGTACGCCGCGTTACGGAGCCTCCCCTCTATCTTGAATGCCGAGACGCCCGATGCGACGAGTTCGCTTACGAGCGAGGCGGCCGAAAGGTCCTTCATCGAAAAAGGGTATTCCGCGCCGCGGCCCGCGTCAAACGGCGTCCTGCAGGGCTGACGGCACCGGCCCCGGTTTCCCGAATCGCCGTGCAGATATGACGAGAACAGACAGCACCCGGAGAAGGAAAAACACATCGCTCCGTGAACGAACACCTCGTATTCGAGCGGCACGGCCGCGGCGATTGCGCCGATCTCGTCGAGGGAAAGCTCGCGTGCGAGGATGATGCGACGCACCCCGGCATTTTTAAGATACAGGGCCTGCTGCGAATTGTGGCAGAATAGCTGGGTTGATGCGTGCACCGGGATGTCAGGGAAATGCTTTCCGAGCAGGGAGAGCAGGCCCAGGTCCTGCAGGATGACACCATCGATCCGTATCTCCTCGAGGAAGGAAAGGAGGTCGATCACGCCGGGGAACTCGTCGTCGAATACGAGGGTGTTGAGCGTGATATAGACGCGCCTGCCGTTGCGGTGCGCAAAGAGGGTCGCGTCCTTCAACTCGTCGCGCGAGAAGTTCCTGGCGCGCTTTCGTGCGTTAAAATCGCCCGCCCCCATATAGAAGGCGTCCGCCCCGGCCTTGAAGGCCGCGGCAAAGGTCTCGGGAGAGCCCGCGGGGGCGAGAAGTTCGGGCTTATTCTTCATACGCTGTACCGCATGCGGTAATTTAGTTGACAGGCCCGCGCAAACGCCATTACTTTTTCGTTGTTCCTGGGACAAACGGAGATAATTACGATGAAGCTGCATCGGTTTAAACGGTTCCGCTACGAGAAGCGTTCGGCCCGATATATTGTCGGGCTTGTGCTTGTCTCACTCCTCGTGATGCCGCTGTGCAACGACCTGCCCAAAGATACGATAACGCTGAGCATCCTGCTGACCGACAACGGGGCCGCACCAGATTCGTTTTCGGGCTGGTACCGGATTAACGGCGGCTTCACCCGCATCATCGACGCGGCGCAGATCGTCTATCTGGGCGGCAATATCTACGAATGTACCGCCGCATCGGACGATCTCGAAACGCTCGATGTCAGCGTGACCAGGCAGGACAACAATGACACACTCGAGATCATGGTCTATCGGGACTCCGGCAAGGTGAAGGAAGACCGTTTGAGTTCCGGGGCGGCGGGAAATGATCTCCAGTTGACGTATACCTACGGCGAAGAGGACAGCTCCGCCGAAGAATAAATTCCCGGAGAATCCCATGCTCAATTACGAAATACACGACGCCACACGCGAACTCACGATTGCCCGTTCGCTCGACCGGTACGAGCCGCCGTTCAAGGTAGTCGGCGGCTACAAGCTCATCGACAACGGAATCGATCCCGAGGCCACCGTGCAGATAGAGGCCGACGGCAGGCACATCCACGAGGCATCCACCGGGAACGGCCCCGTCGACGCGCTCGCCCGGGTTTTAAAAAAGGCGCTCATGCCGCTCTTCCCGGAAATCGACAGGATCGCGCTCGTCGATTACCGCGCCAACATCCTCGAGGCGAAGCGCGGCACGGCCACCGAGGTCGAGGTCACCATACTCTTCACCGACGGGGAGACGGTCTGGAAGGTGAACGCGCTTTCGGAGAACATCAACGCCGCCTCGTTCTACGTGCTGATCGACGGCTTCGAGTACGCGATACTGCGCAACCGCGGTGCGATAGTGAAGGCGTAGCCAACCCGAAGTGCACCAGCCTGCCCATCATCTCATCCTCTGAATATTTCCGCAAGCGCCCCTGCGAGATTCGCGTGTTCGAACTCGAACCCCGCTTTTATCAGCCGCTCCGGCAGCACCCGCTGTCCCGAAAGCATGAGCTCCTGCGCCATCTCACCCAGGGCGAGCCTGAGCGCGAAGGCCGGGACCGGCGCCCAGACGGGACGATGGAGCGCCTTGCCCAGAAGCCGGTAGAAGTCGGCTGCGCGCACCGGTGCCGGAGCGGTGAGATTGTACACCCCGCGCGCATCCTCCCGCTCGATAAGAAAACGCATGGCGCGCACCACGTCAGCCAGATGTATCCAGGAGAACCACGGCCGTCCGCTGCCGGGTATTCCGCCCGCGAAAAGGCAAAACGGGAGCGCCGCGCGTTCAAGCATGCCGCCGCTTCCCAGCACCACGCCCGTCCGCACCACGACACGTCGCACGCCAATATCCTCCACGGCCCTGGTGGAAGCCTCCCACTCGAGCGCGACCGACGGCAGGAAACCGGAGCCCGGCGCCGATTCCTCGGTGAGCTCGTCGTCTCCCCGGTCGCCGTACCACCCGATCGCCGAGGCCTGCAGAAGCACTTTCGGCCTCTGTTTCACGGCCAGAAGCGCCTCGCCGACGGCCCTCCCCGCATCGAGGCGGCTCGCGCGGATCGCGCGTTTCTTCTTTTCCGTCCACCTTCCCGAGCCGATATTGTCGCCGGCGAGGTTTACGATCGCGAACGCGCCGTCGGCCTCCTCGAGCCAGCCCTCCGGACTCCGTGCGTCCCAGTTGACTTTCCGTATGGCCCCGGCTTGGGCACCCGGCCCTCCGCGGGAGAGCGTCACCACCTCATAACCTGCGGCGTGGAGCTCGCCGCAGAGGGCGCTACCGATAAAGCCCGTTCCCCCGGCGACGAGAATGCTTTTTTTCATCGTCTCCTCCCTTACATCCCCGCGATGAGCCCGTGATGCCCTTGTCACCCATCCGCAGAATAACTTGACACGACAGCATAACAGTGTTATGTGATTTTGGCAGAGCGCCGGAACGCACCGCGCATCTTATCAGGCGAGTGTACACGAATGAAGAATAACAATAAAGAAAAAATCCTCGAGGTATCACGGCAGCTTTTTTTAAAATTCGGCTACAACGGCATCTCGATACGCACCATCGCCTCGAAGGCGCGGCTCACGACCGGCGCCATCTATTTTCATTTCAAGAACAAACGCGACATCTACACGAACATCTGCATCGAGGCGATCGAGATGCTCCTGTCGAAATTCTCGGGCGGCATGGCGCGGCGTAGAAGCAGCTCGCAGAAGCTCATCTCGACCTTCGATTCGTATATGGAGTTCTTTTACCGGCACGGCGACTACTACAATATCCTTATGGAATACAAGGCCGAGTTCGACGCCGAAGGCGAAAGCGGCCGCGGGACCATCGCCGAAAAGATGGGCGAGCTCCTCAGGCTCATGAGCGAGACGGTGCGCGCGGGGATCGAGGCCGGTGAATTCAGGAAGGTCGATCCGATGATGCTCTCGCTCTTTCTCGCCTCGGTGGCCGAGGGAATGCTTCAGTACAAGAAGCTCGGCCTCATGGCGGCCATGAAAATCGAGGACAGGGATTTCCGCGATTTCATGACCGACGTGGTCGGCGTCGGGATTGCGGCCGCGCCTCAACCGAGGGCGAAGCGAAAGCCGTAAAATGGGCTTCGCGCCGTGGGACAGCGGCGGAAGCGGTATTCGCGGCTGCGCTGGAGCGGATGGCTTGCGAGCGAGCCTCCGCGAAGCACCCGGTACACCTCGCCGTAATCGGCATCGGGACTGCCGCCGGAATAGGCTTTGAACCAGTCGGCGGTCCACTCCCACACCACGCCGGTCGGATGACTGTTCGCGCTTCCGGTAAAAATCTCCGACAGCATGTACAAAAAGTCGGCGGCGTCGTTTACGGCAGGCCGGCCCTCCCCTTCTTCGATTTCGCGTATTGAACGGACACCCGAAAGCGCGGCGAAGGCCTCCCATTCAGCCTCGGAAGGCAGACGGACGCTTTTACCGCTCGCATCCGACAGCCACCGGCACCAGGCGTCCGCATCGTTCCAACTGAGCTGGAGCGCGGGCATGCTCGCGCGGCGGTCCCAGTATGCGTCATCACCTTCGCCGCCGAAGGGACGGCGCCACGAGAGGCCCTCCCGTTTCGTCCATCCGCCCTCCCATGTCCAGCCCCATCCCTCGCGCTCGGCCTCGGTGACGAAGCCCGCGTCATCGACGAATAGCCCGAAATCGGCCGCCGTAACGAGGAAGCTCGAAAGCCGCACGTTCTGAACACGTACCGATCTTCGCGGCACCGCTGTCGCGATATACGCGGCCGGGAGGTCTGCGCCGCTTACAGCCCGCCCCGTACCCGAAAGAAAGGCGCCGTCGATGCCGATGTCGTACATCCCCGCCGGGACTTCGAAAAAGCGCGACAGCGCCGGCAGGGAGTGTTTACGGCCGCCAGTCGGGCACATACTTCCGCACAATGCTTTCGGTGATGCCGCCTGAACGCGCGATCTCGCCGTACATGCGGCCGCTTTTCTTTATCGTGCGCCGGCGCTTCGGATGATCGTGGTCCACGTGGATCAGCCCGAACCGCGACATGAGCCCGTCGACGAGCTCGAAGTTATCGAGGGTCGACCAGTGGTAGTAGCCGGCGATATCCACGCCCTCGCCGATGGCGCGGCTGAGCTCATAAAGGTGGTCGAGAATATAGTGCGGACGGATTTCGTCGCCGTCCTCGCAAGTGCCGTTTTCGGTGATATAGATCGGCAGACGGTACAGCTCCCAGTAGCGCTTGACGACGCGGTAAAGCCCCTCGGGATAAATGTCCCAGCCCAGCTTGTTCTTGGGAAGCTCCGGACGGGTCAGCATCTTCATGGGAAATTGGACGAGGTCGCCGGAATAATAGTTGATGCCGAAGATGTCCATCGTGCGCCCTTTTTTACCGATCTTTTCCAGGTAGCGATTGTTGAAGTACGTGTCCATCAGGTGCGCGGACAATCGGTCAAGCGGGTTATTGACGTTATAAGGATCGAAGGTGCGCAGGTGCTTGGCGATCCCGACCCGCGCTTCGGCCCAGTTCTTTTTACCGTGTATCTCGTGTATCGCCGCATAGGCGCGCACGTGCGCCTCGATCATTACGTCCATCACCTTCAGGCACCGTCGGAAACTCTTCTTTCCGGGAGGAAACTCGCCGAAGAGATAGGCGGACACGGCGTACACCGACGGCTCGTTGATGGTGTTCCAGATGTCCACGAGATCCCCGAGCGACTCGACCGCCTTCTTTACGAAGTGGAGATAATAGCCGACGGCACGGGGGTTCTCCCAGCCCCCCATACGCACCAGCCACATGGGGTTCGCGAAATGGTGCAGGGTAACCATGGGGCTTATCTTCGCTTTGCGCATTTCCTTCAGGATGTCCCGGTAGTGCTTCAGCGCCTTCTCGTCAAAGCGCCCCTCCGAGGGCTCGATCCGCGCCCACTCAATGCCGATGCGCACCGCGTTGTGGTTCATCTTCTTCATGAGCGCGATGTCGCCTTTATAGTACTGCCAGAAACGCACGGCGTCGATGGGACTGGTGCCGTCCTTTATCCTTCCCCGAAGCGCCCAGTCGTAAAAATCGTGATGTTCGCACCCGCCCTCCACCTGGAAGGCCGATGACGCGCTGCCCCAGAGGAAGCCCTTCGGGAAAACGAAATTTCTTTCCCCGGCGTTCACCTTCTTCATTCCGAATCCTCCCGCACTATGCGTTCCACCTCGTCGGCGAGCGCGCACACCGCGTCGCCGGCGGCGATTCTGCGCAGCTTTTCCCCCCGCGAGAACAGCAGCATGGCTCCGCCGCGCCCCCCGGCGATGCCCGCATCGGCGTGGGCCGCCTCTCCCGGGCCGTTCACCTCGCATCCCATCACGGCGACGACGATACCCCGCCCCGAGCGTTCGAGCGCTTCACCGAAACGCGCGATCATTTCCCGCTCCACTTCCTGCGCGATAGAGAGCAGATCGAGCGACGGGTCCGTTCGGCCGCAGGTAGGGCAGGCGATGATACGCACCGGTGCCTTCCGCAGACCCGCGGCCTCGAGTATCTTCTTCGCGACGACCACCTCCTCCACCGGATCGCCGGTCATCGAGACGCGGATCGTGTCGCCGATGCCGTCGATGAGCAGGGCACCGATGGCCGCGGCGCTCTGCACCACGCACGAGACCCCGTAGCCCGCCTCGGTTAGCCCCACGTGGAGCGGGTACGGCGCGGCCGAGGCGAAGAGCCGGTTGGACTCCACGGTGAGCCGCACGTCCGACGCTTTTATCGAAACGACGATGTCGAAGAAGTCATTGTTTTCGAGGATACGCACGTGGTCCATGGCCGAGGCGACGAGGCTTTCGGCATTGAGGTTTGGGTACTTCGCCCGGTCGATCGAACCGCCGTTCACGCCGATCCTTATCGGCACGCTCCGCTCCTTCGCGGCCCGCACCACCTCACGCACCTTCGCGTCGTCGCCGATGTTGCCGGGATTGATGCGCACCTTGTCGATGCCGGCCTCGATCGCGCCGATCGCGATGCGGTGATTAAAATGCACATCGGCAGAAAGCGGCATGTCAACGGCCTGCCGCACGATCTTGAGGTATTCGAGGGAGGCCTCGTTACGCAGCGCCACGCGGACGAGCCCTGCACCCGCTTCGCGGAGGCGTCCGATCTGCGCTATGGTCGCCGCCGTGTCCTCGATCGGTACATTCGTCATGGACTGAATCGACACCGGCGCGCCGCCACCGATCGGGAGGCCGCGTACATGGACACGGCGTGTTGTTTTTCTAAAATCGCTCACCGGCTACACCGACACATCACCGTAATTTCCCGCCGCGCGGGACAGTCCGTTCGCGGCACGCCCCGCCGCCTGCGGGGCGTGCGCTTCGGCCCCTATTGAAAGAGCTTCTGGAAAAACGGAAAGAAGCTCAGGTCGTTGAATATCACAAACACCCCTAAAATGATGAGGAGCGCGATCCCGACGAACTGAATCTTTTCGAGCACCTTCTGGTTGATCGGACTCCCCTTGATGGCCTCGTAGGTGAAGAAGATGATGAAACTCCCGTCGACCGCGGGGATCGGAAGAAGGTTCATCACCATGAGTATGATCGAGATCTTGGCCATCAGGATGATGAAGGCCGACAGCCCGCGGTAGTAGGCCGTGTCGCCGGCAATCTTCGCGATCCGTATCGGCCCGGAAAGGTTCTGCCGCACGTCGAGCTCGCCGGCGAAGAGCATGCCGATGCCCTTGATGTTCATCACGATGAAATCATAGGGATCGACGAGCGACTTCACGAAGCCCTCGCCGATGCCGAAGCGGAGCGGCACCATCTCCGGCGCTATTCCCGTCTCGACACCGATGAACCCGAATTTTTCATAGGAGATTTGCCCTGTGTAGCTTCCGCCGGCGGTCTCGAGGTGCACGACCCTGCCGCCGTTTTTTGCAACGCGCCGCCGGAGATCCTCGACCGAGAGCACCCGCTCGCCGTTTATCTTCACGGTCCCCCGGGCGATGCCGTTTTTCACGAGGTCGAGCTTGTCCGTGGAGAGTTCGATCTTCTCGCCTTTGAACCGCGCGTCCTCGAATTCCCGAATGCCAAGCGTCTCCCTGAGGCGCGGCGTTACGGAAATTTCCATCTCCTTCCCGCCCCTTTCCACCTGCATGATGATCGCCCTGCCAGCCCTGGACCGGATATACTCGGTGAATTCCGCGGGTGTTTCGACGGGACGGCCGTCGAGGGCCCTGACTTCGTCGAACTGACGCACTCCCGCGCCGTGAGCCGCCTCATTTTCCAGGCTCCGCACCACGAGCACCCGCTCGCCGTAGGGCATCACGCCGAGCGTGTAGTACCCTTTTTCGGCAAAGCGTTTCGGCGTTACCGTGAACTCCATGTTCCGGCCCTCGCGCAGCACCCTGATCGCCGCAGGGCGCCCCTCCGAAAAGACGACCGAGTTCTGGATGTCCTGAAACGAGGATATCTTTTTCGCGCCGATGCCGACGATGGCATCGCCGGTCCGCATACCCGCCGAGTACGCCGGGGAAACGTATTCCCCGTGGGTGAAATAGTCGGGGATATATATTTTGTTGGTCTCGACGTTGTAGCCGATCATGTTCATCAGAAAGAAAAGGATGATCCCGAAGAAGAGATTGAAGAGCGGCCCCATTATGACCGTCACCACGCGCCGAAGCGGAGGGGCGGAGAGAAATTCGTACGATTCGCCCTTGCGCTCCTCGGACGGGTCTTCCCCGTAGAACTGGCAGTAGCCCCCGAACGGGATCAGCGTGAGCTGGTAGGTCGTATCACCGATCTTTTTTTTGATGAAGCCCCTCCCGTACCCGATCGAGAAGACCCTCGCCTTTATGCCGACCATCCTGCCGCCGAGCAAATGGCCGAGCTCGTGCACGAAGATGCACAGCCCGAGCAGTATCACCGCGGCCAGTATGTAGGTAAGTATCGCCATCATTAACCTCGCAGAATAGTTTGTACGGCTTCCCTCGCCCAGGCGTCCGCCTGGAAAATATCGTCGATGGCCGGATCGGCCACCTGCCGGTGCAGCGCAAGCACTTCCTCCACCAGGCGCACGATATCGGTAAATCCGATTTTATGCGCCAGGAAAAGGCCCACGGCCGTTTCGTTCGCGCCGTTGAGCGCCGCCGGTGTCGTCCCTCCGGCACGGCCCGCGCCATAGCACAGGGCGAGCGCGGGATAGCGGCGCGCGTCCGGCGCCTTGAAATGAAGGCCGCCGAGGTCCTCGAGCCTGAGCCGGCCGAACGGATTCCGCCTCCTCTCCGGATACGCGAGCGCGTTGAGGATGGGGAGCGCCATGTCCGGAACACCGAGCAGGGCGTACAGCGACCCGTCTATCGTTTCCACCATCGAGTGGACGACGCTCTCCGGATGTATGATAACGTCGATCGCGTCGTAGGGCATGTCGAAAAGATGGTGCGCCTCGATCACCTCGAGCCCCTTGTTCATGAGCGTAGCCGAATCGATCGTAATTTTACTTCCCATGCTCCAGGTCGGATGATTGAGCGCCTCGCCGGGGCTCACGCCGCCGAGCTCGTCGGCGCTACGGTCGCGGAGGCTCCCCCCCGACGCGGTCAGGATGACCCGCTCGACCTCGGACGAATCAAGGTTCTGGAGGAGCGAGAACACCGCGCTGTGCTCGCTGTCAACCGGGATGAGCTCGACATTGCATTCCCGAATTCTGTTCATGAAAAGCCCGCCCGCCATGACCAGCGTTTCCTTGTTGGCGAGCGCTATCCGACGCGCGTGCGGCACGGCTTCGAGCGTGGGCCTGAGGCCCGCCGCGCCGACAATTGCCGAGAGAACTATATCGACGTCGCGCCGCGCAAGCTCGAGGACGCCGTCCGCTCCCTCGAAGAACTCGACCTCCGGGAAACGGCGCCCCAGTTTTTCGCAGAACGCGCCCGAATCCTCGTTCGATGCGACGGCCACCACCGCGGGACGGAACTCCTCGATCTGCTCTCCGAGAAGCGCCGTATTGCGGTTACACGAGAGCCCATGCACCCTGAAGTCGCCGCCCTGCGAGCGGATGGCCCGAAGCGCCGATATCCCGATGGACCCGGTGGAGCCCAGAATGCTGACCGATACGGACATCGCGTGCCGGTTTACTGGACGCCCTTGAGCACAAGATAATAGTAAAAAAGCGGCAGTGTGACGATCATGGAATCGAAAACATCCCAGAAGCCACCGTGGCCGGGAATGAGCGAACCCGAGTCCTTTATCGAGCCGTCGCGTTTGATCGCGGACTCCGCGAGGTCGCCGATGTTACCGATGACGCTGAGAACGATGCCGATGATCGTCGCCTCGACCATGCTGAAAAGCGCTTTTCCGAAAAAGGATTCGAGCGTCATGCTGATGAGGAGCATCGCGATAATACTGGTCAACAGGCCCGAAAAATACCCCTCCCACGATTTGTTGGGGGACACCTTGAAACCCGCCTTGTGCCGGCCGAAATACACGCCGCCGAAGTACGCGCCCGAATCGTTCAGCATTACGATGGCGTTCAGTATAAGCACATAGATATAGCCATCCTTGAGGGCTTTAAGGAGTATGATATGCGAGAACAAAAATGCGATAAAAACGACGCCGAAGACGGTCGTCGCCAGCGAATAGATGCCGCCGGCCACGGGCCTTTTGTAGATATGGACCGCGAAGATGATCGGGAGCCCGATCGCCAGGACCGCGAAGATGAACCTGGCATCGAAGGGCTGA